>CAZROR010000005.1:45655-50333 GCA_964601765.1 uncultured Zetaproteobacteria bacterium
GGCAAACGTGTGCTGATCCGCGAAGATCTGAATGTACCGATTGTTGATAGTGAGGTCGGTGACGACACGCGTATCCGCGCCAGCCTGCCAACCATGAAGCACGCCATGGATGCTGGTGCCAGCGTCATGGTATGCTGCCACCTGGGTCGGCCAACCGAGGGTGAGTACGATGAACAGTTCTCACTTGCACCTGTTGCCCGCCATCTTTCCAAGCTGCTGGGCAAGGAAGTCCGCCTCGTGAAGAACTATCTCGAGAAGACACCGGCGGTGGCACCAGGCGAGCTCGTACTGCTCGAAAACATTCGTTTCAATGTCGGCGAAAAGAAAAATGACGAGGTGTTGTCCAGAAAATACGCCGCACTCTGCGATGTGTATGTCATGGACGCCTTTGGCACCGCGCACCGCGCCCAGGCATCCACGCATGGCGTAGGCCTGTTTGCGCCTATTGCATGCGCTGGTCCGCTGCTTGCCGCTGAGCTTGAAGCACTGGGCAAGGCACTGGACAATCCGGCGCGGCCGATGGTGGCGATTGTTGGCGGTTCGAAGGTCTCCACCAAGCTGACCGTGCTTGAAAGCCTGTCAAAGGTGGTGGACGAGCTCGTCGTTGGTGGTGGCATCGCCAATACGTTCATTGCCGCAGCGGGACACCCTGTCGGCAAGTCTCTGTACGAGGCCGACCTGATCGACACATGCAAGCAGCTGAGTGCAGCTGCCCAGGCCCGTGGCGGCGATATACCGGTGCCAACCGACGTCGTCTGTGGCAAGGAGTTTTCACCCGAGGCTGAAGCCACGCTGAAGCGGGTCGAGGATGTTACGGATGATGACATGATCTTTGATATCGGCCCGGACTCTGCGGCTGTACTCGCCGACATCCTGAAAAAGGCCGGCACGATTGTCTGGAACGGTCCGGTTGGTGTGTTTGAGTTCGACCAGTTTGGTGAGGGTACGAAGGCCATCGCCATGGCCATCGCAGACTCTCCTGCCTTCTCGATCGCGGGAGGTGGTGACACGCTGGCAGCTGTCGCCAAGTACGGTATTGCAGACAAGGTGTCATACATCTCAACCGGTGGTGGTGCCTTTCTTGAGTTTCTGGAGGGCAAAAAGCTACCCGCCGTCGCCATGCTCGAGGAGCGCGCGGCCAACCGCTGATGCCCTGCCGTACACGTCGCACAAAAATCGTTGCCACGCTTGGACCAGCCTCTGAATCTCCGGAGGTGCTGGGCCGGCTCGTGGCCGAATGTATCAACCTTGCACGTCTGAACTTCTCGCACGGCAGCGCCGAAGATCACATTCGCCGGGCCGAGAACGTGCGCGCAGCGGCAAGGAAACACGGTGTCTGCGTGGGCATTCTCGCCGACATGCAGGGACCGAAAATCCGCATCGGCAGGTTTGTCAACGGCAAGACCACGCTCATGGCCGGCCAGCATTTCATCATCGATGCCGCGATGGACCTCGATGCCGGTGATAACGCGCGTGTCGGCATCACCTACAAGGAACTGGTCAATGATGTCGAGCCCGGTGCCCGGCTGCTGCTCAACGACGGCCTGATTGTCATGGACGTCGAACGCATCGAAGGCAGCGAAATTCACTGCCGTGTCGTCATGGGCGGCGAGCTTTCGAACAACAAGGGCATCAATCGCCAGGGCGGCGGCCTGTCCGCACGCGCCCTGACGGACAAGGACAGGGAAGACATCAAGACCGCCGTGAAGCTTGGCGCGGATTACGTGGCCATCTCCTTCCCCCGCGATGCACGCGATGTTGAGGAAGCGAGACGGCTCGTGCGCGAGGCCGGCGGCCATGCGGGCATTGTTGCCAAAATCGAGCGTGCAGAAGCGGTGGAAAACCTGGATGAAATCCTCGACGCCAGTGACGCCGTGATGGTTGCGCGTGGCGATCTCGGCGTGGAGATCGGCGATGCAGCAGTACCGCCGGCGCAGAAGCGCATCCTGCGCAAGGCGCCGCACTACAACTGTCCGGTGATTGTCGCTACGCAGATGATGGAGTCGATGATCACGAATCCGATTCCGACCCGGGCCGAGGTCAATGACGTGGCCAACGCCGTGCTCGATGGCGCGGATGCCATCATGCTTTCGGCTGAAACGGCGGCAGGCAAATATCCTGTGGAGGCCGTGCAGGCCATGAACCGCACCTGCCTGGCCACGGAGAAACAAAACGTACTCCCCTCTTTTGCCACCCGTCAGCCACGCAAGGAAACTGAATCCATCGATGAGGGTATTGCGCGCCAGGCCATGGGCATGGCGGGCCTGCTGCCGATCAAGGCGATTGCCGCGTTTACGCACAGCGGCAACACGGTGCTGTATATGTCGCGACATGTATCTGATGTCCCTATCTATGCGCTGACACCGTTGAAGGAAACCGCTGGACGCGTCACCCTGTTCCGGAACGTGACACCTAAGCCGATTGGTAATCACTACGGGGAAAGCGATGCCCCGCAGGCTACACGCGACGCGCTGGCCATGATGCTTTATGACGGACTAGTCACACATGACGACCTCGTCATCATGACGCTGGGCACGCCGATGGGTGAAGCCGGACGCACCAATGCGTTGAAGGTCGTACGCGTAGGCGACGTCTTTCATTAGCCTTGAATCGCGGTTATGATGCAGCATAACCGTTTTAACCATGTCAGGAGGACACAATGGCGCTTATTTCGCTGAGACAACTGCTGGATCATGCCGCCGAGAATAGCTATGGCATGCCAGCCTTCAATGTAAACAACATGGAGCAGGTACATGCCATCATGCAGGCCGCTGATGAAACCGATTCCCCGGTCATCATGCAAGGCTCGGCCGGAGCACGTGCCTATGCGGGCGAGTCATTCCTGCGCCACCTGATTCAGGCTGCCATCGAGCAGTACCCCCACATTCCGGTCTGCATGCACCAGGACCACGGCTCATCACCGGCGGTGTGCCTGCGCTCCATCCAGTCCGGCTTCTCTTCTGTCATGATGGATGGCTCACTGATGGAGGACGCCAAGACCCCTTCAAGCTACGAGTATAATGTAGAGACGACGCGCAAGGTCTGCGAAATGGCCCATGCCGGTGGTGTGTCCGTTGAGGGCGAACTGGGCTGTCTTGGCTCACTGGAAACAGGCGAGGCCGGCGAGGAAGACGGGGTCGGTGCGGAAGGCAAGCTGACGCGTGACCAGATGCTGACCGATCCGGACGAAGCCGCTGACTTTGTCGAGCAGACCGGCGTGGATGCGCTGGCTATCGCCATCGGTACCAGCCATGGTGCCTACAAGTTCACGCGTCCACCGACCGGGGATATCCTGGCCATTGACAGGGTCAAGGAAATCCATGCGAGGCTCCCGAACACACACCTAGTCATGCACGGCTCATCGTCCGTGCCACAGGACTGGCTGGCCATCATCAACGAATATGGTGGCGAGATGGGCGAGACCTACGGCGTGCCTGTTGAGGAGATCGTAGAGGGCATCAAACACGGGGTACGCAAGGTCAACATTGATACCGATCTGCGCATGGCCTCCACGGGCGCGATTCGCCGACACCTGGCCGAGAACACATCAAACTTCGACCCACGCAAGTTCCTCAAGGCTTCAACCGAGGCAATGAAAAGTATCTGCGTTGCACGCTATGAGGCATTCGGCGCTGCCGGCAACGCCTCAAAGATCAAGCCGAAACGGCTTGAGGAGATGGTCAGCTTCTACAGCTAAACCAAGATATCATCATGACAACGGGCGGCCTGCGGGCCGCCTTTTCCTTGTCCGGCTCAGGCGGTCAGGCGCTTCAGCGCCTCACGATACTTGGCTGCGGTCTTCACCACGATCTCGTCAGGCACTGTCGGACCGGGCGGGGTTTTGTCCCAGTCGAGTGTTTCCAGCCAGTCACGTACAAATTGCTTGTCGAAACTCGGTGGGCTGATACCAATGCGGTAGCCATCAACGGGCCAGAAGCGCGATGAATCAGGTGTCAGTACTTCATCAATCAACGTCAGCGTGCCTTTCTCGTCCAGGCCAAACTCAAACTTCGTATCGGCAATAATAATGCCACGTCCCAGGGCATAGGTGGCCGCCTCCTTGTACAGCCTAAGGCTGACATCGCGCACCTGCTCCGCCAGCTCGACACCAATTGTATTGCAGACAGCCTCAAACGAGACATTCTCATCGTGGTCCCCCACGGCTGCTTTCGTGGAAGGCGTGAAAATGGGCTCGGGCAGCCTTTCGGCCAATGCCAGGCCGGCCGGCAGCCGGATACCGCAAACCGTGCCTGTTGCCTGATAGTCCTTCCAACCCGAACCAATCAGATAACCCCGCACAATAGCCTCCACCGGCAAGGGCTGCAGGCACCGCACCACCATGCTGCGCGTGTGTACAGCCTCACGCTCGGATGCATCCGGCAGCACGTCCTCCAGTGCAAGACCGGCAAGATGATTGGGCACAATGCGAGACAGACGTGCAAACCAGAAGTTCGATATGGCGGTCAGCACCTCGCCCTTGCCCGGGATTGGCGTCGGCAGCACCACATCGAAGGCAGAAATTCTGTCTGTTGTCACAATCAGCATGTGCGCCGCATCGATTTCAAAGATATCGCGTACCTTGCCGCGATAAAGCGACTTCAGGCTGGTGATACCTGCCTCGAACATAGCTGCACTCATATGTAACGCATTATAACGGCTTGTTACACATTGCAATGAT
>CAZROR010000006.1:0-45958 GCA_964601765.1 uncultured Zetaproteobacteria bacterium
ACCCTGCTCGGAATGCCTTGCACCGCATCAAATCCGGCGCCTTCGTCATTGCCGGCCGTAGCGTGAACAGGCCCTAGCATCATGCAGCTTCAGCAGCCCCTTGAGCACCATATCACTGTAGCTGACAATACCCACAACCTTGCCGCAATCCACCACCGGCGCACGCGACAGGCCGAACCTCGCGAACAAGCGGCTTGCATAACGGATATCCATCGCCGGATCAACGGTCACCGCCGGCTTGGTCATGATCTCGTAAATACTGACCCGGTCCGGTGAACGGTCCTTGGCGAGGACCTTCATGGCAATGTCGGGAATTACGACAATGCCATATTCATCATCGTCATGGCGCTTGTTGATAATCAGTGTTTTCGTATGCGAGTGCTTCATCTGCTGGAGTGCCTCACGCACGGTAGCCAACCCATCGATGATGTCGAACTCGGTTTTCATTACATCCCTCACACGGATGATGTTTCTCTCGCCCATCGCCCTAGTCCTCCTTTGTGCCTTGCCCGTCTGCGGGCATCAGGCTGAAATATCCCGGCCTGTGTCAAATTTTTTCCTCTACCTCGTCGGTCAGCGTTTCGATTTGCGACTTCAGGCCAATGGTATCTTCCACATCAATCTGGAAGGCGAGGCCACTGCCCGGGTCCGTGTCAAACCCACCCACCTCGGAGATGCGCTCCAGGATCGTCCGGCTCATATGCTCCTCCACCAGAAACAACAGCATGTCCCGCTGCGCCTCCATGGCGAGGCCAAAAAATGTTTTTCTTGGCCTTAAGCCCTCGCCACGCGCAGCCCCAACCACAGTCGCCCCAGTGGCGCCCGCATTCCGTGCTGCATCCATCACCTCACCGGTTCTGGCATCATCAACAAGTGCAATGATCAGCTTAAAGTGCATCCTGACCCTCCTTCTCCTTTTTCAACCTGCTTCGTTCCATCCACTCGGAGACCTGGGCATAGGCCAGCACGCTGATAATCGGGAACACGCTGGCAAAGGCGATCAGGCCAAAGCCATCGATCAGCGGGCTGCGTCCGGGAATCGCGGAAGCAAGCCCCAGACCAAGGGCAGCCAAAAGCGGCACGGTTACCGTGGATGTGGTCACACCACCGGAATCATAGGCAAGTGGAATAATCATGCGCGGTGAAAACTGTGTTTGCACAATCACAACCAGATAGGCCATGGTGATATACAGCCATAAATCGGTCCCGGTGACGATACGATAGCAACCAATCGTTACGCCTGTAGCCACCCCGACAGCCACCGCCATTCTGAGCCCCCAGGCATTGATGGCACCACCTGATTCATGCTCAGCCTTCATGCCAACCGCAATCAGTGCCGGTTCGGCCAGCGTGGTGGAGGCACCAATAGCAAATGCAAAAGCATAAACCCAGCCATAGTCCCGCCAGTGTACAGCATGGGCAACGCCGTCTGCCGTGCCATGGAGAAAAACCGGATCGGTCAGCTGCCTGGCCATTACCTCCCCAAGCGGGAAAATTGCCTCCTGCAAACCCATCATAAACAGCATGAGGCCGCACACGACATACAGCAGGCCACGCAACACCCTTGCCGGGTTGATCAGAGGGCCACGCAATACCAGAAACTGAAAGGCTACCAATACAACGATAATGGGGGCGACATCCAGCAAGGTGTCGGATGCCGTATCCACAAACAGTGTGAATATCTGCTGCATCAGGTCATCACCCACATACCATAAAGCATCACGAACAGGATGGGCAGCAGCGAGGCGAAAGCGATCAGGCCAAAGCCATCGAGCACCGGATTGCGGCCGCGGATCGAGCTGGCCAGGCCAACACCAAGGGCCGTTACCATGGGAACGGTAATCGTGGATGTTGTGACACCGCCGGAATCATAGGCAATGCCGATAATCTCATCGGGTGCAACCGTGGTTATGGCAACAACCAGCAGATAGCCGGTCATTACACACCAGTGCAGTGGCCAGTTGAATATGATACGCAACACGCCCAGCACAATTGCACAGCCAACGGACAGGGCAACGGTCAGGCGAAGCCCCCAGGCATAGCCGTGCATCGCTTCATCATTTGCCTGGATCAGGCCCTCTCGGGCAGCAACCTCCGCCGCCTTGCCGGCTACAGCCGTTAATGCCGGCTCCGCCACAGTGGTGCAAAACCCGAGTGCAAAAGCAAACAGTAAAAGCCAGAAGGCACTGCCCTTGCGTACAAACGCATGCGCCATCGCATTACCCACGGGAAACAGGCCAATTTCCAGGCCGCGTACAAACAGCGCAAGCCCCAACAGCACCATGCACATGCCACCGGCAATTTTCGCAGGATTCGGAAAAGGCTGCTGTAAAACAACAAGCTGGAAGAAGGCAATGACCACGAGGATGGCGGCAATATCCCGCCCCGCCTCAAGCAGGGGGCTCAGGACATCCTGCAAGGCGCCCAGTATCCTTGCTCCCAGCTCTGCCAACGCAGCACCCCCGGTATCTGCTCTTCCTCTCCAGCCGGACCGTACCCATGGCCCAACCCGCTATATTCCTACAATCCCTTTTCTTGAACTGATACGTGCTGACACAAAGCAATGGCTTCGGCAGCCGTCATCTGCTGCTGGCTACCATCTTGCATGTCCTTCAGGCTGACGACGCCATGGCTGATTTCATCATCACCGAGCACGGCAACAAACCGGGCACCTTCCCTGTCGGCCCGCTTGAACAGCACCCTCGCCGAACCACTGCCACAATGTACCACGGCGAGACCTGCCTTGCGCATCTGCTGAGCCAGAGCAAGGCCGTGGCTCTGTGCCCTATCCCCCAGCGCCACCACGGCAACATCGGGTGCCGGAAGAGGGTGCTCCGGCAGCAGCATGGCCAGCCGCTCCAGCCCCAGGGCAAAGCCGATGGCCGGTGTGGCCGGCCCACCCAGCTCGGCAATGAGTCCGTCGTAACGTCCACCGGCAATCACGGTGCCTTGTGCCCCCAGGCAGTCGGTCACGATTTCGAAGGCCGTGCGCGAATAATAATCCAGCCCGCGCACAATCCGTGCGTTCACGACGAAGGGCAGCCCAAGTGCCTTCAGCCCGGCCTTTACAGCGCCAAAGTGGGCGGCACACGGTGTACACAGGTGTGAAAGCATTTCCGGCGCATGGAGAAGCTCTGCCCGGCAGGACTCCACCTTGCAGTCAAGCACGCGCAGCGGATTGAGATCGATACGTGTACAGCAGGTATCGCAGAGCCGGTCACGGTGTGCCTGCAGAAAACCCACCAGCCGGTCGCGATAAACGGAACGGCAGGCCGGACAACCCAGGCTGTTGATTTCCATACGCACATCACTGACATCCAGCGCCTCGATCAGGGCCCAGGCCATGGCCAGCACTTCAACATCCTCGGCAGGGCCTGCAACGCCAAACAACTCCACCCCAATCTGCTGAAACTGCCTCAGCCGGCCCTTCTGTGGGCGCTCACGCCGGAACATCGGCCCCATGTAATACCAGCGTTGTACGCCTGCACGCATGAGGCCGGCCTGCAGCCAGGCACGCACCGCCCCCGCCGTGCCCTCAGGCCTGAGACACAGGTCATCGCCTCCCTGATCCGTAAACCGGTACATTTCCTTGGAAACAATATCGGTTTCCCTGCCAATGGAGCGCACAAACAGCTCGGCAGGTTCCAGTACGGGTAGCCGCACCTCATGCAACCCGTAGCGGGCAAACAGGTCGCGTGCCGCCCGCTCGATGTGCCGCCAACGGGTAACCTCCGGCGGCAGCCCATCATGCACGCCACGAATGCTTTGCAGCTTTCTCCCCATATCAGGATTTCCCACGCATGGCGGCTGCCCGCTTCTCCACGGAGGCAACAATCTGTTCCACCATATCATCGGCTGTGATCTTGCCGGTGGGTTCTCCATCTTCATACATGCGATGTACGGGATAACCGCCGGTGACGCCAAGCGTTGCCTCGCGCGCCTCCCCCGGTCCGTTAACCACACAGCCAATAACCGCTACATCCAGATTTTCGTGAATATGGGCCAGACGCCTTTCAAGGATTTCAACTGTTTTGATAACATCGAATTTCTGCCGGGCGCAGGTAGGGCAGGCGATGATATTCACGCCCCTGTGTCGAAGCCCCAGTGCCTTCAGGATCTCGAAGCCGACACGCACCTCTTCTTCCGGCTCTGCCGCCAGCGACACACGAATGGTATCGCCGATACCATCGGCCAGGATAAGCCCCAGTCCAATTGCGGACTTGATCGATCCGCCGAAGCGGCTGCCGGATTCAGTAATACCCAGGTGAAAGGGGTAATCAACCTGTTCGGCCAGCTTGCGGTAGGCCACCACGGTCATCGGAATATTGCTGGCCTTCAGCGATACCTTGATATCGTAGAAATCCAGATCCTCCAGCATGCGGATATGGGACAGGGCGGACTCGACCATGGCATCGGCACATGGCTCGCCATATTTCTCCAGCAGCTGACTTTCCAGCGAACCGGCATTCACGCCAATGCGAATCGACACTCCTCGCTCGGCAGCCGCCCGGACAACATGCTCCACGCGTGTGCGGCCACCGATATTGCCCGGATTCAGCCTGAGCCCATGCACACCAGCCTCCAGTGCCGCCAGGGCCATCTTGTAGCTGAAGTGAATATCGGCAATGACCGGCACATGGATCTGGCGAAGGATGTCAGGCAGGGCTGCGGCTGACGCCGGGTCGGGCACGGAAATACGAACGATATCCGCACCGGCCTCCTCGAGTCGACAGACCTGGGCGACCGTGGCATCAACATCGGATGTCTTCGTGTTCGTCATGGATTGTACGGCAATTGGAGCGCCGCCCCCGACGCCCACATCTCCGACCATGATTTTCCGCGTCCAGCGGCGTGCCGCCACGATTGTATCCCGCATGTATGTCTCCAGTGTGTTCGTCGGGCCGTGTGGCTGTATTATTCGGACATCGGGCCGCGCCGCAAGGCTGGCATGTTTTCGGGGCGGCATCAGGATGTCATCCTCCGCCCATCAGAAACACACCCGGGAGAAAATAACATGGCGCTTGAAGCCCACCAGAAAAAGACATTAAAAAAGGCCGCCCACCACCTGAAGCCGGTGGTGCGTATCGGCCAGCATGGCGTCACCGATGGCGTCAAGGCCGAAACCGATCTGTGCCTGAACACACACGAGCTGATCAAGGTGCATGTCCACGAAGGCAAGCGGGAAAAGCGTGCAGCCATGGCAATGGAGCTGGCACATGCCTGCAAGGCGGAAATCGTACACCAGATCGGCAAGGTATTCGTGCTCTACCGCAAGCGGAAGGCGGACGCATGACACGCCGTGCGGAACGCATCCGGGAAATGCTGGAGCGAAGGCTCACACCTGCATCTGTGCATGTCATCGATGACTCCGCCCGGCATGCCGGGCATGCCGGCGTACGCGAAAGCGGGGGTGGACATTTTACGGTACATATTGTTACTGCCTGCTTTGCGGGACTCTCACGCCTGGAGCGTCATCGTCTCGTTTATCAAGCCCTGAAAGATGATTTTGGGCCGATGATTCATGCCCTGAGTATCCGGGCCTGCACGCCCGATGAAACCTGATGTAAAGGCGTCCCTACTTGCCTCCCCGCAGAATGCGCAGGCGCTCCCGAAGCTGCTCGGCCCGCCGCAGACTTTCGACATAGATGGATTCATCAGGCATCAGCGCCACCGCCCGTCTCCAGTTACGTACGGCATCAGCCAGACGTTCCTCACGAAATGCCTTACGGCCTTTTTCAAAGGCCGCCGCTGCTGCCTTGCTGATCTGCATCCGAACGGATTTGAGCAGGGCATCCGCATCCTTGCCCCCACGGCGCTTGTAATGGATGGCATAGATCCTTGCACGCAGCAGCTTGCCCTGCCGCATCAGCTGACGGATTTGTACAGCAGAGATGTCACCAGGCACCCGTAGCCGCTGTCTCTTGAACTTCGCCTTGCGCGGCAGCTTCAACCCCTTGGGCAGGGCACTCACAATCTGCTTTCTGAGCTTGCGCCCCTTGCGTGAATCGGGATCCAGCCGGAGATGGGATTCAATTTCCGCATAGGCCACCTCGGGATAGCCTTTCATAAGATACCGGTTAGCCTCCCTGTAGGCCTCGGCTGCACGGTCTTCCACCCATTCCTGTCGCTTCTCACGCTCGCGTGCAAACACCACATCCCTGGCATCCAGCCCTTTTGGAGGGATATAGGCGTTCAACCAGGACAAAAAGGCTGTGTCCTCCGCACGTCGTTTCACAATCAATGTGTCCATTCTCAGCTGGCGCAGGTGCAAATCCATCCGTTGTACCTTGGCTGCAAGCCGCTTGTCGCCGGGAGCAAAGCTGGCAGCCTGTTCGTACATAGCGAGTGCCTTCGCCCACTCATGCCGCTTTTCGGCCTTCGCCCCTCGGCGCGAGTAATGTGCCAGCAGGCGGCGCCTGGCCGGCTCGATTTTTGTTCTGAGCAGGCGCAAGGCCTTTGGATAATCGTCCCGCGTTTTGTCCATACGCAGGATGTGGTCCCGCGCCTCCATGATGTGGCCGCTTTCAAACCGCTTGAGGGCCACCTCGTAAGTGTGCAGAAAGCTGATAGATGACTGGCTGGCTGCCTTGTTCAGAGCGCTGCAGGCAGGCAGAGCGCACGCCAGACCTGCCAGCAAAAGTAGCCGCGGCCAGCAGCTACGCATCACCCAGCCTCTGTGCGTTCAGCGCCCTTGAAACAACGCCCAGAATCTGCTTCAACATCTGTTCATCCTGAATTCCCAGCCTGCCACACTCCATGGGCTGCCGAAGGCCCTTGATTTCGCGGCTGCCGATACTCTCAAAGACAAAGCCATCGCCCAGCCGCTGGAATGCCTCATGGGTGAGCATGATATCGCCGCCTTCTCCCAAGGCTCCCATGCGAGAAGCGATGTTAACCGTATCGCCAATCACCGTGTAGTCCAGTCGCCGAGCCGAGCCGATGCTGCCCGCGATCACCTGTCCGCAATCAATGCCAATCCGGAATGTAATCGGTCGCCCCTCATGGCGGATATCCAGCTGCCGGCAGACCCGGGTCATGGCCAGTGCTGCCATGGCGGCATGACGCGGATGCTCAGCATCCGCCTTCGGATGGTTGAATACCCCCATAACCGCATCACCGATATATTTGTCCACATGACCACCAAAGTAATCAATAATATGGTGAAACAGCTCAAAAAAGCGATTCAGCACCTCAACAACCTGCTCAGTCTCGAGTGCTTCCGATAAGCTGGTAAAGCCCACCATGTCGGCAAACAGGATCGATACTTCCTGCCTGTGGTTTTCCAGCTTGCGCTCGCCATCTGCAAACACCTCCTCGACCAGCCTGGGATTCAGATAACGGCCAAACTCCGCGCGCATTTCCTCCTTATGCGCAAGACCGGCCACCATCCGGTTGAACTGCTTCACAGCATCGGAAATCTCGTCATTACCCTGTACAGGAAGATGCACGCCATAATCGCCTTCCGCCACTCGTCGCGCGGCCGAGGCAAGCGCCTCCAGCGGCCGGCTCATCCGGGTCGCAAGCCAGTAGACACCAATACCGGAGAAAAGGATGACGATGATGGCGGTCATCAGCATGCGCCACATGATCCGTGCCGCCAGTGCCTCCCATGCCCGCTCCGAATAATGAACAGCCACGACACCAAGCGTGGTGCCGGCATAGACAACACGGGTGGCAAACCACAGATCATCTGTCGGCAAGCGCACCACGCCTTTTGTGTTCGAGAAGCTCCTGATCTTCAGTGCCTTATCACCCACAAGGCCGTAATTCAGAGGCTCTTTCCTGCCCTTGTATGCAAGTGCCAGGCCAAGCACGGATGGCACTTTCTTGATATAGCTGTTGGCAATGGTGTCAATCTCGGGAGCGCTGCCGGAAAGCATGGGCAGCTTCAGCTCATCGCCAAGCCTCGCCACCATGATTTCGGCCTGGGACGTCTGGCTGTCCAGCCACGCATCCCGCTCCAGGTCCAGAACAATCAGGGCAAACACCACAACGGCCAGGGTAACCGATCCGCCTACCCACAGTGTCCAGCGCCAGCGAATGGGAACGCGTGGCGAATCTGTACCGCGGAAAAACTCCGTTGTCCTGTCTATCAGCCTGGGAAAAGGCATCCACCTTACCCGGCGATTATGACCGGATACCACTCATCAGGAACGGAACAAACCGGCCAGTATCCGGTGTGCCACCACCGGCTCAGACCCGGCGTCCCATGATGTATTGCATCATGCCGATATGCTCTTCATTCATGCGGCGGATCACCTGTGCCGTATGTTCCAGCATGTGGGCAAACAAGGCATACACCAATTCCTGGTGTTCCCGCATCATGCCCGAGAATGACTCCCGGGATACCGTGTAGACAACACATGCCTCCCGCGCCACGACATCGGCACTGGCCGGCTCGCCTGTTAGAAACGTCAGCTCTCCAAGCAGGGCGCCTTCCCTGGCCGTGGCAATGCGCTGGCGTGCGCCATGTGCCTCAAGCAACACATCAGCGATACCGGAGCGGAGAATGTACAGCGTACTGCCCGGCTGATTCTGGGCAATGATGGTTTCTCCGGCAGCAAAGTGTTTGACCTCAAGCAGGTGCCGTACCGCCTCCTGCTCGCTCGCATCCATGTCCCGCCGCAAGACATTTTCCCTGAGCCAAGCCAAATCAATATCCATCTTCCCTCCTTCGTCGCGCTGCGCTGCCAAAATTCGGGCGAACCATAGATGCGCGTACTCTGCTGGCCGTGTTGCGCATCACATGCCGCCCCGTTACGGTACATGATTGAGTATAAGGACAAAACACCCGCTTGACCATTGACAACAATTGCCGGGATGACAGAGGCCACATGCATCGCAAAGCCAGATTACTGATCGCCGCATCCGAGACGGATGCCGACATACTCTACGTCTCCGGCCTGTTTGTTCCCGACCCTTTCATCGTAATCGGCGTGGATCACACCTGGCATGGCATCTTTTCTCCCCTGGAAATCGACCGGGCCAGAAAAACAAGCAGGCTGGACGAAGTCCACCTCGACACACCGCTCCGGGAACGCGCTATCAAACGGGGATGGGAGCCGACACCCGCGACTGTTGCCGCAGCCTTCCTGCATGAGCACGGCATCACAGATATCACGGTTCCGGCCTGTTTCCCTGTGTATCATGCCGACCGGCTGCGCGACCTGGGCTTTCGTGTCTCGGCCCTGTCCGGCAGCATGTTTCCCGAGCGGGCCATCAAAACCGAACATGAAATTGCCTGCCTGCGCCGGGCTGTTGCCATCACGCGACGGGCCATGCGCCAGGCTGTGGATTTTCTCGCTGCCGCAGACGTTGGCGACGATGGCATCCTGCGTCACCCGGAAAATGGTATTCGCCTGAAATCGCACCATGTCCGTCGTGTCATTGAAACCTTTCTCATTGGCCATGGCGCAAGCCCTGCCCACACCATCGTCGCCTGTGGCCGCGAAAGCGCCGACCCCCACAACATCGGCCATGGGCTTCTACGTACCGGCCAGCCCATCATCATCGATATTTTCCCGCGTGTGCTGGCTACCGGCTACTGGGGCGATATGACCCGCACGTTCATCAAGGGCAGGGCGTCTCCAGAGCTTCGGCACATGTATAAGACAGTACGTGAGGGCCAGGACATCGGGTTTGATATGCTTGCCGCCGGTGTCAACGGAGCGGACATTCACCGCACCATCCTGGCACACTTTGAATCCCGGGGGTTCAAAACCGGCACGGAAGGCGGAAGACAGGCCGGTTTTTTTCATGGTACGGGACACGGTCTTGGTCTGGAAATCCACGAACCTCCCCGTATCTCAATGCAGGAGGAGCGCCTTGAGGCGGGCCAGGTTGTGACCATCGAGCCAGGGCTCTACTACCCGGGCATCGGCGGCATCCGCCTGGAGGATGTGGCCGTTATACAACAGCATGGCGCCGACAACTTGACCCGGTTTGCGAGGCGCCTGGTCATTCCTTGAAAAATCAATGCCCATGCTATAATGGCGTGATGATGTCATATCATACGCACAGAACACATCGTGACTGACCACCCCACCACCCCGGGTGCCACCGTGCGCCCGCCACTGGAAGGCGCGCCACCGCTGGATGCAGCACATTTTCCCATCCTGGAAGAAATGGCTCCCGTGCATGTACAGATCCTGAATCGTGCCGCACGTGTGATGCACATCTCTCCCGGTGTTGAGATTATTCAGGAGGGCGATGCCGCCAACAGCCTCTATTTCGTCCGCAGTGGTACGCTTGCCATCAGCAAGTCGGTACGAGGCAAGTCACGCTATGTCACCGACCTGACAGCGGGTAATGTACTGGGAGAGTTTGGCCTGCTGCGCAACAAGCCGCGTTATGCCACGGTCTACACGAAAGAGCAGTGTGAAGTCATACGTGTCGACAGGCTTGCCGTTCAACAAGTCATGGAGGTAGATCACCGTTTTCACAAACGGCTGAACCAGCTACTGCGCGAGCGCCTGCTCGACAGCTTCTTTTTCAGCCACCCTGTTTTTGAGCAGCTGTCACGCGCACAACGTGCCGCACTCATCAATACACTCTGTATCCAGCGTTTCAGGCAGGAGGAGATTGTCTGTCGTCAGGGCGACCGCCCGGATGGCGTCTATTTCATTCTTTCAGGCAAGGCGGAAATCCATCATGTAGCCCATGATGGCCGGGATGTATTGCTTGAAATTCGCCGTACCGGTGACCTGATCGGAGAGTCAGAGAAAGGCAGACGCAAAAAGCTTGCCTACACGTGCACGGCAACCAGCGATCTCGACCTTCTGTTTGTGGATCAGCAGACGCTGAATATCATCGAGCGCGTACATGCGCCGACTCTTTCCGCATTGCGCACGGATATCCGCGAGCGTGCCGCACATACGATGGCAAGAATTGAGAAAAGCCTGTCAGCAACCTGACCAGCTCTCTGAACAAGTCCCACATGGCCGCAACAGCGGCCTTGCGGGATGGGATGCAAGGCGCAAGGCGCCATGCATGGCCACGCCATGGATAAGCCTTGCAACACAGCAGACCGCACGCAAGGCCCTGTCCCGCAGGGGTTGCGCTGCAATCGCGCGCCCGCTGTGTCAGGCTCCCTGGCTTCGTAGCTACGGTTACGACCAGCGTCGCCTTCCTTGCGTACATCACGATTGCAGCAGCAACGCGACTCATGGAGGGCTTATTCAGAGGTTCCTTAGCCGTTCGATGATGCTTGCTTCAGCGCACCGACTCCGCCAAGGCGCCAGAGGATGATGCTGCCGGGCACAGCCACGACAGCAAGCACCAGCACCCAAAGCACGGCCAGGGCCGCAGCAGCATCACTATTGCCACCAAAATACGTGGCCAGACCCACATAGCCTGTTTCACGGATGCCAAAGCCATTGAATGAGATGGGAACAGATGAGGCAAGCGCCACCACACCAACGATAAAGCCCATCGTCACCCAGTCCAGCGTCAGTCCTGTCCCGATGGCCAGAAACATGTGCGCCTGAATCACCAGCACCTGAAAAAAAAACGATACTGGCAGGCTCCGCCACCAGGCACGATTAAACGCAGGCGTATTGATTGGCAGTGCTTTCCAGGCGGAAAGCACACGGGGTAACCAGGAGGACCAATAACGGTAACCAAGAATCATAAGCCAGAGTACTACCGTAGCCCCTAGCCAGATCAGCATCCACGTCTTCGGTACCTGCATGAAAAACATGCACAGGCCCAGCAGAACACTTAAGGCACAAACCCCGTTGACCCGTTCGATGATCACGCTTGCAGCCGCATTCCACCCCTGCCCCTGCCGGCCCTTGGCCAGCAGATAGGCACGGGCTACATCACCGCCGACGATGGATGGTAAAAACAGGCTCAGAAAAATCCCGAGAAAATACAGCTGCACCTTGCGCGCAAGATTAACCACCATGCCCAGCCCCCGCGCCAGCCACGCCCAGCGGACAGCACAAACGAACTGGCCGAAAAACATGGTCAGACAGGCCAATATGATCCACCCGGGCGACACCTGCCGCAGGCGCTGCCAGATCGCATCCAGGTCCAGATGTCCGGCAAGCCAGATAAGCAATGCCACGGAAACGGCAATTTTCAGAAAAAGTTTCATTCGTCTTCCGTGGCCGACACATGCCTGCTGTTTGTACAGCTGCGAATGCTGTACTGGCTTCTGTTTGGCAACGCATAGTAGATGCGCACCTGCATTTCCATAATCAGGCCGATACCAAACAGCAACAGGCCACTGACAATCAGCAATGAGCCGAACTGCAGCATGGGACGGCTCGCAAGCTCTGCTCCAAACAGTATCTTCTGAAGGCTCAGCCACAGGTCAATTGCAAAACCGGTGAAAAAGCTTGCCAGACCCACCGGACCGAACAGTTGTAGCGGCCGGTCGGTAAAGCGCTGGAAAAAAAGTACAAGCAGCAGGTCGACAAGTACGCGCAAGGTACGTCCCAGACCATACTTGCTCTCACCAAAACGTCGCGGTCGGTGCCCCACAGTCTGTTCTCCAAGACGGGCACCATACTGAGCAGCCATCACCGGCAAAAACCTGTGCTGCTCCCCATAAAGCCGCAAATGCTTGGCGACATCCGCACGCATCACTTTCATCGGACAGCCATAATCGTGCAGGCGCACGCCGGTGCTCCAGCGGATCAGGGCATTGGCCACCCGTGACGGCAACCGTCGTGACAGACCGGCATCCTTCCTCTCCTTACGCCACCCATTGACAAGATCAAGCTCATCCCGCTTCAGTCTGTCCAGCAGACGCAGAATATCCGAGGGATCCATCTGCAGATCACCATCCATGTAGGCGACATAATCCCCGCATGCAACCCTGAAACCAGCACTCATGGCTGCAGTCTGTCCGAAGTTCCGCCTGAGCTGTACCCCGATGACACGGAGATTCTGTGAGCTGGCAGCTTCAATATTCGCAAAGGTCGCATCGCTTGAACCGTCATCCACCAGAATCAGCTCATATTCCACCCCTTCCAGCGCCTTGGTCACTTCATCCACGAGCAGAGGCACATTGTCCTCTTCGCAATACAGGGGGATGACAACGGACAATTCCGGTTTTGTCATAATTCCTCTCCAGGGGGACGCATCCCCATCAGGATGAGCCGGCGTCGTGCATACAGTCCGTACACCCGCTTGTAGATTACCAGTTGTGGCGCCATGGCTGGTGAGAATTCTGTCAGCGCTGCCTCCGGCATGACCACCGCCCGACCCCGATGAAGCCACTCCGTGACCTCCACTGTGCTTTTCAGCCGTGGCAAACGACCACCATGATAGAATAAAAGTGAGGGTTGAAAATAGCGGTATGTTGCAAGTTCATAGGGGCCATAGCCAGCGTGTAACGCCGCTTTAGCCAGCTGTGGAGTTGCCCGGTGCATATTGAGCGCAGGTAAAGCCCAGCCAGCCAGCATCACGATGCAGCCCACCATGCTGGCGGCGATCACCGGTGGGGCAGGGATATTCTGTCTGAACAGCAGGAATAATGCAGCTGCGGCTACCGGCAGAAAGCTCAGGCCATAGACCCATGTCCCCGCCCACATACGCTCCAAAGCAATGGCCCCGCCGACCACAGCCAGCAGCGACAGTATCAGGGCGCCCCATGGCAGCCATCGCTTGTACCGAACGTCCATATCAGCGTCATACAACGATGCAGCCATCAACAGAGCGGCAGCCGGAAAAACCGGTAGCATGTAGTTGGGCAACTGCGTGCGTGCGATGCTGAAAAACACCAGAAATACACCGATCCAGCACAGCAGGAACAACCTGAGAGGCTGTTGGCGCAATACATGTAACCGCCACGCCCCAAAAGCCAGTGCCGCCAGCAGCAGGCCACTCCATGGAAAAGCACCGAGAAATACGGAGACGAGATAAAAGCCGGGAAATCCACGATGCCCCTGCAAGGGGCCAGCAAAACGCGCGATATTGTGGTGCAGGATAAACTCTTTCAGCCACAGGCCATCCGTCAGCACGCCAACGGTAATATACCAGGGCAATGCCACGGCCAGGATGATCAGCAGTCCACGTAACGGCCGAAATCCAGCCACATCGCGCCAACGCCCCATGAATATCAGATAAGCCCCCATAACCAGGCCCGGCATCAGTACAGCCACCGGACCCTTGGCCAGCATACCCAGACCCATGGCGACATAGGCCGCATCAAGCAGGCGGAGAGAACTGCTTTCAGCCTGGTCGGCACAATAAAGAGCAAACAGAGAAAAACCGACACACAGCATGAAAACAGGGTCGGGTGTGGCTGCCCGCCCGATAACAATCACGTGCAATGTGGACGCGAACAGCAGGGCCGCAACGAATCCCACTTTCTCATTCATCAGTCTGCGGCCGAAATAAAACACCGTGAAAGTTAGCGCCGTCATGGCAAGCGCCGATGGCAGGCGTGCAGCAAATTCATTCACACCAAACAGGGAAAATGCCGGCATCATCAGCCAGTAAAGGAGAATAGGCTTGTCGAAGCGCAAATCACCATTGAATACCGGCACCCACCAGTTGCCCGCTGCCAGCATCTCCCGGGCACAGACAGCATTGTTGGGCTCATCCACATCCCACAGGGCATGGCCTCCCAGCATGAACAGGAAATTCACGACACAAATAATCAGCAGCCAGCCCCACAGGGAAACACGGATCCGGTCAGGCATGGCCCAACCATTCGGAGAGGCGCCGTATCACGTCATCAGCCTCTCCCTGGATACAGATGCGCTTGCGCCGCGACCGCTCCCCGGTGACAAGTCGAACCTGCCGGCGGGGCAGGGCAAGTGCCTCCGCCACAAAGGCAATCACCGCCTCATTGGCCCTGCCATCTACTGCACGTGCCTGTACAGCGATTTTGATGGCATCACCGTAAAGACCACACACTTGCTGTTGCTTCGCGCCAGGCTGGACATGCACATTCAGGAACAGCCCGTCTCGTCCCCGGCTGACGGCTGCTGTAAATGCTTGCTGGCTCACGCAATCAGGCTGATGGCGATGCGTTGCAGGCTCGGAACCAGAAAGTTATCCAGAAAAACAGCGGCCAGAACGACAATCATCGGTGAGATATCCATGCCACCGATATACGGCACATAGCGACGCACGGGATACAGGAGTGGCTCAGACAGCTGAATAATCATACGCACAATCGGGTTGTACGGATCCGGAGATACCCAGGAAAGCACTGCACGCGCAACCACCACAAACATGGCGGCTACAAACAAAAAATGCAGCAACATGGCCAACGCCTGTAGAAAATATCCCAAAATAAACATCGTATCTCCCTCTATCCACCGGACAGGGTACGTGAGCGCTTCTCGGCCGCGAAAATCCCTCGCCGCACAGCCTCCGGAAATCCGCGTTCATACATGACATCCAATGCTGCCTGTGTTGTGCCGCCAGGGCTGGTGACCTGATGCCGTAGCTCGGCAGGGGCGCGCCCGCTTTCCGCCAGCATCCTGCCTGCTCCCACGGCCGTCTGTGTCGACAATCGGCTGGCGAGTGCGCTGTCGATGCCCAGTGCCTCGGCCGCAGCCTGCATAATCTCCGCCAGCAGAAAAAAGTAGGCGGGGCCACTGCCGGATATGGCTGTCACTGCATGCAGCAGGGCCTCATCCTCTACCCAGGCGGTTTCACCTGTGCAGCCAAGCACATACTCGGCCCGTGCCCTGTGCTCCCTGCCCGCCTCACTGTACAGCACGGACATGCCTGCCCCCACAAGGCATGGTGTATTGGGCATCACTCGTACCAGATTCACATGCCCCCCCAGCATCTCCTCCAGCACATGGCTACCCACGCCAGCCACGATGCTGACAATGGTCGCTCCCACACCAAGACAGGAGCTAAACCCGAGCAAGGCCTTCCTGACCTGTTGTGGCTTAACCGCAATCACGAGGATATCTGCCTGCCGTGCCATCACACAGTTGTCCGTCGAGGTATGGACACCATAACTTGACTGCATGTACTCCAGGCGTGTGGCATTGACATCGGAAACGTGCAGCCGGTTGGCAGGATGGCCAGCACGAACGAGTCCGGCGACAAGCGCCTCTGCCATGTTGCCGGCACCAATAAAGGCGATATCAAGCTTCTGCATGCAGCATGCCCTCGTATTTTTTCTCCGACCCGAACAGGATCGAACCTAAGCGTACCATCGTGGCCCCCTCTTCGATGGCAATCCGAAAATCCCCGCTCATGCCCATCGAAAGCTCGCCAAGGCTCCCATCTGCCAGGGAGTCCCGCAAGCAGCGCAACTGCTGGAAGTATTCACGTACATTTCCCGCCTTGGGCGCCATGCACATCAGACCCACCACCCCAAGCGCATCAAGACTCGCAACCTGCACATATAGTGCGGGGAGGCGTTCAGGCAATACGCCATGCTGGTGTGCCAGCCTTCCGACATTGACCTGCAGCAAAACCGGCAGGGGCTGTCCCTGCACATGCCTCGCAACAGCCTGGGCCGTTTCCACATCTTCGACGGAATGCCACATGCAGGCATGGCGGGCGACATATTTGGCCTTGTTCCGCTGTACCGGCCCGATCATGTGCCATTTCAGCGATGGAAAACGCCGGGCACGATCACGCAAAGCCTGCGGCCGGGATTCGGCAAAATCCACCTGGCCGGCTTCCGCAAGGGTCAACACGGACGCATCCGTCGTATATTTTGAAACAGCGACAAGGCGCACCCCGGCATCATCAAGTTCCGTGCGCAGGGTTCGCCACCGGCTGACCAGATCGTCGCGGCTACCCTCCATTTGCCCTTTGTCTGACGACATGAACCATCACCACGCTGACAGCAACGTAAATGGCCACTGCCTGCCCCAGCAACATCCACATCATATGGCCGGAATCCATCACCAGCGCAAGGGCGGCCAGGCCCGTAACGATGCAAAGCGCCACAACCGCTCCCACCGCATAAGGCGGCTCATAGCCCAGTGCCAGAAACCGGTGATGCAGATGATCACGACCAACATAATCGATCCACTCGCGCACACTGCGCACATCACCTCTGGCAATGCGGGCAATGGTCGTATAAATCATATCGAAAATCATCACGGAGAAAATCAGCACAGGAGCCGAAAACGCCTTGATCGGGCCCTCCGAGGACCAATCACCCATCACGGCAATACCAGCCATCATCCAGCCGAGATAAGTACTGCCGGAATCGCCCAGAAAGATACGGGCCGGCTGCCGGTAGCGCGCATTGTCGGGCATAAAGCCGAATGCAGCGCCAGCCACAGCCAGACAAAGCAGCAGCATGTACTCCTGCCCTGTCAGCAGAGCCAGCATGCCCATCAAAAAGCTTACAGCCACGGCCAATGATGCGGCCAGGCCGTTGATGCCATCCAGAAAATTGTAGGCATTGGTAATGCCCACCATCCAGAGCAGTGTGATGCCAAATTCGATGGTATATCCCCACCAGGTATCCGGAGCCAGCTCAACATGTACACCGAATCCCATCATTAACGCACAGGCAAGAATCTGAACCAGCAGCTTTTTGCCTGCCGAAACACTGTGCAAATCATCAAAAAAGCTGATAAGCGCCACAGCTATGGCAGAAATACACACACCTTTCAGCTCCAGCGAATAGTTAAAATTCAGCAACAGCGTCAGATTCACGGCAAACAACACAGCCACGCCTCCCAGGCGTGGTGTCGGCTGTCTGTGCACACGTCGCGCGCTGGGAATGTCCACGGCACCCAATCGATGGGCCAGAGCTATCACCCAAGGCATCAGACCGAAGCAGAGCAGGGCTGCTGCAATCAGCATACCAAGGCTTCTCAACAGCAAATGATCCACCGCCCACGGCATGACAAGCAGCAGCCCCATGCCAAGGGCTGTCAGACGTAACCCGTTCCGATCTAGGAAAGACATTTATCCAGTGTCCCTTTCACATACTGTAATTCTTCACTGCTGAAATCACCCAGCAACGGCAGCGATACGCAGCTCTCCCAGGCCTGTGCTGCTCCCGGAAACAACGTTCTATCGGGGTATGCAGACACTGGCCGGCAGGCATCAATCCCTGAAGCACGCAGCGCATCGATCAGACCGGCCGCGTCACAGGGCATGCGAACGATGTAGCGAAAGCAGCTACCTTCAGCCAAGCCAGCAACAGGCGTAGCTGCCTTATCCCTCAGCCAGGCATCAAACTTTTGGGTAATATGCCTGCGACGCTCCCGCTCTGCTTCCGCCTGTGCAAACCGTGTACGTGCCATAGCCGCATGAATATCCGAAAGCTGATGATTGCCGGCATAGTCCTGATCAAGACCAGCGCCATCAGCATACCGCATCGCCAGAACCGCAGTGTGTATGGAGACATCCTTGCTCAATATCATGCCACCGGCAGCACCTCCCCATGGCTTGGTGGCATAAAAGGACGCGATCGTAACATCTCCATAGCTACCAACAGGCCTGCCATGGAGCCTGCCTCCCGCGCCCTGGGCAATATCCTCGATGACCGGACACGGCCATGTCTCGGCCACAAGCGGCTCGACAAGCCCGAATGGGTGCACGAGTACTACGGCATCCAGCTGGCTGGCCATAGCATTCACCTGTTCAGGTAGCAACCGAAGATCCGGGCCGCAATCCATGCCCCGTGGAACAGCACCCGCGGCTCGTACGGCAAACGACACAGCACAACACACATAGGCCGGAACACCCACGACAAAGTTTGAACGCGTACCCTTGAGTGCACGCACTGCAAGCATCAGCGCGCTTGTGCCCGAATCCACAGCTGCAGCGTGAGGCATCTCCAAAAAATCGGACACCTCCTTCTCCAAGGCTTCCGCCTCCCGTCCCATAGCAACATGACCGGACTCCAGAACCCGCGCCAGCCCCTTGAAAAAGCTGTGGCCAAAACGTGGCCTGGAATGAGGTATGTGAAGAGGCGCCTTCACTACGGATACACAAAAACACAAAGGAAGCAGGCGCTATTTCCCGTTATGACCACCCAGGTCTTGCTCGACACCAAACGGATTCTCCTTGCCGCCATCTTCATGGCCTCAAAGCCGCATGCGGATGGGAATAAACGCCTCTGCGCTGTTCAGTCGACTGTGCAACCCCCGGAAGTGAGCCGTTGCCTCGGCAATATCGAGGATATTAAGGCCCTGCACATTGGTACGCTCCACCTGGGATGCATGGGCCTGGAGAGCCTGCCTTTTCTTCTCCATTGTCGGTCCGATATCCATATAAACGCCGGGATCAAACTCGTAACTCGTGGGGGTTTCGTAAGACAGAAGGTTAGGAACAAACCTGGTCGCAGAATGTGCCGCCCGTGCCAGCATGCGGTGGTCCTGGTGTGTATCGACGTAGTGATTCACAAATACCATATCCGGATCAAGCTCGGTAACCAATTTTTCAATACTGGCAATCAGGCGGTCCGCGTCTGCTGACAGCGCAGTATCCTCAAAGCCGCCCCAGTGTATGGTATCAATACCAAGAATATGTGCGGCTTTCGCCTGCTCTTCACGCCGCACGGCTGCCACACCACCCTTGCCGCCATCCGTAGCTACGAAAACATGCACGTTCACGCCACGGCCTGCATAGACTGCCAGTGTGCCGCCACAGCCAATCTCCATATCATCGGGGTGCGCTGCCAGGGCAAGCACTGTACTCATCGGACCATCCTCCCCATTTTGCTTATCATCTTCCCGGCCCCACTCCCGACGTTAAACAGCAAATCCACGACCGACAAGTGGGAAATGAACTCACCGTACAGCTGTGGGTACACTGGTGGCTTGGCCTCCTGAAACCAAAGCTCAACACCAGCCTGGTCAAATTCTTCTGTGTCCAGATATTTTCTCCCCTCCACACCGGACAGATATGCCGTCGCCCCAAGCTCCCGGCAAAGCATGACAAGGCGCCGGCTTGGTTCATCTGCCTGCGTTTGCATCTGGGAAGCCACATACAGGGGGGCCTTGCAGCCCAGCATGGCCCCAAGCTCCCGGATTAGCCGGATGTTCAGCTCACAAAGATGGCACCAGGGCTGTGAAAGGATATTATCGATGATCTCACTATAGGCTGAAAAGTGCGGAGCCTTCCCATAGGCCTGCGCCAATGTGGCCCGGTGCTTGCGCGCCCAGGGGCCTGGAGCGATTTCCACGTCGGCAAGCCTGGCAGGAAATTGATAGCGTACAGGCACCGTTAGCCATTGCACCCCATGCGATGCCTTGATGCGATTGCGATTCTGCCAGTCATTTTTACTGAATTGTACGGTATCCAGTACAACGAAGGCATCAGACAGCATCCACTTGTGAAAAAACCCCGGCCAGGGGAGGTAGTTGGGCTGATGAATCGCGACAAGCACTAGGGAACCTCTGAACAAGTCTCACATGGCCGCGACAGCGGCCTTGCATCCCATCCCACAAGGGTTGCGCTGCAATCGCGCGCCCGCTGTGTCAGGCTCCTTGGCTTCGTAGCTGCGGCTACGACCTGCGTCGCCTTCCTTGCGTGCATCACGATTGCAGCAGCAACGTGACTCACGGAGGGCTTACCCAGAGGTTCCCTAGCCCAACACATGCACAAGAAACGGGTTGGCCTCCATATGCGCACTGCGAACCCGAATCACATGCGGGCCCGGCATGAGCTGAATCACCTCGCGTAGCGGCACATCCGGTGAAACACGGCGGCGAACAACCTGCTGGCCATCAACAATGATCTCAAATTGCTCGGCAAACTTGTGTGGCCCTGTGGGGGAAGGCGTCAAATCCATAAGCTCCATGTACACAGTCACCTGGGATGCAGCCTTTTTTTCGTCACCAGGAATCATCCGCGTGCCCAGCGCATCCTGTAGATAAAGCTGCTTTATACCAATGTTCAGGTTCCGGGGCATATTCCATGCTACCATGTGCCCTCTTCGCATGGCTGCCAGAATCGCCTTGGTACTGCGTCCGGCTGCCCAGATGTCCATGGGGTAGTTTCCAAGCATTTCCCCTGACGAACCCTGAACGTGAAAATCCCCTGCCGAAACACCCCAGATCGGATGCTTATGCCGGCCCTTCATGTAATCCATGAGGTACCGGTCCCACAAGCCACCGGCAACAGTGTTTGTGTCCGTGTCGCCATACTTGGCTGCGAAGGCATCGGCTGTAGGCTCCTGAAACACACGGAGGCTGTAGGGCGACGTATCCAGCCATACCCCTCCAGGCCCTTCGCGCATACCGGACAATGTTCCCGGATGTGCCCAGATGGTAAACAGGCCCTGTTCATGGGCCTTTTTAATGAATTCTGCATCCGCATCCACATCACCGGTTTTGTTCCAGGCAAAAAACATAGCGGCACAGGCCCCGGCAAAGGCCACCATAGGAACCAGCCGACGACGGCGAAAAAGCGTAAGCAGCAGCGAAAACAGTGCCAATGCCGCCCAGACGCCAACCGACAGGCCCGGAAGCTGACGTACAAGACGCAGGTCGTAGCTCGGTAAGGCCTCAACCTGATCCGGAGACTCCAGCCCCAGTGTAATCATGTGCCTGTCAGTTTCATGCAGCACGAGCCCTTTCAATGGTTTCTTTCTGATCTCGTCCAGCGGTACGCCTTTGAACGGTATGCCGCTCCAGTAGTACGATGGAGTGGACTCGGTACCGGCAAGGAATGTCATCTCCGGAAAGGTTCCGTGCATCTGCCGCAACTCATCAAAAAACGCATCCAGGCCCGTCGTGTACAGTGATGGACGCTCATAGGTATAGCCAAGGATGCCGGGTATGGGCTCCAGGCCGAACCGGATGCCGGTTCTGTCGTGATCGGTATAGGCCAGCACCTGAATACCCCGTGCCTTTGCCATCAGGGCCAGATCACGCATGCTGTGTCTGCCATCGGAATGTGTAGAGCGGATATCGATAGCGGCCCGAACCGGAGGCTCTGTTCCGGCTGATGCCGGCAGGGCATGAATGGCCAGGAAGATAGCGAGAAAAAACGGGAGCCTACGCAACATTCAATACATCCTCATATAATTGCAGCAACTTGCCCACCATCACCTCCACGGAATATGCCTGTGCACGATGACGCGCTGCCTCAGACGTGGTACCCGACCATTGTCGCAGCAGGGCGCGAGCTACCTCCTTGGGCCTGTCCGCCCGTACACGCACACCAACCTCATTACTCACAAGCTCGCGCAGGCCGCAGACATCGGATACGACGCATGGCAGTCCCGCAGCCATTGCCTCCACAACGGCCCTGCCCATACCCTCATTGCGCGACAATAGCACAAAACAGCCGGCGGACTGCAAGTACGGTAACGGATCAGCCCAGCCGGCAAAATGTATATTCTCTCTCAGACCGAGCCTTGCTGTCAGTGACTTCAGCGCTGCTGCCTCGGAGCCATCACCGACAATAGCCAGTTTCGCATCTTTTTCCCGGTCCACCACCTCACGCCAGGCCCGTATAAGCCTGTCCATGCCCTTGATGGGCACCAGGCGACCCACACTCACAGCCCGCCATGTTGGTGCGCCTTGCCTTCGAGCCACCTGATGCATAATCGCTTCAACATCCACACCACTCGGCACCACATGCCATTGGGCAGGGCGGCCAACACGCAAGGCCAGGTGATCATCCCGCTCCGCAGAGGTTAGCGCCACAAGCGTATTACACCGGCGCGCAAGCAGCTGTTCCGCAAGCACAAAAAACCGCGTGCCCAGACGGCCAAAATAGCCATGAAAGATATGCCCGTGCGGTGTGTGCACCACCGCAGCTGCCTGTCCCCAGGCGGCCAGTCGTCCCAGGGCGCCGGCCTTGGACGTGTGTGTATGGACAATATCGAAAGGCTCGCGCAGCAATCGACGTATTTGCATCATCGCACGGACATCATTGACCGGAGACAAACGCCGAAACAGGGATGGCAGGGTATGCAAAAGCCCGCCCGCCTGCCTGAAACGCTCCAGGTCATGGGCTGTTTTTTCTGCTTCTGCGCGACTCATGTCCGATTCGATGCTAGGGCCGGTAGCCAGAACCACGCTGTGGCCCGCACGAAGCTGCCCCATGGCAGAGAGCAGTGTGTTAACAGCTGAGCCTCCACGATCCATGCGTGTAATCAGGTGCAGAATACGCATCAGCCGGTCAATGCCCGCACAAGCTGGAGAAATTGCTCATCATGGTGCTTCCAGGTGAAGTGCTGCCGACAATGGGCACGCAGCTCCCCTGCCCGCACACCATGATCTACAGGGCTGCACAAGACCTCCCTCACCGCATCAGCCAGGGCCTGTGGAGATACATCACTGGCCAAACGGTTATACGGGCTCGCCATAATCACTTCGGGGTTAGCCCCAACCGGTGTTCCAACAACAGGCAGGCCGCAGGCGTTGGCCTCAATGGTAACCAACCCAAAGCCCTCCAGTGAACGAGTCGGCAATATGAAGGCATCTGCTGCCCACATGCGCCGGGTCACTTCATCTTCCGGCAGATACCCGGTGAACTCCAGATGTTCGTCAACTTCCAACTGGCGCGCGAGTTCCTGCAGGGGCACAAGCATCGGACCCTCTCCCATCACGCACCAACGCAACTCCGGCATATCGTGTCGCAAGATGGCTGCAGCCTGTACCAGTAAATCAACTCCTGTACGGGGAACAAGGTTGCGCAGCGTTACAACTACCGGCCCTTCCCACCTCAAGACCTCACGCCAATGCTGCCGCATTCCATCATCAACATCATCAGACATATCCACACCACCCGCTGCTGTGGTGATGGTAGCACTCCCCAACCCAAAGCACGTCTCCAGCCGATGCCGCATATACTGGCTCAGTACGAGCACATGCTGAGCCGTGTTGTAGATGCCCTTTTCAAGACGAAGCATGGCACGTGAAACCAGCCAATGGCGAACATTCCAGTCAAGCCCGTGACGTGTTGCATACTCCTCAAAGGCAAACGAATGTACGACCTGCAACCGTGGTAGCCGACAGCCAGCCTGCAGAAGCGCCCACATCGTGAAGGGCTGTTCGGCTATCACCCCATCAAAGGCTGTGGCATGATGGCGCCACCAGTTTCTTGCACCTGTCCGCAGCTGGCGCAGCCCTGCGAGCCCCCGGCTGCCGGAATAGGGAAGCCGGTACTCCATCACACCAGGTATAACTTCATACTGCAACGTGGCGTTCGCCGGAAGCTGGCGTGTCAGCAACGTCACAGCATGTCCATCCGCAAGCAGTGCACGCACATGATTCACAAGCATGCGCTCGGCGCCACCGATAACTTTCTCGGCTGAGACATCGGCAACGACAAGTACCTTCATTCGAAGTTCCAGGCGCGCTTGCGCATCCAGATATCCAGCAGCAACAACGCCCACATGGTCTCTGACCTGTCCCGGCCAGATTGATGTTGCCGCCAGACGCTCATGACAAATTCCGGTTTGACAAGCCCACACAGTGGGCCCTTGGCAATCATAGCCTCAACCTGTCCTACCAGCGGGCCCCGCAGCCAATGCTTCACCGGTGCTGAGAAGCCCTGCTTGGGCCTATCGACAACATCGGGCGGCAGCCGCCTGCGGGCAATATCCTTAAGAATAAGTTTCAGCCCCTCACGCCAGGGTGGGCCGGCAACTTTCAGCCTCGTTTCAAGGGACATGGCAAAGGACAGGAGAGTCACATCCAGAAATGGAGCCCTTAGTTCCAGTGCATGCACCATGCTCATCCGATCTCCAAGCGTTAACAGATCATCAGGCAGGTAGCGCAGCACATCATAGGCCATGGCGCCATCCACCACGCCATAGTCGGAAAAAAGAGCAGTCACACCCCCATGGGCCTCCACAGCACCAGTGAAAGCAGACGCCTGCCTTTCCGGCTCCGGAAGGGAAAACATCTCCTTCCATGTCTCCGGGCCTGAGCTTATCCACTCCCGGTAGGCATCTTCCGGTGATTTGTCCAGCCCAGCCAAAAGACGCCTGAGTCGTCCTCGCAAATTTCGGCTGCCGGCAGATTCCCCAAGTGCCACCAACAAGCTCTGTGCTATCGCTCGTATCGGTGCCGGAATACGCCGCAAGCATCGGTGCCAGCGCAGACCAAGATAGCGCGGGTAACCACCAAACAGCTCATCCCCCCCGACGCCCGACAGTGCCACATCGACATGTGCCTTGGCCGCACGGCAAATCAGCCAAGTGGGTAAAGCCGTTGAGTTGGCTACCGGCTGATCAAAGGCTTCCGCCAGCGCATACAGAGATGATTCAGCCTCTGCTCTCACTTCGAGTACCTGATGCACGCTGCCGATATGCTCCGCCACACGCTTTGCATAGATACTTTCGTCATAATCACGCGCGCCATCGCTGAAACGAACCGAAAAGGTATGAATCGGCCTGGAAAGCTGCCGGGCCAGGGACTCAGCGACGAGGGAGGAGTCCACGCCACCGGAAAGAAATACACCCAGCGGCTTGTCCGATACTGCACGCATAAGGAAGGCTGTATCCAGCTGGTTTTCAATACGCCTACGCGTTATCCCATCAGTCAGAGAGTCCGGAACGGGCAACCGAAAATAACGATGTGTCTGCAACGCCTGGCCGGAGACGTGACGCAGGCAGCAACCGGGGGGCATCTGCCACACTTCCCGATACATTGTGGCAGGCGCGGAAACAGCCTGCATATGCATAATGTCGGCCACCGCATGCAGGTTCGGGGTAAGCTGCCAGTCTCCCCGTTCAAATGCGGTCAGGCTGGAGGCAAGGCCCAGACGGCCCGACTGCTCGCAAAAGTACAATGGCTTTTCACCAAACGGGTCGCGCGCGGCAATCAGGTCCTGATGGCGCGCATCCCACAACACCATGGCAAACATGCCATTAAGCCTGGCAAACATGTCCAGGCCATACCGGCGATACATGTGCGGTAGCACCTCGGTATCCGTATCCGAGGCAAAGCGCACACCATCCCCCTCCAGCTCTTGCCTCAGTTCACGGTAATTGTAGATACAGCCATTGAACACGATGGTTACATCATCGACTGTCATCGGTTGCCTGCCACGCGTATCCGGACCGATGATCGAAAGGCGATGGTGCATGGCTGCAAATTCGCCTGTACGTACTTGACCATGGTCATCCGGCCCACGCCTTGCCACCGCTTCGGCCATGTGCCGAAGCTCAGTGTCGGCACATGAGCCAAGAATAGCGACAAACCCGCACATCAGAAGCTGGCTATTCCGTCACCCGGAACATGGAGCCTGTGTTTCTCCTGGAGCAGCCCCATCAGCGTAACAAATTAAAACAGCGTATAAATAAACGGGGCTACAGCACTCCCCTGAGCGAAAACAACAAGTAATCCCAGCAACAGCAGCACGATGATGATCGGCGCCAGCCAGAACTTCTTGCGCTCTCGCATAAATCCCCACAAGTCTTTCAGAAAATCAAACATCTAAAACGGCCTCTCCATATGCTTTCCTTCCCCCTCCCGTGTAGTGGTGCGATAACTCTTCAGTGATTTGTCAAACTTGCGGGTCATCGGATCCTTACCCAGTATACGCATCATCAGCCCCATAGGGCACAGTACAAGATAAAAAACGACAGCGAGCACAATATGGTTGATGATGCTGCCAATGGTCATGGCGACATACATCCAGCCCGTATATATCAGCCGAATGCTTCGTGGTGCAGCCAAGGACCAAACCAGAAAGACCATGCCCACAACCCACGGCCAGACGGGATAGGGACGCACCCACACCCAAGGCAGCACCAGGCCAAAAATGCCGGCGATGAAACCGGCCATCATCAAACCGAACTGCCGAAGCCCTTTTTCATCCAGCTCCGGAATATCATGCTTCAACATGGCATATCCTAATCGAGTTCGAATTCCTGCATCCAGGCATCATCCTTCTCCCATGCGGGCTGATCCTGCTTGGCCAGCAGGAAATTCTCAATGACAAGGTAATCCATCTCGGTGCGCATGAAACAGCGGTAGGCATCCTCAGGCGTACAGACGATCGGCTCACCACGGACATTGAATGAGGTGTTCACAAGTACAGGGCAACCGGTTTTCTTCTCGAAAGCCCTGATCAATCTGTAGTAGCGGGGATTTGTTTCCTCATGCACCGTCTGGATACGGGCCGAATAATCAACGTGCGTGATTGCCGGCAGCTTTGAGCGTGGCACATTCAGTTTTTCAATCCCGAACAGGTGTTGCTGCTCCCTGCTCATCGGAATACGGAGTTCTTCCCTGACAGGAGCCACCATCAGCATATAGGGGCTCTCCCTGTCATGCTCGAAGTATTCGGATACACGGCTTGCAAGCACGGATGGTGCAAATGGCCGGAAGGATTCACGATACTTGATCTTCAGGTTCATTACGGACTGCATTTCCGTGTTTCTCGGGTCCCCCAGAATTGACCGCCCACCCAGGGCACGCGGCCCGAACTCCATTCTCCCCTGCATCCACCCGACAATGTTTCCTGCATCCAGGAGGCCAGCCAATTTCGGCATCAATACCTCATCGTCCAGCTGCAGATATCGGGCACCTACTGAGTCCAGGTAGGCTGTGATGTCATCATTGCCAAATCGAGGACCAAGATACGCCCCGTGCATATGATCCTTCCCATCTGCCTGCCTGGGACTGCCCAGGTGCTCATGCCACACGGATAGGGCCGCCCCTACGGCCCCTCCCGCATCCCCTGCTGCAGGCTGAATCCAGATGTCCCGGAACGGGCCCTCACGCAAAAGCCGGCCATTAGCGACGCAGTTCAGGGCCACACCACCGGCAAGGCACAGATTCTCCATGCCTGTCTCACGCTGTACGGTGCGGGCCAGCCGCAGCACGACCTCCTCGGTCACGACTTGAATCGAGGCGGCGATATCCATTTCCTTCTGGGTAATCCTCGACTCGGATGCTCTCGCCGGGCCATCAAAGAGAGCATGAAACTTATCGCTGGTCATGGTGAGGCCTGTGGCGTAATTGAAATAATCCATGTCCAGTCGAAACGTCCCGTCTTCCTTCAGGTCGAGTAGACGCTCCAGAATCAGGTCTGCATATTTCGGCTCGCCATATGGCGCCAGGCCCATCAGCTTGTATTCGCCCGAATTAACCTTGAAGCCGGTATAATAGGTAAAAGCTGAATACAGCAATCCCAACGAGTGGGGAAAATCTATTTCCCACTGAGGTGTTAATGCGTTTCCTTCACCCAACCAGACAGAGGTTGTTGCCCACTCTCCCACGCCATCCAGACACATGATGGCAGCCTGCTCAAATGGACTGGGATAGAAGGCACTGGCCGCATGCGAACGGTGATGGTCATTGAATAGTAGTGGAGGTAGCTCCTTTTCCTTGCAGCCAGCCAGGGCAGCCAATTCCTTTTTCAGAACAGACTTCAGATACAGCTTTTCCTTCAGCCATACCGGCATGGCCGACATGAATGAACTGAAGCCTTTCGGTGCATAGGCCAGATATGTTTCCAGCAGGCGTTCAAACTTCACCAACGGTTTGTCATAAAAAACAATGTAGTCCAGGTCTGTAGGCAGGACACCCGCATCTTTCAGGCAAAAGTCAATAGCATGGGATGGAAAACGGGCATCGTGCTTCTTACGCGAAAAACGCTCCTCCTGAGCAGCAGCCACGATATCACCATCGCTGATCAAAGCGGCCGCACTGTCGTGATAATAGGCAGAAATTCCGAGGATGCTCACAGTAGACATATAGCTGAGGGTTCCTTTTCAGAACAGCATCGAAGGCACAGATGAAGCATGCCGGTACTTCTCTCGAGATTCAAACTTCATCAAAAATGAACTCAATCTTTCTATTCAAGAAAACACTGGTTACTGTATCCGGGATTTATGGAATATCACCATTGGAGTCACCCATGGGTAGAAAGACAGCACTGATCACAGGCATTACAGGACAGGATGGGGCCTACCTGGCTGAGTTCCTTCTGAACAAGGGATATGAGGTTCACGGCATCAAGCGGCGGACATCCCTGTTTAATACTGATCGTATCGATCATCTGTACGAGGACCCGCATGTAAAGAACCGGCGTTTCATCCTGCATCATGGAGACATGACGGACTCATCGAGTCTGATTCGTATCATTCAACAGGTGCAGCCGAGTGAGATTTACAACCTTGCAGCACAATCCCATGTCGCCGTTTCATTTGAGGAACCGGAATATTCGGCTGATGCCGACGCGTTGGGCGCGCTGCGGCTGCTGGAAGCCATCCGTATCCTCGGACTGGAGAAAAAGTGCCGTTACTACCAGGCATCCACTTCCGAACTTTTCGGTAAGGTACAGGAAACCCCACAGACGGAGACCACACCATTTTATCCCCGATCTCCCTATGCTGTTGCCAAGCTATACGCCTACTGGATCACAGTGAATTATCGTGAGGCTTATGGGATCTACGGGTGTAATGGCATCCTGTTTAACCATGAATCCCCCGTACGTGGGGAAACCTTTGTCACACGAAAAATCACGCGTGCACTCGCACGCATCAAGCTGGGCCTGCAGGACTGCCTGTATCTCGGCAATCTGAACGCAAAACGCGACTGGGGGCATGCGAAAGACTATGTGGAAATGCAGTGGCTGATGCTTCAGCAAGATGAACCGGAGGACTACGTAATCGCGACCGGTGAACAGCACTCTGTGCGTGAGTTTGTCGAAGAGGCAGCAAGGGAACTTGGCCTGCACATCCAATGGCAGGGTGAAGGCGTTGAAGAAAAAGGCTTCGATGAAAGTGGCAATTGCATTGTTCAGGTGGATCCCCGCTATTTCCGACCGACAGAAGTAGAAACACTCCTTGGTGATGCAACCAAGGCCAGGGAGAAGCTCGGCTGGACGCCCAAGATTGGCTTCAGGGAGCTGGTGCGGGAAATGGTGCGTGAGGATTTGAAGGATGCTGAGCGGGATGAACTGATCCAGAATCATGGCTTCAGAATCTTCGACCACCATGAATAGTCCGCAACTTACCCCGCAATCGCGGATTTATGTTGCCGGACATCGTGGGCTGGTCGGGTCTGCCATTATGCGCAGGCTGCGTGCAGCGGGCTTTGAGCACCTGATTACACACACGCACACAGAACTGGAACTCACCGATCAACAGGCCGTCAATCGCTTTTTCTCACAGGAGACCCCGGATTTTGTTTTTCTGGCAGCGGCCAGGGTGGGAGGCATCCTTGCTAACAACACATACCCGGCAGAGTTCATCTATGGCAACCTGATGGTGCAAAACAACGTGATTGATGCGGCATGGCGTAACGGTGTGAAAAAGCTGTTATTCCTTGGCTCCTCCTGCATCTACCCCAAGCATGCCCCACAGCCCATGAAGGAGAGCTATCTGCTTACAGGGCCACTGGAGCCCACCAACGAATGGTATGCAATTGCCAAAATCGCTGGCATCAAGATGTGCCAGGCCTACCGGCGCCAATATGGATTTCGTGCCATTAGCCTGATGCCGACCAACTTGTATGGCCCGAATGACAACTATGATCTGCAAAACTCCCATGTCCTACCCGCCCTGATTCGCAAATTCCATCAGGCAAAAAAAGAGAAGGCGCCTGAAGTCTCTGTCTGGGGAAGCGGACAGCCCAGGCGGGAGTTCCTACACGTAGACGACCTGGCTGATGCCGCCCTTTTCCTGATGCAAAACTATGATGCGGAGGAGATCATCAATGTTGGTACGGGCCAGGATATCAGTATCCGCGAACTTGCAAAACTTGTAAGTGAAATCATCGGTTTCACGGGAGATATCGTCTTTGACACATCTAAGCCAGATGGTACTCCCCGAAAGCTGCTGGATGTTTCGAGATTAAGTCAGATGGGGTGGCAGGCGAAAATCTCCTTGCGGGATGGTATCACCCATACCTACCAAAGCTTTCTGTCAGAATGGGATGGCTAACTAGTTTTTTTCCTCAGCCTCCCAGCAACCATAAAGGTGATAAAGCCACAGGCATAACAACACTGGCAAACAAACCATACCCAGTGTCCCCGCACCAGAGCTGAAGTCATCCGAACCGGAAAACGAAACAGGCGCACCCAGAATGGACGATGCTCCGCAAATGTTCCGTGGTCAGATGGTGTTTCGATAACCCACTCGGGGTGCCAACTGTTCACATAAGCCGCCTGATAGCCATTGCGATAGAACTGACGTAACAGCCTGGCCCAGGTGGCCGGCGGCAAGTGGTGATAGATCACCTCCGGGACAAGACAGACACGGTAGCCTGCTTTTCTGAATACCTGCCGGAGATAGGGGTCCAACCCGCGTGGAATAAGCTCGTTTTCTCCGCCGACCTGACGAAATACATTCGTGCGCATGATCAGGCACGGATGCTCAGCCAAATCGGAATCCGTAATTTCGGCAACAGGTTTCCAGCTTCGTCTGGGCACCTGTTCCATTACTCTTCTCACGAAGGGGGGGGCATCTGCTGGAATGGTATTGTTTCCACCAGCCATACCGATATCGGGATTAGCCTGCATCACAGCCAGCAACTTCGAAAAGGTGTTCTTATCCGGAAGTGAAGAGTCATCATCCAGCGTAAGCAGGTATGCTCCCTTTGCCAGTGCGGCACCGATATTGATGGCCCTGCCCTGCCTTGGGTCTCCCTTGACGACAATCAGCTCGAAGTTCTGAAACTTCTGTTCCGCAACCTGTTGCAGCAGCTTGGCGAAATATCCATCCCGATCAGCATCCGATGTCGGAATGATTACGGAAATATCGGGACAAACCTCTTGCGTACAAACGCGTTTATACACAGCGGGGGTTGGCTCCGAGCTTTTGTGTTTGACAAAAGAACGATCAACATTCCGGGCACATTCCCAGCGGGCCTCCGCAAAAAGTTGATCCGGTTTTCTCACTCCTCCTCCCAAATTCCCTGTGTATTACCAGATAAAGACTGCTCAGCTTTTTGACCGATACACATATGACAAAGCATATGCCATCAAGTCACCAACAACGGTCACCAGCCTCATCAGTGCTGAAATAACCAGGCTATCGAGTGGAGGCATGACATGGTTGAGAACAAAAACAACCATTGCCTCCCGTACACCCAGACCGCCAGGAGCTCCGGGAGTCACAAAACCGATTGCCCATGGGAGGCAGGCTGCCGCAAGACAGACAGGATAGGAAACATTCCTGCCCAATAATGTTGCTAGCCACAAAAGAATAGCAGAAAAGAGAAAGAAATAGGCTGCGTACAGCAGCACGGTAACAGCAAGGTTAAACCAGACTTTCCGGTGCAGGCTGGGAAGATGGTGAAATGGCCCGGGACGCCAGTGATGAACCCCCCAGACAGCCAGCATCGCACCAGCCATTCCACCCGCCAGCCACCAGGCCGGAAAATCAAGATCAGCCAGCCCAACAAAGCCCAGGCTCAGAGCAGCGCCACCACCTATGGCCACGGCAAGTACAAGAAGCAGCATGGTTTCATAGGCAAGGCTTAGCACCAACTCGGCCCTTGCAACGCCGTGCCGTCGAAGTACTTCCACACGGCCCACGTAATGAAAAATATTTCCCGGAAGATACTTGGCTACTTGCGTTCGCATGTATGCACTGAATATTTCAGGGAATGCGGGGACCTTCCTCGAACAAAGCACCCGCAATATCCGTTGCCATGCCACTGCCAGTAACGAAAGAGATAGTGCATAAACAAGCGAGGCAGCTCCCCAGCCATACCAAACCGACAGGGACACATCAAACTCTGGAAGCTGCTGCCAGCTGTGCAGAACCTGCCCGACAAGAAACCCGCAGGAGGCGAGCAGAATAAGTGCGCCGACAATCCGGAAAGGCTTGCTCACCTCTCCTGGTATAACACTGTCACCCATTGAAAACAGGCCCGGTTTCATAAGCCCCAAGATAAGAAGTGGCACATTCCCCGGATAAGAGTGGCAGAAATATCACTGCAATCTATGCATGACTCACAGGCTTTTGCACCACACCAAGAATCTGAAAGCACAGGCGGCGCAACCCCGGGACTTTCTCAATGCCACGATCCAACAGAATAAAAAATCGCGTAATATATATGCTACCGGGAAGATGTTTCAGCCAGCCCAGCCTGTCAGGAAAACCAGCAAAAACATAGCCCAGCAGACCAAAACGGAACCATTGTCCGTGATCAAACCCGGCACTCCTGACCGTTGCTGACAGTTCCGCAAGGTGATATCCCTCATCTTCCTCATCAAACTTCTCGGAGATATGATACATAAGCTTGCGCGCCAGCCGGATAATCAGGGCATCGTTGCTCGGTTCAGAAAACACGAAGGTACCGCCTGGGACCAGAATACGGCGTATTTCAGCCAGCGCCTGCTGCAAATCGGGCAGATGATGCAGGCTGCCGCGACAGACGACAGCATCAAAACATCTTTCCGGGAATGGCAACATCACACCATTTCCGACTACCAGGCGTCGCCTGATGGCTTTCTTTTCTCTTGCCACCGTGAGCATGGCTTCAGAAATGTCCAGACCAACCGAGCTCGGGTGCAACCTGACTAGGTCAACAAGTAAAAATCCGGTACCACAACTTAGGTCAAGCACTCGTAGCTGCTCATCCTTTGGAAGAAAGGAAAGTATCCGCTGATTCCAGTAGCGGTTATAGAAAATCGAAAAGGGATGTCCGTAACGGACACGGTAGTCATCAGCAATATCAGCATGAAGCTCAATCTCCCGCTGTATCCGGGACGTACTATTCACGCTGCGCCCTTTTTACAATCAGATCGGCAACGACACCTATCAGCATAACTTGCAGACTCATCAGAAACAGTAATGTTGTCGTATCTGTCAGGTTCTCCAGCCAAAAGACATCATACGCGAGCTTGATCACGGACAGCGTGGACAATACGGCAAAAACCGGCACAAATGTCCGTAGCGGGTTGAAATAGGTAATAGTGCGAAGAATTAGTACGAGAAATCCCATGGCATCGCTTGGCCTGATTTTCGATGACCCCTCTCGCTTGGCGTAATCGATGCTCGTATATTTTACCCGGTACCCGTCTGCGAGCATGGCCAGCGTGATGGTCGTTGTAAATGAAAAACGGTTAGGCAAAATGTGAAAGTATTGCTGGACAACCTCCCGACGAAACACGCGAAATCCTGAGTTCAGGTCAGGAATGTGTGTGCCACTGAGATTGTTAGCAAGCATATTCAGCACCCATTTAGCAGGCCGCCGAACAAGGGGGATCTGTACATTCGCCCCTGTTCTCGCACCCACCACCATATCCGCCTCATCCATCATGGCCAACAAACCGGGAAGATCCTCGATTGGATAAGTACCATCGGCATCTGTAATAGCAACAAGATGATAGCGCGCCTGTCGAATCCCGGTTTTCAGTGCCGCCCCATACCCTCGGTTGGTGTCATGCCGGACCAGTGTGATATTCTTTTTGAATACTGCCAGTTTGGTCGCAGTTTCATCATCAGAGCCATCATCCACAACGATCAGCTCGGCAGGGCAATCCAGCGCATGAGCTGCCGCAAGAATCCGACTCATCTCATCATGAATGGCATGCTCCTCATTGTATACCGGAACAACAATGCTGAGACCTTGCTCATTGTTTTTCATGAATTTCCTCTCCTTCCCCCCCAAAGCCGGCACCATAGCAACCAGGCTCCCCAGGCCGCCAGCATGCACAGCTCGGGTACAAATGCATAGCCGTAACGGCGAATGGCGTGTACCAGACCGTAAACAACGGTCATATAGGCAGCCAGCACCAGGAAAGAAAACAACTCACGCCTGTCCCTGAGGCACAATGCCAATGTAGCAAACGCCAGCAAAACAAAGGCATACTGCGCCAGCAGTGCAGCCCATTTCAATACAGCGGAAATATCCGCCAGCATGCTGCTTCCAACCGGCGGAGAAGCCCACAGGATAAGCTCCCGACTCAGCATCAGCTTGGCTGCCATAAATGGATGCGCCATCACCAGGCCCAGCAACTCTTCACGCAAGGCATCACTGTCCGGATGAGAGGCTAGAAATTCCCAGCCTTCATCCCGCATTTGTTCAAGCGCACGCATATCGGTTGCCGGCCACCACCACGTACCAGAGAAAGCAGGATAATAAGCACGCAGCAACGTAACATGCTCTATTTCCACCTGCCCGGCATCCTGAACCTCCATGTTGCGCCACTGCCAGACACCAGTAAGGAGCAAAGACACTCCCATGACAAGCCAGAGAAGGCGCCGACCACTGTGTAGCGGGATCCAGAACCAGCCGAGCAAAAGGGTCGCCACACCGAGAAAAGCGAACTCTGGCTTGGTCAGGCCCATGACGCCCGCCACCAGGCCGGCAGCAACCGCATACCAGTGCCCACCGGCACACCATATCTGAGGCATCAACATGACAAACGCGATGGATAATGGGATCAGAATATTTTCTGCATAGAGCCGTGTCACGATCTCAAATGATGTGTGCAGCGCGAACAGTAAAGCTCCTATCAGTGCCACAGGCATAGACTGTGCCAGTTTCCAGCCGAGGAAAAAGACCGGGAAAACCATCGCAGCATTTAGCAAGGCCTGAACCAGCAAGACAGCATGGTAATCCACACCGGTAATTCCGTATATGGCGGCCAGAAATACTGGATATACGGGAGGCCGCAACGAAGTAGGGATATCGGGATGAATGGCATAGCCATGGCCTGTGAGAAGATTTACGGCAATGCTGTGATATTGCAGCGCATCACGGTCCGGTGGTGCGCTCATGGCCCATATGGCTGCCAGGCGCAGGACAAGGGCTAGCATGAAGATACTGGCCAACACCCATACCGTCCGCCGTTCCAGCCTCACCGGATACGAGGATAGCATCACGTATCCATCCATTCCCGGAACCAGCATTCCAGCATGATCAGGCTCCAGATGCGGTGCCCGAGCTCATGGCTGCCAGCCTGATGCATTTCCAGAAGCTGCAAAGCACGTGTTGGCTGGATCATACCGCGACTGGCAAACGACTGCGAAGCAAGCACTTGCCGAGCGTAATCCGCCAGTGGACCGCGCAGCCAGCGCCCGATGGGAATGGTGAACCCCTGTTTTCGTGGTGCCAGAATCTCAGCAGGAAGATAACGGGCAGCAACCTTGCGTAGCAGATACTTTCCCCGCCCTTCACGAAAGCGCAAGCTGGTCGGCAACCGAAGCACCCATTCAAGCAGGCGGTGATCCAGGAGCGGCACACGTACTTCCAGGCTGTTGGCCATGCTCATGCGGTCCACTTTGAACAGCACATCCTCAGGCAGATAATGCTGCAAATCGGCAAGGGCGAAACGCTGGGATCCGCGGATGGAAGTCAGCGCCCGCTGCAAATCCCTGACCGGATCACATGCAAGCCGGGCCTGGAAATCAGGTGTATAAATCCACTGACGGAATGCCTTGGCTGTTGTTACACGACGCAGATAGCTGTCATCTGCGGACCGCACAATATCGTGGCATAATCGCAACGCCTTACCCACATTTCCCCGCCTGTAGGCCCACTTCCAGCCAGCCCATGATATCGCCAGCCCTAAATGTGGGAGGCTTAACGCCCAGCGGCTCCATTCATAACCGAAAAACGGCTCATCACCACCGTCACCACCCAGCACCGCTTTAACCTTTTTCCGTGCCATCCGGGAAACCAGAAATGTGGGGAAAATCGAATTGTCGAAAAGCGGCTGCTCAAGCCGCCGTACAAGCTCCGGCAGGCAATCAACCATATCCAGCTCTACCAGCTGCTCATGGTGATCTGTTCCGAGGTAATCGGCGACAATCCGTGCATACCTGCGTTCATCGCCTCCGCCCGGGAAACCAATCGTAAAAGTCTTGATTGGCTTCGTCATCTGGCGTGCAGCAATGGCTGTAACCAGCGAAGAATCCACACCTCCGGACAAAAAAGTGCCTACTTCCACATCGGCCAGCAGGTGAGAGTTAACAGCATTGTTCAGCCGGGCATCCAGCTCATCTATCAACCGGATCTCATCCTTTTCACACTCGTGAACAGGTTCCGCAGGAGGTACCCAGTATTGCCTGACTTCTGTCTTTCCAGCCTGCCAGACCAGTAGGTGGGCCGGAGGCAATGACTGGATGCCAGCGAAGATTGTATTTGGTACAGGCACGTATCCCAGGGCAAGGTACGCATCTACCATGGGAGTATTCAACCGCTTGATGATTGCATCATGCGCAAATATGGCCTTGATTTCCGAGGCAAAGACCAGGCCCTGCGCGTGCTCTGCATGGAACAATGGCTTGATGCCAACCCTGTCTCTTGCCAGCAGCAGGCGCCGGGATTTCCCATCCCAGATAGCGAAGGCAAACATGCCGGAAAGGCGCTCAACAACCTGATCACCCCAGGCTCGATAGCCCTGGAGAATCACCTCAGTATCACTGTGGCCTCGGAATTTCAGACCAAGGCTTTCCAGGTCGTGCCGTAATTCAGGGCTGTTATAGATTTCCCCGTTATAGGTAATATGGACATCGTCATGCTCCATCGGCTGGGCACCCGTGGAGGAAAGATCAAGGATACTCAGCCGGGTATGCGCCAGGCCGGCCTCACGATTATGCCAGGTGCCACTGGCATCCGGCCCACGGTGGCGAAGCTGTCGCACCATAGAGGCAAGAATAGACTTTCCACCAGTGCCGACGTATCCGCCCAGGCCACACATCAGAAAGAGATGCTATCCGTGTCTGCGATCAGCGGCAGCCTGCTGGCAAAGCACTTCCACCTGATCGACCAGCGCCTCCCAGGTGACGTCCAGTTCTCGCAACTTCTTTCGTGCCCGTTTGACAAAGGCATTTGTGAACAACTCCCTTCGTGCCAGCGTATCAAGTACCGCACGGGCAAACAGATCCGGATCCTCTGGGGGGACTGTTGTGCCAAAATCATAATCGCGCACATAGCGAATGTTGCTTCCTCCCTGTTCATAGGAACAGACAACAGGCAAGCCACAGGCGATATATTCGAATATCTTATAGGATGTAAAATCCTCCCGATCCAGCCGAAGTCTGGTATAGGGGGCAAGCGCCAGATTGGCTGCGGATAGCCAGAGATACAGCTCTTCACTCTGGATGTAGCCTGTAAACCTGACCCGTGCCGACAATCCCATCTGCTCTGTCATACGGATAAATCGGCCACGCTCTGGCCCATCACCAACAATCAGGATATCGACATCCTCCTGTTGTGCACAAATCTTTTCTGATGCTTCCAGTAACACTTCCAGCCCGCTCCAGGCAAAAATTGTGCCCACCCAGATCAATATCCGCCTGTCCTGCGGCAGCCCCAGCTTTTCCCTGGCCTGCTGCCGATCGACAGGTCGAAAACGCTCCAGGTCTATACCACCGGAACGCACCATATGAAAACGCTCCCCGCCCCACGCGTGATAACGGCGCCGAAAGTTTTCTAGCCGGGTTTCTCCATCAGCTGTCACCGCATGGGAATTGGCGAAGACAATACGCTCAAACAGCAGGAGCATCGGATACCACAGCGGCCTCCAAAGCGCATGGACAGGCACTTCGTGTTCATGAATCTCCACCTGACCGTTGGTTTCCGTCACCATTGGCGTCCGCGTCAGCCAGGCAAACACCCCTGGCATGGGATCCAGCGGCAGACGGCGGATATACAGGCAGTCCGGTCTGAATACCAGTTTCAACCATAATAACGTCACAAAACCAGACACGACGGCCGAGATCTGGCGTAGCCCCTTGATAGGAATCATGCGGAAATAAACCATTCTGCAAGGAGAGTCTTTTGGATAGGGCCGTTGCCATTTTGGAGAAACGACCACTACCTGATGCCCCCTCCGTGCCAGACGGTCGGCAAACTCCATGACATGTGCTGTCGAGGCTTCTGTACCGCCAAGATTGCAGTGGCTGAAATGGATAATCTTCATATCGGCCCCAGGCCGGGCATCCTCATCCTGAAAAGCTATGCGCCCTTCTTGTGCGCGACAGTGATCAGGTACGGTGCACCTGCCACGTCACCGTTGATCTCGCCTCCATGCTGGCCAAACAACTCAACATCAGCAAAGTGTTTCCCGATAAAGGTCTTGAACGCCTCTGGCTTCCAATGACGGTAATGCGTGTGCCAGGAAGCCTGCTGATTCAGAAAGGGCAGAAGTCTGCGCAACCGGGCCCTGACGATAGAGCTTGTCGGGACTGCGCCCTGGACTTCCCTGTTTGGTCCACTGCAGATAAATATCCCATCCTTGGCGAGCAGCCGGTCAAACTCCCGAAGAGCCTTCTCCATCGCATCTTCTGTGGAAATATGCTCGATTGTTTCGATGGAGATGATGACATCAAATGTGCCATCGGGAAACGGCAACCCCTTGGTCACATCCTGATTCAGAAACTCCATCTCAGGCCATTTCTCGGCATTACGACGAATGAAATGGTTATCAATATCAACACCCACAACCCGTTTGGCCTTTGCTGCCAGCATGGCTGTATTTTCACCCAGCCCACAGGCACAATCCAGAACCACGCTGTCATCGTCAATGTAATTCAGCACAAAATCATATCTGGCCTTCCAGCCCGCCTTTGTGCGTTCCGATGTGGTATAATCAATATGCTCCTGCACAAATTCATTTTCAGCCATGCCCTCTCCCTTTTCATGCTGGTCATGCATGGGGCCCCTTTCTTCGTTCAGTGTCAGGCTCGATCTGTCCCCAGGCCGCTTCCTTCACCAAATCAGCAGCCCATCACCTCTAGCCCCATCGTACCGGCCTTCTTTCCCCGGAAACTGCTAGTGATAAAGCCTCAGCCATTTTTCGACATTAATCAACCGCCACATCAGGCGGTCCAATCCTGATTGGTTGCCACTAAAGTACTCTCCAAGCTGGTACCGAAACGCATCACGACTCACCCAATGCTCATAGATATGGCAATCCTCATCGAACATTGCCTGAAGCTGATGCCTCAGATCATGTTTTAGCCATTGCTCGCGTGGTGCAGAAAGGCCCATTTTGTCACGACGGTTGACGACATCCGGGGGAAGAAGCTCATGCATGACCTGGCGCAACGGATATTTACTCCAGCCTTGCCGGATTTTCCACTGTACTGCAAGCCGCTGCGACCATTCCACCAGCCGATGATCCAGCATGGGCACGCGCTCCTCGATACCAAAGGCCATGGCGTTCGCATCCTCATAGTGCAGATAGTGGGGAATGTTCACGGCAAACAGGTCATGACGGGTTTTTCTCTCTAGTGAAGGAGGGTCGAGCAGCCGCAGATTCGCCCGGTCTCGCACCCGCATTCGCTGTTGCCACTTGTGTTGCATAATCATATCCAGCCCACGCAGCTCCGGCTTCATTTTCGCCTTCACCGAAACCGGTAACATGGCCTGAAGCATGGAGGCAAGAAGAAACATGCGACTGCGCGTATTGATACCGGGAAAATGTGCTGGCAATGCCAGTAGTTCTCGTATCAGGCCCAAGATATCGGTATGCCGCAACAGTGAAACAAGCAAGTGTTTGGGATACCAATTGTAGCCACCAAACAGCTCATCGCCCCCCTGGCCGGACAATAGCACCTTGATACCCTGCCGGCTGACTGCACGCATCATGCACCAGTTTGAATAGACCTCTGGTGCGTGTGTGGGGGCATCCTGTGCACGAATAAGCGTATCCAGCTCCTGCCACAGGCCCTCCCCCTGCGGAGCAAGCAGGCGCAGGTCAATACCGCAATGTGTCGCTGTCAGACGCGCATGCGCAGACTCATCGCTGGCAGCATCATCGAACTGTAGAGAAAATGCATGCAGGTCACGTGGATGGTGGGAGGCAGCCAAGGCCGTAATGGCAGAGGAATCAAGTCCCCCTGACAGCAGTACACCCACAGGCACGTCACTTCTGAGTCGAAGGCGAACCGCATCATCCAGCAGTGCTCCCAACGCCTCCAGATCGAGGGGCTCTCTCCCTTTCCCGGTAGGCAAAGTCCAGTACCGCTGCTCATGAATACCCGCAGCATCAACCCACATGTAACAGCCAGCAGGCAACTGATGAATATCAGCAAAAAATGAGCGCCTGTCGTGATGCATTAGCCCAAGGCTCAGATAGTCATAAACCTGACTTTCATCCGGCTTGCTGCTTACACCATCAAGCCCAAGCAAGGCCTTGGCCTCTGAAGCAAAGGCAAATGTTTCGTGCTGGGAGTAAAAATAAAAAGGCTTGATACCCAAGCGGTCACGGGCGCAAAACAGTGCCTGACGCTCATCATCCCACAGGGCAAAAGCAAACATGCCAACAAGGTGGCCAAGACATGCCTCGCCCCACTGGCAATACGCCGCCAGCAACACCTCGGTATCACCCCGTCCGTTAAACACATGCCCAAGCGACGCCAGTTCTGCCCGCAATTCGACATAGTTGTAGATTTCACCGTTATAGGCTAAGCAAACCTTGTCATCTGAAGTAGCCATGGGCTGTGCCGCTGCCTCCGAAAGATCAAGGATAGCCAGGCGCGTATGGGCCAGCCCCACAGACCATCCCTCACCATGACTCTGCCAGATGCCGCGGCCATCCGGCCCGCGATGAGCAAGCTCTTGCTGCATATGTTCCAACGTGTGCGAGGCTATATGGGTGCCATCAAATCGCAGGATACCTGCAATACCACACATCAGCCTTTCTCCATCTGACTCAACAACAAACGGGCACGATGTCGCCAGTCATGCGCAGACTCAACAAGTTGTCTGGCCTTTTTCCCCATGTCCTCACGCCGGTTACTGTCGCGTGCAAGTGCGGCCAGTGTGCGGGCCAGTGCCTCATCATCATCCGATGGCACACTGACGCCTGCTCCTTTCTCCGTGATCCACTCGTGCTCTGTCCAGCCATCCAGTGCCGAAACAACAACCGGACGACCACTGGCAAGGTAGGCGTAAACCTTCATAGGAGCGCCGCCCCCGTAAAGCAGGTATGCAGATGTGTAAGGTGCTACAAGAATATCGCATGCGGCCATCCATGCTGCTGACTCCACATAATCCACTTTCCCCGTTACATGACTTTGCCTGAAGGCAGGCAGGGCCTCCAGGCGATGGCGGGTCTCCGCCTCACCATAGATATCAAACCCACCGACAATGAGGCTTCGTACATCAACCTGCTGTTGTGCAAGCCGTTCCATCGCTCGCAAAAACACATCCACGCCCTGCCACGGAAGAAGGCTGCCGACAAAGCCAATCCAGCACATATCAGCATCCAGGCCAAGGCGCTGCCTGATTTGCTTGCGATCATCAGCTGTACCAAAAAGCCGGGGATTGGCTGCATTGGCCACAACCATGGCCTTGTACTCCAGGCTACTCCTCAACACTGGATAGCAGTCGGCAAACACATCAACAAGTGCCCGGGATGGGGCCACAATGCGGGAAGCAAAAAACAGGCAGGTCATTTCCATCACCGTAGTCAGGCTGCCTCTGAAAAAGCTCTTGTTTTCCGGCATGATGCGCGCGCACTGATTGAATTCTGCCCAGTAGGGTATTTTCAGCAGCCTTATCATGGCGGGCAGCAAGGTATAATGAATGTCCTGGCGAACATAAATGATATCCGGCCGGTCTTTCCGCCGCCTGATCAAATGTGCAAATAACCGTATGGGTGTTAAAAAATAATCCAGCCAGCCAGACCCAAGCTGCACAGGTACCTGCTGAACATCAGGATGTAGATTGTGGGTTCCTTCTGCACCCAGTGGAAAAATCAACGTCACTATAGCCCCTTCATCCACCAGTGCATTCACCATTTCCAACACGTGAATCGAGAGAAAGCTGGGCTCCAGACTGATGTAGGTGATGCGGAACAATTGTTATTCCTTCTTTATGTCTTCATAGATATCGATCATCTTTTGGATACAAGCTCCCCAGCTATAATGCTGGAGAACAAAGTGCTGCCCCTTTTCTCCCATCTTCCGGCAGGTATCGGGGTCTGACAGCAACCGCTCAAGTGCATCAGCGAGGGCATCGGCATCCCCAGGTGGGAACAGAATGCCGGTTTCACCATTTACAACTGTCTCAGGAAGGCCCCCCACGTTTGCGGCAACCACCGGCACGCCGAGCAACTGGGATTCAAGGGCTGCCACACCAAAGGATTCTTTCCTTGACGGTACAACGGTGACATACATGTACCGAATACGCTCCAGTAACGCCGTCCTGGGAAGAAAATCCATCCATGTAATGATGTCCTCAACGCCCAACACCTTGGCAAGCTTCATGGGAGAATCAGCCTGTTCCTCCTGTCCGATCATTTCCAGCCTGAAATCATCCCTGCCCCGTTGCCTTAACTGTGCTGCCGCCCGAAGCAACACATCAACTCCATAAATCGGAGCATACCCCTTGAAAAATCCAATCACGTAAGGCGGTGCTTTCTGACGAGGGCTGATGGATATATTGTTTTCGACGCCAAAAGGGACAACATCAATCTCCTTCCCTGGAGGAGAAAAAAGCCTCGTCCTTTCTGCAAGAAACCTGCTGGTTGATGTTATCCGGTCAGCCTTGGCAAGCAGGTAGCGGCGTACCCAGCTGGCAACAGGCCCATTGCCCCCTTCAAGCGGATCGATATCGCTACCCCACGTCGAAACTACCAAAGGGGCCGGGAGTTGGCTTGCGAACCAGACTGTCCGCACCGATTGCAATGGAAAAAGGCCGTGCAGATGGATGACATCCGGGGACAGTTCACGCAAAAGCTTTCTTGCTGCGACGAGATTTTGCCAACACGTTAACATATGACGGTTATATAAAGGCATGATAATGACCCGACACGGAAGCTGCTCATCACAGGGTGTAGGTGTAAGCAGCGTCACCTTCAGCCCCGCTTCGTGCAGACCCAAAGCCCAGCGCTGGGCATGCACCGTGTGCGCTTCGGAGACAAGACAGACGTGCATCTCCCGACCCCTGGCTATCCCGGGCCGCGCCACTGTTCCAGAACCGAGTCGAATATACCCGCCAACCGCCGCGTCAATGTTTCCATGCTGAACTGTCCCACTATCTCATGGTCCAACACAGGATGGGTTTCGCCATGCCGCCATTTCCTGTACAAGATAAGGATCGCTTCGGCAATCGCCTCGGAATCATCCGGTGGGGCAACAACCCCCGCACCACTTTTCCGGATGAGATCTGCCGCCACGCCATCTGTCGGGACCAGGCCCAGCACATATTTCCCGGCCGCAAGATACTCGGGCAATTTGGTGCTGTAGGTTCCCCGCTCCTCAGGCGACAGAACCAGCAACAGCGCATCCGACATCTGCATAAATTTTCGGACATCTTCATAGCACATGTAGCCCAGCTGACGAACCATACTGCGAAGGCCTTCGGGCACCTTTACGGGGTTCCGACCAGCAATACAAAGACATATTTCCTCCCTGCCTATGAGGCCACGATCAAGCAGTAATTCCAACGCAGAGAACAGTGCATCCGGCTTTCGCCCGGCATAAAAGGCGCCAGTAAAGCACAGCTTGAAAGCCTGTGTAGTCTGCCCTTGGTCTGATTTTCCCGCTTGGGGAACCAGATTCTCAAAACCATTGGGGAGGATAGCGACATTCACATGGCTGGGAGCATGCTGACGGAACTCATCGGCAAAAGGCTCGGAAACCGTGGTAACGCATGCAGCATGCCGTAGCCATAGACGGAGACTGTCGCCAGCCCGCTGCCGACTTTTCTCATCCATCCATACAATGGACGGGTTGGCCACCCAGTTGTCCCTGAAATCAGCTATCCATGGCAGGCCATGCTCGCGTGCAAGTTGCATGCCCAGCCTGGCGGATGAATAAGGTGGGGAAGTTGTCCAGATAAGGTCGATTTGTCGGGAGTCAAGCAACCGGCGGACTTTTCTACGGACAAAAGGGGCCCAGCCGATGCGTGTATCAGGGAAAAAAAGACGATGTGTCCAGTCCGCCAATCGGGGAAGGCCTATACGGCCCAGCACATTGGGAAGCTTCCATAGTGGCCACGCAAACACTCGAATAACGGTAATATCTGAAGGTACAAATTTAAGTAGCGTCCGATCTGCGACATCAAGCCAGCGGGGGAGCACGGTTATTACCACGGGCTCCCAACCATGAGAGCGAAGATGTCGGACAAAACCAAGCGGCCGCGGCACCCCTCCACCCGTCAGTGGTGGAAACTGAAAAACAACCATCAGAACCGTACGACGACCTGAGACCGGAGAGTGTCCACTCATGTTGTCGGTGTCATGGACGACTATCCAGCCTTGAACAGTCGAAGGGTACGCGACGGGCTATCCACGCTTTCTGCATATCATCATCTCCGTCGACGGCCCTTCTCTTGCCATGCTGAGACACAGTATTTCAAGCGGATAGAGTGCCGCACCCCATAGCGTGCCTACAATTTCGTGGAGGGGAACAAGGCGCTCCAGGCAACGCCAGTGCCATCTCAACAGGTGGCTTTCACTGTCCACTGGCGCATTCATAAGAAAAAACATTGGGGCCCGCAGCAGGACATCGAAGCCGACTTGCTGAAGAACGGCCTCCATTTCTTCAAGACTCCTGCTGACATGATGCTTTACCCGAACAGGATCACCATGCAGGAAGTTATCGGACAGCAGCAAAAAGCCATTTGGCTTTACGAACCGGGAAAGGTTCCGCACTGCCTGCGAGAATTTCTTATCATCAACAATGTGAAAAAGCACATCGAAGATTGAAACGGCATCAAAGGTGGCATCGGCCAGTTGCGCGTTGCTGTCAGCAATATCCATCTGGACAAAATGACAGGCTGGATATCTCTGTAACAGCCGCTCAACAGCGATAGCTGTGAGATCAGAGCCCGTGATGTTCCGCACACCCAGCTCACACCACAAATTCACATAAAACCCCGTACCCGAGCCGACATCCAAGACATTCATACTGGGAAACGGCAGATTTAATGCACGTACCTGTCGCAGAAAAACATGGCGGCGAATTTTATACAGCCACCGGTTAAACCCCTGCCCCAAGGCCAGATAGCCCACACCGTCCAGTCCAGCATTCACCCTCAGGCGCTGCTCCCAGTACTCGCGGCTATCGAATTCGCTCATGATGACGCAAGCCTAATTTAGCCTCTTGCTCCTGTCTCTGCCGACATGCCTGCGTATATGCTTTCGGATGTACATCGGAGCAAACATGAGGGTTTGCCGCATTGACTACTGTCAGCATGTACCCCAAATTCCACCTGGGAGGCACGCGTTG
>CAZROR010000007.1:0-45729 GCA_964601765.1 uncultured Zetaproteobacteria bacterium
GGGTCGTTTGCTTGTTGTTGACAGGGGCAGCCATATCAGCCCGGATTTTTCATGACGGCCATGCGCCAGGATGGCACAGGTGTTTTGCCGAAAGGTTTTGATATCTGCATACGGAGCTGGCCTGTGCTTGACTCTTTTCGGGGCGGCGACAAACTGTGCGCGCCCGAATCCCGAGCTTGCCGAAGTGGTGGAATTGGTAGACACGCCAGACTCAAAATCTGGTGCCCTTGCGGGCGTGCCGGTTCGACTCCGGCCTTCGGTACCACATGGCGGGGCTCATGCCAAAGCATGGCCCCGCTTTTTGTTATAGGGTTCGCCTGTCCGCAGGCGGGCGGCTTATTCGCCCCGCGGGTGCCACAACAGGCAGGAAAGCAAAAGGATGCCCATGACCTCTGGCCCGGAGAAACGACAGACACGGATTGCACAACTCAGGGAGGCACTGAAAAGCCGTATCCTGCTGCTCGATGGTGCCATGGGCACAATGATCCAGAGTTATGAACTTGGTGAAGCGGACTATCGCGGTACGCGGTTTGCTGACTGGACGTGTGACCTGAAGGGCAACAACGATCTGCTCAGCCTGAGTCAGCCGCAAATTATCCGCGACATTCACAAGACCTATCTCGACGCCGGTGCCGATATCATCGAAACCAATACATTCAATGCCAACGCGATATCCATGGCTGACTACGATATGCAGCAACTGGTTTACGAGCTCAACAAGACGGGTGCGGAACTGGCACGCACAGCCGCCGACGAGGCAACGACACAGGCCAGGCCACGCTTTGTCGCCGGCGTGCTGGGGCCGACAAACCGTACGGCCTCGATCTCCCCCGACGTCAACGACCCCGGCATGCGCAACACGAGCTTTGACGAGCTGGCCGAGACTTATCTTGAGGCCACGCGCGGTCTTGTTGATGGTGGCGCCGATATCCTGCTGATCGAAACAGTGTTCGATACGCTGAATGCGAAGGCAGCCGTTTTTGCCATCGAAACCTATTTCGAGCAGGCGGGGATGCGCCTGCCGGTCATGATTTCCGGCACGATTACGGATGCCTCCGGGCGCACGCTATCCGGCCAGACAGCCACGGCCTTCTACTACTCGCTTGCACATGCCAGCCCGATCAGTATCGGCTTTAACTGCGCCCTGGGCGCCGGCGAATTGCGACAATATGTTGAGGAGCTGTCGCAGAAGGCCAGCTGCTACATCAATGCGCATCCAAACGCCGGCCTGCCAAACGAATTCGGCGGCTACGATGAAACACCGGAGCAGATAGCCGCGGAAATCGGCGAATGGGCAAAAAGCGGCTTTCTGAACATCATTGGCGGTTGCTGCGGCACCACACCCGCCCATATCCGTGCCATGGCCGAGGCTGTGGCCGGCCTGCCGCCACGCAAAATCCCCGAGGTGCCCGTCGCATGCAGGCTTTCCGGCCTTGAGCCGCTTGTCATCGACAGGGACTCGCTGTTCGTCAATGTCGGCGAGCGCGCCAACGTGACCGGCTCGGCCCGCTTCAAGCGACTGATTCTCGAAGGCAACTACAACGAAGCGCTGGAGGTCTGCCGCCAGCAGGTGGAAAACGGTGCCCAGATCATCGACATCAACATGGATGAGGCCATGCTCGATGGTGAAAAGGCCATGGTGACCTATCTGAACCTCATCGCCTCGGAACCGGACATCGCCCGCGTGCCCATCATGATCGACTCTTCGAAGTGGAGCATCATCGAGGCTGGTCTGAAATGCATCCAGGGCAAAGGCATCGTCAACTCCATCAGCCTCAAGGAAGGCGAGGCCGCATTCATCACGCATGCAAGGCTGCTCCGCAAATACGGTGCTGCTGTAATCGTCATGGCCTTTGATGAGGCAGGGCAGGCCGACACGAAACAACGTAAGGTCGACATATGCACCCGTTCATACCGCATCCTGACCGAACAGGTCGGCTTTCCACCCGAGGATATCATCTTTGACCCGAATATCTTCGCTATCGGTACGGGCATCGAGGAACACAACAACTACGCGCTTGATTTCATCGAGGCGACGCGTGAAATCAAGCGCACATTGCCGCATGCACTCGTATCCGGGGGTGTATCGAACGTCTCATTTTCGTTTCGCGGCAACAACCCCGTGCGTGAGGCCATTCACGCCGTTTTCCTCTATCACGCGATTCATGCCGGCATGGATATGGGCATCGTTAATGCCGGTCAGCTCGCCGTCTACGATGAACTGCCGTCAGAGCTGCGCGAGCGTGTTGAGGATGTCGTGCTCAACAGAAGGCCGGATGCGACGGAACGGCTGCTGGAGATTGCTGACAAATACCGGGGTGATGGCACGCAGGCAAAAAAGGAAGACCTTGAATGGCGAAAGCTGCCGGTTACCAAACGGCTCGAACACGCCCTCGTCAAGGGCATCGATGCCTTTGTGGAGGCGGATGTCGAGGAGGCCAGGCAACAGTTTGCGCACCCGATCGAGGTAATCGAGGGGCCGTTGATGGATGGCATGAATGTCGTTGGCGACCTGTTCGGGGACGGGAAGATGTTTCTGCCACAGGTGGTGAAATCGGCTCGCGTCATGAAAAAGGCCGTAGCCTATCTGCTGCCGTTCATCGAGGCGGAAAAGGCTGAAGATGCCAGGACCAACGGCAAAATTCTTATGGCCACGGTCAAGGGAGACGTGCACGACATCGGCAAGAACATCGTTGGTGTTGTTCTGCAGTGCAACAACTTCGAGGTCGTCGATCTCGGCGTCATGGTGCCTACAGCCAGAATCCTGGATGAAGCGAAAAAGCATGATGTGGACATCATCGGCCTGTCCGGGCTGATCACACCGAGCCTTGATGAAATGGTGCACATCGCAAAAGAAATGCAGCGCCAGGGCTTCACGATTCCCATCATGCTTGGCGGCGCCACGACATCACGGGCACACACGGCCGTGAAAATCGCACCGGAATACACGCATCCGGTTATCTGGGTCAAGGATGCCTCGCGCGCCGTTGGTGTGGCACAAAACCTGATCAGTGAGGGCATGCGTGAGGACTTTGTCGCCGGTGTTCATGAAGACTATGTACAGCTGCGCCGGCGCCATGCCGGCCGGCAACAAAGCATCAAGTGGCTGAGTCTGGACGAGGCACGCGCCAACAGAGCAGCTATCGACTGGGATGCATATACACCTCCGCCCCCGGCAGCAACTGGTGTACAGGTGTTCGACACCATAGACCTTGCACGCGTCAGCACGTATATCGACTGGACGCCATTCTTTCATGCATGGGAGCTGAAAGGGGCCTATCCCCGCATCCTGTCTGACAAGGAAAAAGGCAAGGAGGCCAACAGGTTATTCTCCGATGCAAAGGCGATGCTTGAGAGCATTATCAGGGAAAAGTGGCTGACGGCACGGGCTGTCATCGGCCTGTTTCCCGCTGCCGCCACGCCTGAGGACGACGTCCTTGTCTATAGTGAAGCATCAAGGCAGGAGGTGGCGGCAACCCTGCACTTCCTCCGTCAGCAGCAGGTGAAGCCGCCGGGCCGGCCGAACCGTTGCCTGGCGGACTTCATTGCACCGATCGACTCGGGGCTTGCGGACCACATCGGCATGTTCGCCGTCACCGCCGGTATCGGCATCGAGGAGCGCATCGCAGCATTCGAGGCAGCGCACGACGACTACTCTGCCATCATGCTCAAGGTGCTGGCCGACCGGCTGGCCGAGGCGCTCGCGGAAATGATGCATGCCGACGTACGCCGGTGCCACTGGGGATATGCGCCCGGTGAGACCCTGGATAATGAGGCGCTTATTCATGAGGCGTACCAGGGCATCCGGCCCGCCCCGGGCTATCCCGCCTGCCCCGAGCACACGGAGAAGGCGACAATCTGGCAGTTGCTCGATGCCGACAAGGTTACAGGCATCACGCTGACCGAAAGCTACGCGATGCATCCGGGGGCATCGGTGTCCGGCTACTATATCGCGCATCCCGAGGCCTGCTATTTTGCCGTCGGCAAGATCAACCACGATCAGGTCGCAGATTATGCCCGCCGCAAGGGCATGGACATGGCAGAGGCCGAACGCTGGCTCGCTCCGAATCTCGGTTACAGCACGGGATAACCAGGTTTTGACGCCGTAGCGCACACCACTATCCTCACCGACATGCAGCTGTGGCACTGGAACAGTAAGGCAGACGGAGAGCTGACGGAGGGCAGGATGCGCGCCAGGCTCGAGGCAATGGGCTATGCCGTGACGCGATATACCTACCCTCCGGGAACATATTTTGCTCCGCATATGCATGCGGCGGACAAGATCGACGGCGTACTGTCCGGCCGCTTCAGGATGTGCATGGGCGGCCGGAGCATCGTGCTGGAGGCCGGAGACATGCTGGCCGTGCCCGGCGGGGCCCTGCACAGCGCCGGGGTCGTAGGCAACGCGCCCGTCATCAGTCTCGATGCCGTACGCTACCGGTAATGCCTCGTACATCTGGCCGACTACGGTACATGAAGATGTCATTGTATGTCATGAGGTTGACGGGGCTGCTGGCTGCCGCTGCATTCGCAGCCGGCGCACAGACATCACATGACACCTATGGGGGCAACATGGAACGAAACGCAGCCATCGCCCAATTGACGCCGCTGCAATACAGGGTCACGCAGGAAAGCGGTACCGAGCCTGCCTTTGACAACGCCTACTGGAATAACAAGCAGGAAGGCATCTATGTGGATATCGTCTCCGGCGAACCGCTGTTCAGTTCAACGGACAAGTTCGATTCCGGCACGGGCTGGCCCAGCTTCTCACGGCCGCTGGAGCCGGAAAATATTGTTGAAAAGACGGATCGCAGCCTGTTCATGACACGCACCGAGGTGCGCAGCAGGCAGGCCAACTCTCACCTTGGGCATGTCTTCAACGACGGCCCGCCCCCAACCGGGCTCAGGTACTGCATCAACTCGGCTGCGCTGCGCTTCATTCCGAAGACAGCGCTTGAAAAGGAAGGCTACGGCAGCTACCTGCATCTGTTTAATGACAATTAGGAGCAAGGGACTCTGAACAAGTCAGGGGCCTGTTCAGAAATTCCTTAGCATTTGCCGCTGTACAGGGCCATGGCGCGCTGCTCGAATACATGCACCATGGAGCGGCAGGCGCTGGAAAATACGGGCGATGCGACAAGGCCGAGCATGGTGCTCTTGAACTCGAACTCGATGGAGAAGTGCACGCGGCAGGAATGCTCCCCCACCGGCTCGAATGTCCACAGTGAGTCGAGGTGCCTGAACGGGCCCTCAAGCAGGCGCACCTCGACGAGCTTGGGCGGCAGGAAGCGATCAACCGTGCGAAACGCATGCCTGAGACCGGCGAATTCAGCCACCAGCTCCGCCGTCAGCTCATCATCGTGCTGCTCCAGGATGCGCGCCTCATGGAGCCAGGGCAGAAATGATGGATAGGCCTCGATATCCATGACAACCTCGTAGACATGCGGGGCAGAGCATGGAAGTACGCGCGTCTCCTCGAAGCTCGGCATCTAGTTTCGCCCCCCCCCTTCCGCATACGGGTTCTCACTGGCCGTGAACGTGAAGCGCACCGGCACGCCGGGCAGCGAGAATGTCTTGCGAAAGTGCTGCTCGAGATAGCGCCGGTAGCGTGCGTCGATGGCACGTGGACGATTGCAGAACACCTTGATGGTTGGCGGGCAGGAAGCGAGCTGCGTGCAATACTTCATGCGCACTGCCGCTCCCTTCACGCTTGGCAATCGATGCTGTGCCTGGGCTGTTGTCAGCCAGCGGTTCAGCTTCGCGGTCGGAAAGGTGGATTCATTTCGCCTGGCCGCCTGTACCGCCTCGTGCAATAGCCGTTTGATCCCCGTTTTCCGTTGCGCGGAAACGCGCAATACGGGAATGTCCGGCAACCCGCGCATGCGAAAATTCAGGCGCTCGGCATATTGCTGCCACATTTGGTCATCGAGCATGTCGGCCTTGTTGACGGCGACAAGCATGGCGCACCCTTCCTCACTGGCCAGCCGCAACAGGCGCATATCCTGCTCAACGATACTTTCCGCACCATCCAGCAGCAACACGGCAGCCTGTGCACGGCGCAGGGCCTGCTCCGCCTTGACGCGTGCCACAAACTCAATGACATCCGAGATACGCGCATGTTTACGCTGACCGGCCGTATCAATGAGGCGTACATAGCCATCGCCATAAGGCAGGTCGCTGTCGATGCTGTCTCGCGTCGTGCCTGCCACCGGGCTTACCACCATGCGCTCGCTGTCCAGCCAGGCGTTGATTAGCGTGGACTTGCCGACATTCGGCCGGCCGATCACGGCGATGCGTGCCAGCGGCGGCACCGTATCCACTTTCGTATCGCAAGCCGGGATGATTGATTCCAGCCGGCCGACGAGTGAGGGCACGCCCTGGCCGTGAATCGCGGATATAGCTGCAGGTTCCCCCATGCCGAGGGCAAAGAACTCGGCCTCGACATTTGCCTTTTCGGCCTTGTTCACAACAAGAAGTACGGGCAGCTGATGCCGACGCAATGTTTCCGCGATGGTCTCATCCGCCGGTGTCAGGCCAGCACACCCATCTGTCACAAAGAGTACGGCATCGGCCACATCCAGGGCCGCCCGTACCTGCTGGTCAATCGCTTCCTGCATGTCACCGTGTTGTGGCTCGCCGATGCCGCCAGTATCTACAAGGAGAATCTCCCGATCGCCAAGCCGGCAACGGAATTCGAGCCGGTCTACCGTTACGCCCGGACGGTCACCAACGATAGCCTTGCGTTGCCGGATCAGGCGGTTGAAAAGCGTGGACTTGCCGACATTCGGCCGGCCAACGATGGCCACGACGGGAAGCCGTGTGTCCATCAGTGTATCAGATACATGCCGCCCAGGTCGTTACGAATGAGCACACCGTCCGCGGCCGGCACGGGCGCGCGATCGATGCGACCGGGAAGCTCAAGGCTGCCGGCAGCCTGCCCGGCTAATGTCAGCGCATGCACCTGCCCCCGGTCATCCGCGACGATCAGCCTGCCCTGCAGCGGTATGGGACCAACGAGTGCAGCATCGCCAACATGCTGGCGCCAGACCGTCTCGCCACTGGTGCCGTCCAGCGCCATGACGTCACCATGTCCCGTAGCGACAAACAGCTGGTCATTGTGCACCATCGGCGTTGATTTTACAGAAATGCTGCGCCGCCATTGCTGCTCGCCATCTTCCGGGTTCAGGGCAAACATCTCTCCCTGGAAGAACGAAACGACGAGTCTGTCGGCAACCATGACCGGGTCGGCCACGGGCACGCGCATTTCACTCAGCACGGCTGCAGAATTATCAAGGATAAGCTGGCGTCGCCAGATGAGGTTTCCGGAGGCAAGATCGATGGCCACGACGTCACCGTTGTTGAATACCGCGTATACGTGTCCATCAATGACAAGGGGTGATGCCCCCTGGTTCATGGACAGGCCACCCAGCTGTCCGGCATAGCTCCACCGTTTTTTTCCATCACGGCTGAAGCTGTAGATGCGATTATCCGCTGTCTGTATGAGAAAGCCGTCCCCGGCCGGTACGGGATGCCCCAGTAGTATGGAAGAAAGCAGCTGGTGCCACACGATCTGGCCGGTGGCAGGATCTATCGCATACAAGTTGCCATCCGTATCGCCCAGAATGGCGGGGCCGTTCGTCAATACCAATGTCCCGGACTCTCCCGGCGCCTGCAAGGCCAGCCGCCTTACCTCGCTACCATTCATATTGTAAATGTGGGCACGTCCGTCCCTGCCACCGATAACGATGTAGCCATCCCCTACCCCTGGGGTTGAGTTGGCGGCCGGCGACAGCGGCCGACGCAGATCCACGTGCGCGCCCCATTCAACATGCAGCACCGACTTCACCACCTGTTGTGGCTTTTCACCATCATCCGTGGCGGGAAACAGTGCGCAGGCCTGCAGAGCCAGCGCGCAAAACAGTACGATGCCGGGACGACTCACTGAGATGAGGTGCTCCCGCCTTCCAGGACACGCAGACGGTGCTCAATGGTCTTTTTCAGGTTCTCGTCATGGGAAACCGCCGCAAGCGCCTTGTGCAGGTAGTCTCGCCTGCCGGCATCACTATCCGTAGCCAGGGCCAGCAGATACAGGCGCAACTGCTCATAATGCGTGCCTGCGGGTTCAGTCAGCAGCGTGCGTGCCGCGGCCTTGTCACCACGCTTGAGCTTCAGTTCTGCAAGGTCGAGACGGGACTGTGCCGCAATTTCAGGTGTCAGGTCCCGCCTTGCAAGCAGCGCCTGCAGGTGTTCGGCGGCATGAGCCTGGTCAGCTCGGGCAAGCAGCATCCGGGCCAGTGCGGCATAAGCCGTCGAGTTGTAGTCCCGCACGACGCTATTCAGCAGATTGACCTTCTTATCCTGTGCCTGGGAGGCAAGCGCCTGATGATAGAGGACAGCAGCTGCCTTGCGCTGCGACTTTGTGCGTTCCGTCCACAGGCTGGCACCAATGGCGATGACCAGCACGGCCCCGACTGCAATCATCAGTATTCGCTGGTTTTCACGCGCCCAGGCAAGCAGCCTGGCCGTCTGCATGTCGCGTTTCAGTTCCTCAACTTCTTCATGGGATACATCAGCTGGTGCTGGCGTATTCTTTTTCCGTGCAGGTGTCTTGTCGTTCACGTTTGCTTGTTCCTCACATATCAAAGATCAGGCGTCCGGCAAGCTAAGGACAGGCCGTGGACTGTCAATGCGCCGGGCTAGTCCGCCGCGGCTACGTCCCTTTGCATCAGCACCCTGAGCACGCTCTGCACGAGTGCTGCCATCGGAATGGCAATAAAAACGCCGGTGATGCCCCACAGGCTTCCAAAAATAAGAATGGCAACCACAATGGCAATGGGATGCAGGTTCACGACCTCGGAGAATAGCAGCGGCACAAGCACGTTCGCATCCAACGCCTGAATGACCGTGTAAACCAGCAGGGCATAGGCGGCTGTTTCGCTCCAGCCCCACTGGAAAAAGGAAAGCAGCACCACAGGTATACTCACCAGAGCAATACCGACAAACGGGATCCAGACAGATATGCCGGTCAGCGCACCGAGCAGCAACGCGTACTGGTGACCGAAATACAACAGTCCGAGCCACGTCGCGACGCCGACGATCATCATTTCCCAGAACTTGCCGCGAATATAGTTACCTATCTGAACATCCACCTCGTCCCACACCTGGTTGAGCAGGGTACGCTCACGCGGCAGAAAGCCCTGCGCCCAGTGCAAAAGCAGCGCCTTGTCCTTCAGCAGGAAAAAGACGAGCACCGGCACGAGCACGACATAGACAAGCACCGTGATGATGCCGGGGATGGAGGCCAGTGAAACGGAAAGCAGATTTGAACCCCATTGCTGTACCTGTCCAGCCACGGCCGCGACAACCTGCTGCAGGTACTCGGGATTGATCCAGGCCGCATAATTTTCACGCAGGCTGTGCAGGAATGTGCGCAGGTCATTGACCAGATCCGGCACCTGCATAACCAGCCGCCCGATCTGCTCGGTCAGCAGCGGGATCACTGCCAGCAGGGCAAACAGCACGAGCAGCAGGGCGCCCGTACCCACCAGCGCAATTGCAGCCAGGCGTGGCACGCGGCAGTTTTGCAGCAATTGCACCACGCCATCGAGCACATAGGCCAGCGCAATCGCGACAATTAACGGTGCCAGAATATCGCCTACCAGCATCAGCAGGCCAAAAATACCCAGCAGCGACAACAGCAACATGACCTGCTCGGTATCGGCCAGCCGGAGCCGGAGCCAGTCAATGATACCCTGCATGCTGCCCCCTTTCTCTTACGCTCTCAGCACAAACCACCAGTGCCGTGGCCAGTAATGTTGCCGCCAGATGTACCAGGGCGGCCAGGCCGTGCCATCGGGCAAACACATGCCTGTCCACTGCTCCAGCCGCCTTCAGGTCAGCAATCACGGGGGCGATGGCAAACTCGTTCAGCGCCAGCAACAAGACAAGCCCCAGAAGTACCGCTCTGACCTTTCCGCCTGCCCGGTGCCACCACAGCCCCGCAACCGCTGCCAGAAGCCCCAGGGCCACCAGATTTGCCACATGAAATACCGAGCCTGCGAGCATGCCGGCCACTTGCCTGCTGGGAGCATAGGCAAACAGCACGGGTGCCAACACATAGCCTGATACCAGCAGCAGGCCAAAGACACCGGCAAGCGAGAGCCGCAGCAGCCCCCGCCGTATCTGGCCGCGATCAAACGTAGCGAATCTCCTGGATTTCGAATTCTCGCTCGCCCCCGGGTGCCTGCACCACGGTTACGTCTCCCTCCTCCTTGCCGATCAGGGCACGTGCAATTGGTGAGGTGATGGAGATTTTTCCCTGAGCGATATCTGCCTCATCCACACCTACAATCTGGTATTCCACCTCCGTGCCTTCATCCAGATCGATCAGGCTGACTGTGGCGCCAAAAACAACCTTGTCGGCATTGATGGTGGCCGGATCAATGATATGTGCGCGCGCCAGCTTGTCTTCGAGCTCCTGGATACGCCCCTCCAGAAATGACTGCTGCTCCTTGGCCGCATGGTACTCCGCATTTTCAGACAGATCGCCATGTGCCCGGGCGGTGGCAATGGCCTCGATGACCGCCGGGCGCTTCACGGACTTCAGATGCTTAAGCTCGCGGCGCAATGCTTCCGCACCCGCCACGGTCATGGGAACGCGTTCCACTGTTTTACCCCCCTGCCGCCATCGCGGCGTGATACTCCTGCAGGCTTGCCACCTCTGTGACGTCCTCACGGCTCAGAATTGCCTGCGCCGCTGCCAGGCCACCCTCGATGGTCGTGAAATAAGGCACGGCCTGATGTAATGCCTCCTGGCGAATTGACTTGGAGTCGGCAATAGCCTGTGCTCCTTCTGTCGTGTTGACAATCAAATCGACGTCACCCTGGATAATGCGATCAACAATATGCGGGCGCGTACCGTCAACCTTTACCTTGGCCACCCAGGTGCTGGCGATGCCCGCATCTTTCAGGGCCGCATGCGTACCGGTTGTGGCCAGAATCTCGAAACCGGCCTCCAGCAGCATGCGCCCGAGCCTGAGCGCGGCCGGCTTGTCCGCGTCACGCACGGAAACAAAAGCCCGTCCCCCATGCGGCAGGCGCAACCCGGCGCCAAGCTGGGCCTTGTTAAAAGCAGCCGGAAAGTCCGGAGCAATGCCCATAACCTCTCCGGTGGACTTCATTTCCGGTGACAGCAACGTGTCTACACCGCGAAACTTCACAAATGGAAACACTGCCTCCTTGACGGCGCGGTAATGGCGCGGCGTGCGAATCTCCAAGACTCCCTGGGCATCAAGACTCTTTCCGGCCATGATGCGCGCCGCAATCTTGGCCAGCGGCACACCGGTTGCCTTGGAGACAAAGGGGACGGTGCGGCTGGCGCGCGGGTTTACCTCCAGCACAAACAGCGTTTCGCCCTGCAGGGCAAACTGGATATTGATCAGCCCCCTGACGCCGATGCCGAGCGCCAGCGCCCGGGTCTGGCGGGCCAGCTCTGCCTCGATGTCCGCATTGATGGAATGGGGCGGCAGGCAGCAGGCGGAATCACCCGAATGCACACCGGCCTCCTCGATATGCTCCATGATACCGCCAATCAGCACCCGCTCACCATCACACAATGCGTCCACATCCAGCTCAATTGCGCTGTTCAGAAACTTGTCGATGAGCACCGGATGATCAAAGCTGACGCTGACCGCCTCCTGCATGTAGCGCATGAGCTCTTCCTCACCATGCACGATTTGCATGGCCCGGCCACCGAGTACATAGGATGGCCGCACAACCACGGGATAGCCGATTTTCCCTGCAATTGCCAGGGCCTCTTCCATCGAGCGTGCTGTGCCATTGTCCGGCTGCCTGAGACCAAGCCTGTGCAACAGTTGCTGGAAGCGTTCACGATCCTCAGCCAGGTCAATCGCATCGGGACTCGTGCCAATGATGGGCACCCCGGCCGCGGCAAGCGCATTGGCAAGCTTCAGCGGCGTCTGCCCTCCAAACTGCACGATCACACCATCCGGCTGCTCCGTATCGACGATAGCCATGACATCCTCAAAGGTCAGCGGCTCAAAATACAAACGATCCGATGTATCGTAATCGGTGGATACAGTTTCCGGATTGCAGTTGACCATAATGGTCTCATAGCCGTCTACAGCCAGGGCAAACACGGCATGTACGCAACAGTAATCAAACTCGATGCCCTGCCCGATACGGTTCGGGCCACCGCCGAGCACCATAATCTTGCGTCGTTTCGTGGGCCCGGCCTCGCACTCCTCTTCATAGGTTGAGTACAGATACGGCGTACGCGCCGCAAATTCCGCGGCACATGTGTCCACGCGCTTGAATGCCGGCCGTACGCCGGCCTGAACCCGCGCCTGGCGCACTTCCGTCTCTTCACAGCCCAGAAGGCTGGCAAGCCGTGCATCGGACAGGCCTTCCCGTTTGGCCCGCCACCACGCATCCGCATCCATATCACTGAGGCTGTGCCCTTTCAGCTCCTCTTCCAGCGCAATAACCGCCGCGATTTCCCGCACAAACCACGGATCAATGCGCGTTGTCTCGAAAATGCGGGCCTCCTGCCAGCCACAGCGCAGCGCCTCACCAATCCACCAGAGCCTTTCAGCCCCGGGCACGGCCAGCTTTTCCTGCAGAAACGCATCGGTGTCCACGCCTTCAGGAAGCACCCGGTCAAAGCCCGTGCTGTCCGTTTCCAGGCCGCGCATGGCCTTGCCGAGGGACTCGGTGAAGGTGCGGCCAATGGCCATGACTTCGCCAACAGACTTCATCTGGGTCGTCAGCCGTACATCCGCGCCCGGAAACTTCTCGAAGGCAAAGCGCGGCAGCTTGGTTACCACGTAATCAATACTGGGTTCAAAAGCCGCGAGCGTTTCGCCCGTGATGTCGTTCGGAATCTCGTCCAACGTGTAACCGACAGCCAGCTTGGCAGCAATCTTGGCAATCGGAAAGCCCGTTGCCTTCGATGCCAGGGCGGATGAACGGGACACGCGCGGATTCATTTCGATGACAATCAAACGGCCGTTACCTGGATGGACGGCAAACTGGACATTGGAGCCGCCCGTTTCCACGCCGATTTCGCGCAGAATGGTAATAGAGGCATCGCGCATGCGCTGGTATTCCTTGTCAGTCAGCGTCAGGGCCGGTGCCACAGTGATCGAGTCCCCGGTGTGAACACCCATCGGGTCAACATTCTCGATAGAGCAGATGATGACGCAGTTGTCGTTTTTGTCGCGCATCACCTCCATCTCGAATTCTTTCCAGCCGATGATGGATTCCTCGATGAGAATCTCTGTGCTCGGACTTGCGTCGAGCCCCGCGGCAGCCAGCATCTCGAATTCATTGGTATTGTAGGCGATGCCGCCTCCAGTGCCGCCGAGCGTAAAGGACGGCCGGATAATCAGCGGGTAGCCGATGTCCTGTGCAAGCCGCCGCGCCTCCTCCATACTGTGGGCAAAGCCACCACGCGCCATTTCCAGGCCAATATGGTCCATCGCCTGCTTGAACATCTCCCGATCCTCAGCCTTGTCGATAGCATCAGGCTGCGCCCCGATAAGCCGGACACCGTATTGCTCCAGCACACCGTGCCGGTGCAGTGACAGCGCCGTGTTCAGGGCTGTCTGGCCACCCATCGTCGGGAGCATCGCATCCGGGCGCTCCTTTTCGATGATCCGGGCGACCACCTCCCAGGTGATAGGCTCAATATAGGTTGCGTCGGCAAACTCCGGATCAGTCATGATGGTGGCCGGGTTGGAGTTGACCAGAATCACCCGATAGCCCTCATCGCGCAGTGCCTTGCATGCCTGCACGCCGGAATAATCAAACTCACAGGCCTGGCCAATGACGATGGGTCCGGCGCCAAGCACCAGGACGGATTCAATATCTGTGCGGCGGGGCATGATTGACAGCGCTCTCCTTCAGGCGAACCGGGGGCGTAGGTGCGCGAAGCATACGGAATGCAGGTGCATATGCCTACATCCGGGAGCTTTTTTATGTGCGCAACAGGCGGGAAAGCGGAGCGAACGGAAGCCCAAGTGAGCGGGCCACCGCCGCACATGTGAGCTGTCCGTCCCAGGTATTGACGCCATGCGCCAGTGCCGGGTCTGCTCGTAATGCGGCAGTCAGGTCCGAGGCTGCAAGCTTGCGCACGTAGGGTGCTGTCACATTGGCCAGCGCATACGTACTTGTCACCGGGACAGAGCCCGGGATATTCGGCACGCAGTAGTGGATGATGCCTTCCTCCACATACACCGGATCGGCATGGCTTGTTGGTCTGCTCGTTTCGCTCATGCCGCCCTGGTCGATAGCCACATCGACGAATACGGATCCCCGCCGCATGCGGGCAAGACGCTCGCGGGAAAGCAGTTGCGGCGCACGGGCGCCGGCTATGAGGGCCGCACCAACCAGCATGTCGCTACCCGTAACCGCCTCCCGCACATTTCGCGCATTGGATGAGAGCGTCACGACCTTGCCGTCAAAAATATCATCGATATAGCTCAGTCGTGGGTGGCTCGCATCGATGATGACAACCTGTGCACCAAGCCCATAAGCCACCTTGGCTGCGTTGATACCTACATTCCCACCGCCGACGATGACAATGCGACCGTGCTTTGTGCCCGGCACGCCACCAAGCAGGATGCCTGAGCCACCCTTCTCACGCTGCAGGAAGGCCGCACCAAGCTGTACGGCCATTTTACCGGCAACCTGGCTCATTGGCGCCAGCAGCGGCAGGCTACCGTCAGCCAGTTGCACGGTCTCATAGCCGATAGCGCGTACCCGACGCTCAAGCAGTATCTGTGCCAGCATCGGCATGGATGCAAGATGCAGAAAGGTGAACAGCAACAGGCCGGGACGGAGGTATGTATATTCCTCGGCCAGTGGCTCCTTGATCTTCACCACAAGGTCGGCATCCCAGGCTTCGGCTGCGTTGTCCACAATAACAGCGCCTGCAGCGACATAGTCGTCATCCGAAATGCCGCTGCCGATGCCGGCACCACGCTCCACGCGCACCTCATGTCCATCATGCACCAATTCTTCCACGCCAGCTGCCACCATGCCGACGCGGTATTCGTTATTCTTTATTTCTCTTGGAATCCCGATACGCATGGGCTCACCTCATTGCTCGACCCGGATTTTTCATGTGCTCAGGCATATCGAATAGAAGGGCCCTTTGTTCCTGCAGGTTGCCCAACATACTTGTGCGTTGCCAGCATGGCAGTTTGCCTTCAGCGGCATCTGGCCTGCATGATAGACAAGCCAGGTTCGCACCTTGGGCTGTGAGCCATGGTGACGACTATGCTTCTTGCCTGCATGCACACTCCGATCTTGCCTGTCCTGCGCCATCCATCTACAGCCTCATGAAAAATCCGGGTTAATCATTTCACCGACATGGTGCAAAGTCACGCGGCACAGGGTGCAGCGCGCGTAAAAGGCCATCGGCCTTGTGCCCTGTTTCAGCCAGCTCGGATTCGGGGTCGGAGTCCGCCACAATGCCGGCACCGGCGGCCCAGTGAAGCATATCCCTCTGGTGCCAGAAGGTGCGGATCAGGATATTCACGTCCGCAGTCCCATCCCACCCGATATAGCCGATACTACCGGTATACGGGCCGCGGGCCTGCACCTCCAGTTCATGAATGATCTCCATGCAGCGCACCTTGGGGCAGCCCGTGATCGTCCCGCCGGGAAACATGGCACAAAACACGTCGATAACATCCCTGCCGTCATCCAGCCACCCGCGCACATTGGAAACGATGTGCTGGACCGTCGCATAGCGCTCGACCACCATACGTTCACTGACCTCGACCGTACCTGGGCGGCAGACACGGCCGAGATCGTTTCGCTCCAGATCAACCAGCATGATGTGCTCGGCCCGTTCCTTCCCGGAGAGCAGCATTTCCCTGCCAAGCACCCGATCCTGTTCACCCTCCCCCCGCCTGCGCGTCCCGGCAATGGGCCTTGTTTGCACGCAGCCATCGGCAGACAGGCTGAACAGCCGTTCGGGTGATGCGGATAGGATATGCAGCGGGCCGTTCTCTGATTCCATGCGCATGAAGGCCGCAAACGGTGCCGGATTGACTTTCCGCAAACGCGAATACAGGGGGAGAAGCCGGGATGCAGTCAACGGTATGTGCCAGAAGCGTGCAATATTGGCCTGGAAGATATCCCCGGCCGCAATGTACGCCTTCACGCGCTCCACGGCGTGCATGTAGGCCTCTGCTCCCGTCAGACAGACCACTGAACCAGAGAGAGGGACTGTCCCGGCGCCCTCATCTTTTTCCGCATCTACATGTGCCAGCATGGCAGCCAGCGTATCCAGCGTACATTCGCCGGTTGTTGACGTCAGATGGATGCTATCCTGTTCGGGTTCGAAGCAGATGCTCCACTCGGGGAAAAATACGTAAAGCAGGGGCCCTGGCGGCTGTGTCTGGGGTGCCGGCAGCTTTTCAATCAGCACGCCAGCCTCATAGCCTGCATACATCAGGCAACAAACTCCCGGAGCATCTTCGCACTTCGGAACCTCCCGGAGCCGCTGTCGCCACCGGGCAAACATGGCCTGCCCCCGGACCGGGTCCACATCCCGAAGTTGCAGGCAGTCACCCGCCCGAGAGACCAGAAATTGCCGGCCCTTGCCGGTTGGGTTCTCAAGCAGCGCTGAAAACATTTCTGGCTGCAAGGCCAGCAGGTGATGCGCTGTATCAGGCCCGATTCGATGCCGAATATGCCGGTGGCAAGGCCTTAGCACATCAGCTATCAGTTTGTTCTACTGGAATTTTCTGACAATAATTGTTGCGTTTGTACCGCCAAATCCGAATGAGTTTGACAACACCACGCGGATATCCGCCTCACGTGCCGTATGCGGCACATAGTCGAGATCGCAGTCCGGATCTGGGTTGTCCAAATTGATGGTTGGCGGCACCACGCCATCACGTATGGCCAGCACGGAGAAGCCCGCCTCAATGCCGCCAGCAGCACCGAGCAGATGGCCGGTCATGGATTTTGTCGAAGATACCATCAACTTTTTTGCATGTGCGCCGAATACAGATTTGATGCCCTGTGTTTCTCCGACATCACCGGCAGGCGTGGATGTGCCGTGCGCATTGATATAATCAACGTCCTCGGGCGCCATACCGGCAGATGCAAGCGCGGCCTGCATGCAGCGCGCCCCGCCTTCACCGCCCGGAGCCGGGGCAGTGATATGATAGGCATCGCCGGACATGCCATAGCCCGCCACCTCAGCCAGAATTTCGGCTCCGCGTGCCTGTGCGGTATCCAGGGATTCGAGCATCAATACACCGGCCCCCTCGCCCATGACAAAACCATCACGGTCCATATCCCAGGGGCGCGATGCTTTCTCCGGCGCATCGTTACGCGTCGAAAGCGCCCGTGAGGCACAGAAGCCACCGATACCCAGCTCACAGATGCACGCCTCAGATCCACCTGCCAGCATCGCATCTGCATCGCCTCGGGCAATGATCTCAAAGGCATCACCAATGGCATGCGTGCCAGTGGCACAGGCTGTTACTGTTGCAGCATTCGGACCCTTCGCGCCAGTCAGCATGGAGACCCAGCCCGAGGTCATATTAATAATCGTAATGGGAATAAAAAACGGGGAAATCTTGCGCACGCCTCCGGCCTCGTAGGCTCGCATCGTACGCTCGATTGACGGCAGGCCGCCAATGCCGGCGCCGATAATCACGCCAACCCGGGCTGCATTTTCCTCATTGATCTCAAGGCCGGAATGTCTCAGGGCTTGGAAAGCCGCCGCAATACCATAATGGATGAACGTATCCATCTTGCGGGCATCCTTACGGTTAATCCACACCTCGACATCGAAATCAGGCACCTCGCCGGCAATCGTGCACGGCATGTTTGTGCCCTCTGCATCAAAGCGGGTGATCCGTCTGATGCCTGATTTCCCATCAAGAATATTTTTCCAGGTTTTATCCGTACCGGCGCCGAGCGGAGTGACCAGCCCGACGCCGGTGACGACAACGCGTCTGCTCAAAAACTATTCCGCCTTGGCGGCGATGTAATCGATAGCGTTCTGCACTGTTTGAATCTTCTCCGCATCATCATCCGGAATTTCAATTCCGAATTCTTCTTCAAAGGCCATCACAAGCTCAACTGTGTCCAGCGAATCAGCACCCAGGTCATCCACAAATGAGGAGTCCGGGTTGATTTCGGTCTCATCCACATTCAGCTGATCGCTGACGATCTTGGTGACCTTTGCTTCAATTTCTGCAGACATGGCATTCTCCCTCTTCATCGAGATACGTCGTGTTTGAGGCGGCTTCTATCACAGGCTTGTGCCCCAGACAAGCTGCAAATCACATGTACATGCCACCGTTCACATGCAGTACCTGTCCGGTGATATATGCGGCCGCATCACTGGCCAGAAAGGCGACAACAGCAGCAACATCGCGAGCCTCGCCGAGCCGGCCCAGCGGAACCTGCCCAACCAGTCTGGCCTGGGCTTCATCATCCAGTTCGGCCGTCATATCGGTGGTGATAAAGCCCGGCGCAACGGCATTCACCGTAATGCCACGCGAGCCAACCTCGCGTGCCAGCGAGCGCGTCATCGCATCAATACCGCCCTTGCTCGCGCAGTAGTTTAGCTGGCCCGGATTTCCCATGGCGGCAACCACGGATGATATATTGATGATGCGACCGAATTTGCCCTTCATCATCGGCCGCAGCACCGCCTGGGAGGCATAGAATACAGAGTTCAGATTCGTGGCAATCACGGCATCCCAGTCCTCGGCCTTCATGCGCATGGACAGGTTGTCCCGGGTGATGCCGGCATTGTTCACAAGCACATCAAGCCGGCCAAAGCTCTCCACTGTTTCCTTGACAAAGCCTTGCACAGCACTCTGATCCGAAACATCCACAGCACGGGGCAGCACGTTAACGCCACGCTGGTGCAGTCTCTCTGATGCTGCCTGAATGGTTTCCTCGCGGGTGCTGCAGATAGCCAGGTCATGGCCGGTATCAGCCAGTTCCTCAGCGATCGCATGGCCGATGCCCCGGCTGGCGCCCGTTATCATGGCAACGCGTCGTTCAGTCATTGTCCCTCCCCGCAAACTCAAGACTGCCCTCCAGGGTGGTCGGTGCATCTGCCTGCCTCACAACCATATCCCGCGCAATACGCCTGACCAGACCGCCAAGCACCTTGCCTGGCCCCATTTCGATGCCCAAGCAGACACCCTCCGCATGCATGCGCTGCACAATCTGCGTCCACTGCACGGGGGTAACCAGTTGCTGCACCAGGGCGACACGGATATCCGCCGGGGCCGTCACGGGCGCGGCCAGCGCGTTGCTCCAGACTATCCGGTCGGGGGCACTCAGCGGAACATCCTCGAGCCGTTGCCGCATCGCGTCGGCGGCTGGCTGCATCAGTGGCGTATGCGATGGTGCACTCACCGCCAGAACCAGCGCCCGTTTGGCACCTGCTGCCCTCGCCTGAGCCATGGCGCGCTCCACGGCTGCGACATGGCCGGCAATGACGACCTGACCCGGGCAGTTGTAGTTGGCGGCCCATACCTGTTCACTTCCGCTAGAGGCCTCTTCACAAATTCCCGTGATGGCATCATCCGCCAGGCCAATGATAGCTGCCATACAGCCGGTACCATTGGTCACGGCACGGCTCATCTGCCGGCCCCGGAAGGCAACCAGTGTCACAGCATCCGAAAAGCCAAGGCTGCCCGCGGCGACAAGTGCTGAATATTCCCCCAGCGAGTGGCCGGCCACATGCCCTGCTTCAGCCCCATCTCTTTCACGCCACAGGCGCAACAAGGCAACTGATGCGGTCAGCAGGGCTGGCTGGGTGTATTCCGTCTGATCAAGCCGGCCGTCCAGGTTATTCTGCACCAGGGCCCACAAATTATAGCCCAGCGCAGCAGAGGCCTCGGCAAAAGTATCCGTGACAGCAGCCGCATCGGCAAATGCCGCCAGCATGCCCGTACTCTGTGAGCCTTGGCCCGGAAACAGAAAAGCAAGGGCTTTCTTCATCCCTTTTGCCACCTGACGAGATTTGCTCCCCAGACAAAGCCTGCACCAAAGGCCTCAAACAGCAGCAGGTCGCCTGTATTCAACCGGCCCTCGCGGTACAGGTGGTCAAGGGCCAGCGGCACACTTGCCGCCGAAGTATTTGCATGCCTGTCCACGGTCAGGGCAACGCGCTCCATCGGCATGTTCAGCTTTCTGGCCGTTGCCTGGATGATGCGGAGATTCGCCTGATGCGGTACCAGCCAGTCAAGTGCACTCTGCTCGATGCCGTATCGAGCGAGGATTTCATTCACCAGCGATCCAAGCTGGCCCACCGCCATGCGAAACACCTCGTTGCCCCGCATTTCCACGGCTGCCACGCCGGCCGCATCAACATGAAAATCCGTCGTATCCTCGCCGGGCGCTGCATGCCTGTGTGGGTGACGGGCCATCAGCAAGTGGCGGTGGGCACCATCTGCGTGAAGTACGGAACCGATCACACCCTCCCCTTCATCCTGCGCCTCGAGTACGACAGCACCGGCACCATCACCAAACAGCACACAGGTGGAGCGGTCGTTCCAGTCCAGAATGCGTGACATCGCCTCGGCACCAATAACGAGCACGCGGTGAAACATTCCGGCACGGATCATGCCATCCATCTGTGCCAACGCATAAACAAAGCCTGAGCAAACAGCCTGCACATCCCAGACCGGGAACCCCTTGCCGCCCAGCTTGAACTGCACGATGCTTGCCGTGGAGGGGAAGACGAGGTCCGGGGTTGTTGTCGCCACGACAATGGCATCGATATCATCAATGCCAAGCCCGGCATCTTCAAGCGCATGCCTTGCCGCCCAGGTGGCCATGTCTGAGGTGTGCTGATCCCTGTCTATGATGTGTCGCTGACGAATGCCCGTACGGGAAACAATCCATTCATCGCTGGTATCCAGCATGCCCTCCAGCTCATGGTTGGTCAGGATACGTTCGGGCAGGTAGCTCCCCACACCGGTGATATGTGCCCCCATTGGCGTCAGGCCTCGGCCCACTTGTTTAACGTCTCGACAATCCGTGAGCTAAGGCCGGATTCGACCTCACGCCGGGCTACCTCGATGGCGCTGGTAAAGGCATGTGCACTCGCCGAGCCGTGGCTTTTGACGACAATACCGTTCAGGCCCAGCAATGGGGCACCGTTGTACTCATCCGGGTGGATCGCATTCTTGAATCGGCGAAGTGCACCTTTAACAAACAACATACCGGCCTTGGCCGCCACGCTGGCGGTCAGCTCATTTTTCAGGTTTTGCAGCACGAATGCGGCCGTTCCCTCCATACACTTGAGCGCCACATTGCCAACAAAGCCATCACAAACGACCACATCCACACGATCACTGAAAATGTCGCCACTCTCGACATTGCCGATAAAATTCAGATCTGTCTCCCGCAGCTTGGCACCTGCCACCTTGACCACATCATTCCCCTTGATCTCCTCGGAGCCGATGTTCAGCAGGCCGATGCGAGGGCTGCCAATACCCTCGGCTGCCTGCATATAACAAGTACCCATGATGGCAAACTGCAACAGGTGTTCTGATGTGCTGTCCACATTGGCACCGGCATCCAGCATCAGCGTGCGGCCACCAACGGCGGGAATCATCGAGGCAATTGCAGGCCGATCAATGCCCGGCAGGGTTTTCAGAATGAACTTTGGAATAGCCATCAGGGCTCCGGTGTTGCCACCGCTGACAAAGGCATCCCACTTTCCGTCCCTGAGCATACGGGTACCGACGTGTATAGATGAGTCTTTCTTGCGGCGCAGGGCAAGCGCCGGCGAGTCATGCATTTCTACCACCTCGCTGGCAGGGATGATGTCAACCAGGCCGCTCAGGCCATGGCTGGTCAGGGCATTGACAATCTCATCCTCCCTGCCGACAACCCCCAGCTTAAGTGACGATGCCCCCCCGGGAAGCAGCCGGGCAATGGCTTCAACTACGACCTTCGGTGCGTGATCGCCACCATGACCGTCTATCAGGATGCGGGTGGGGCGGGGTGTGTCTTCAGGACGGGACATCAATCCCCGTCTTTCGCAACGACCTCGCGGCCCTTGTAATGGCCACAGTGCGGACAGGCATGATGCGGTCGCATCATCTCACCGCAGTTTGGACATTCGGACATCGCCGGTGCCCCAAGGGCATCATGCGCACGCCGCATATTACGCTTGGATGTGCTGGTTTTCCTTTTCGGAACTGCCATATTTCAATACTCCTTAAGCCCGCAGAGGGCAGATTTCACAACAAATCACAGCTTCAGCGCGCGCAGTACGGCGAAGGGGTGGTCGCCCTCGTCCGCCGGGCACTTACACGGCCCCTGGTTTAAATCCTTGCCACAGTGCTGGCACAGGCCCTTGCAGTCCGCCCGGCACTGTACCACTGCTGGCCAGTCGAGCCAGATGTCCTCACGCAACACGTCGAGCATATCCAGCTCTCCAGGCGGGGCCAGCACATCGCCGGCCTCCACGCTGACATCATCCGTGGCAACGCGGAAATCCCGGCGGGTGAGGCCCTGCATGTCGCTTTCAAAAACCGCATTACAGCGGCTGCAATGGCGGGCCACCCGAACCCGCCAATGTCCCTCCAGATAATAACAAGCACCCCGATGCTGTAAATCAACGTCCCAGTGTACGTCCTGGCACAGGCCATGCAGGGCTTCAATGCGACCCCGGCTTGCATCCTCCATAAGCAGACGGGAAACATCGCCGTGCCATTGCCAGCCACTCGCCGGCAAATCCAGTAACTGCATTCTCAGAAGCTCGTGCAAAACGGCCTCCCTGGTGTACCCTGCTCGGGAAGGAGGCGGCATTATGGTTCATGCGCATGCGTGGTCAAGCAGCTCGGGCGAAGATCGTGCAGCGTGATTCATGGCAGACTATTATCCCTCATGTGGTGTAATGTTGGCATCGGCATAACAAGCCAAATGGCCGTGTGGCAATGAGTGAAACAAAGGGAGCACAAATGATGGCTGCATTGTGGCTGATCCTGACGCTGGCTATTGTTGCAACACTGGCCTATCGGCGCACGCCCCTGTGGGAATGGCTGTTCGCTCTCACCCTTCTCCTGTTTGCATGGAGTGCGTTAAGCGGTACGGGCACGGTTGGCGTCACACTCGTCTGGGCCATATTTCTGACCATCGCCATTCCCCTGGGCATTCCGGCACTGCGCCGGCGCCTGATAAGCCAGCGCGCCTTCACACTTTTTCGTTCGCTCATGCCGCCGATTTCAGAAACAGAACGCGCTGCCCTGGAGGCAGGAAGCACATGGTGGGACGCCGAGCTCCTTTCCGGCAAGCCCGACTGGGGCGTGTTGACAGCACAGCCTGCACCAGCCCTGAGCAGCAAAGAGCAGGCGTTCCTCGACGGGCCGGTTGAGACGCTGTGTCGCATGCTTGACGACTGGCATATCACGCATGAGGCCCATGATCTGCCGCCGGAAGTTTGGACATTTCTGAAAGAGAAAGGCTTTTTCGGGCTGATTATTCCGGAGCAGTACGGAGGGCTGGCCTTTTCCGCCCAGGCGCATTCGGCCATCATCACGAAAATTGCCAGCAGAAGCCTGACAGCGGCTGTCACCGCGATGGTGCCGAACTCACTCGGGCCAGGCCAGCTGCTGATCAATTACGGCACGGAGTCACAAAAAGACTACTACCTGCCCCGCCTGGCCTGCGGCAAGGATATTCCCTGCTTCGCCCTGACAAGCCCCTACGCCGGCAGTGATGCCGCCTCAATGGTTGATACCGGTGTGATCTGCCGGGGCGAGTTTGGTGGTGAGGCGGATATTCTTGGCATTCGGCTGAACTGGAGCAAGCGCTATATCACGTTGGCGCCGGTAGCCACACTGCTTGGCCTGGCCTTCAAGCTGTATGACCCCGACGGACTGCTTGGAGAGAAAAGGGAGTACGGCATCACGCTCGCATTGATACCGGTTGACACGCCGGGCGTGGAAATCGGGCGCCGCCACCTGCCGCTTGACCAGGCGTTCCAGAACGGCCCGACGGAAGGAAAGGACGTATTCGTTCCTGTGGATGCGATCATCGGAGGGGTGGACTATGCCGGCCAGGGCTGGCGCATGCTCATGGAGTGTCTTGCCGAGGGGCGTTCCATTTCACTGCCCGCCTTAAGCGCCGGTGCAGGCAAGCTTGCTGCCCGTGCGACAGGCGGCTATGCCCGCATCCGGCGGCAATTCAAGACCCCTATTGGGCGCTTTGAAGGCGTTGAGGCAGCGCTTGCGCGCATCGCGGGTCACACCTATGCCATCGATGCCACACGCCAGATGACGGCTGTCGCAGTTGATCAGGGTGGCAAACCGGCGGTGATCTCCGCCTTGGCAAAATACCACTGCACGGAGCGTATGCGTCGGCTGATCAACGACGCCATGGATGTGTTTGGTGGCACGGCCATCTGCCTGGGGCCACGCAACCTGCTGGGTCGCGTGTACGAGGCCATTCCCATCAGCATCACCGTGGAGGGAGCCAATATCCTTACGCGCAGCCTGATAATCTTTGGCCAGGGCATCATCCGCTGCCACCCCTATCTGCTTCGGGAAATGCAGGCCATTCAGAATCCAAACCGGACTGAGGGCCTCTGTGAATTCGATACCGCCTTTTTTGCCCACCTTGGTCATGCCACAAGCAATGCCGTGCGCGCCCTTGTGCTGGGGCTGACCGGCGGCCGCCTGGCGCAACCGCCCATGCAGGGCGCAGCACGCCATTACGCCCGGCACATCGAGCGCATGAGCGCCGCTCTTGCCTTTGTCGCCGATGTCACGCTCGGCGTGCTTGGCGGGGAGCTGAAACGGCGTGAAGCGCTCTCGGCCCGCCTCGGTGACGTGCTTGCCCAGCTTTATTTCGCCTCGGCTGCGATCAGGCGTTTTGAGGATCAGGGTGCCAAGGTGGATGATGCGCCGTTGCTGCAGTGGGTGTGTGAGGATGCGCTGTTCACGGCCCAGCAGCGCCTTGATGCGTTTTTCCGTAATTTTCCGCAACACCCCATCGCCCGCATCATGCGCCTTGTCGTTTTTCCGATCGGCAGACCCTTTGCCGCACCTTCCGACCGGCTTGTCCACAGGCTTGCCAGCCTCCTGCTCACCCCCTCTGCTACCCGCGACCGGCTAACCGCCGGCATCTTTATCAGTGAGGATGTGAATGACCCGCTGGGCCGTATCGAGCACGCACTGGCTGCCGCCATCCGGGCAAGCACCATCGAGACCAGGCTGAAGGATGCTGTCAAACACGGTGTAATCACAGGTGATCACCTCCGGGCCCGGGTGGAAAGCGCGCAACAGGCCGGCCTGATTACACGTGAAGAGATTGAAGTGCTCGATGCTGCGGAACAAGCCATGGCGGCGGCTGTCGCCGTTGACGCATTCGACCCCGCAGAGCTCGGGAAAAAGTAACCAGCGCCGGCAGTTAGGCAGCCCTTGTCAGCGTGTTTCGATCCGTATGATGGAAAATTTCCTGCTGACCGTGAATTTTCAGCTGTGTATCCTCACTGTAGCTGAAGCTGCCATCGTCATGCACGGTAATGGTCAGCTCATAGCGCACCGTCCTGAAGGCATCATCAAGAAACGGGTTGGAAAGAATGCCGTAGGTGGCTGAGCCGGCCTCAGCCCGCATCTCAAGGTGTCGGGCATCAGGTGCGGCATGACCACCGGCAATCAGCGTCACACCACGCGGCACCATAAAGCAGCGCATGACCTCACTGGTTTCACCGTCCCACAGCCAGTAGCCCAGCTCCTCATGAAACGGCTCATCATCGCCCAATGGCCAGGCTGTCGTTGCATACCGGAGGCCATATAGCTCCTGGGGACCGTTCACCACCGGGCCCATGGGCTTGAGCGTGAGCGATTCGCGATACTTCGTTTCCACTGGCCCATGGCTTGAAGGCGAGATATCTATCCCCTTATCACCTTCCCAGCTTCCCGCCAGCGCAGCAAGCGGCCCCAGCCTTGCAAGCATATCTTTCCCCATGGCATCACCCCTGCTTTCTGCTGTCCATGACCCTGTTATAGGACTCATTGATCCGGTGCATCTGCTCTTCGGCAAACTTCATAAAGCCCTCCGGCAACCCCTTGGAGGCAATCCGGTCAGGATGATATTCCATACACAGCTTGCGGTAGGCGCGCTTGATGTCCGCGTCCGTACTGTCGGGCGTGCAGCCGAGAATTTCGTAGCACTCTCCAAGATCCGCATGCCGCCCCTGAAACTCCTCCTTGAGGATGCTGTAATAGCATCCATCCAGACCGAGATGCAGTGGAATCTCCTTCAGAATCGCATCCTCACCCGGATGCAGCTGTCCATCGGCATAGGCGAGCGTGAACAGCAGGCGATAAATCATTTCCCGCATCTGGTGATTTGGCGCAATTTTCCTGTACTGGGCGGCATAGTCATAAATGGAGTACGCATCATTCAGTGCATGTGTAAAGATTTCCTTGGCAGCCTTTCTGTCCTCGGCATCCAGGTTCAGCTGCTGCCGTGCAAACTGATTGACAACATCAGCCTCATCCGCAGTCACCTTGCCATCTGCCTTGGCCATCTTTGCCAGCATGGAGAAAAGCGCCACAAAGAAAACTGTCTGCGCTTCCTTCTGACCCATTTGCAGGCCGGTTCCACCCATGCCCTGCTGCATGGCAGACCGTGCCTTGCCCATCGAATGTCCGATCCAGGCGCCAATGCCGGCGCCAATGGGTCCACCTATCATCATGCCAATACCGGCGCCAATGCCAGCTCCTATCCAGGACATAAGTGCCTTCTCCTCGTATGAAACCGTGTGCCCCTGAAGCGGCTATCGCAATACTCGGGGGGGGGTTATGCCGGAGGATACCCCAACGCTGTCGATGCGCTAGCCTTCCGTTCCACCCGGAAGGCCGAAACATCCATATCCGGCGCCTGCCCAATGATCCAGTCGCTCATGATCCTGGCCGTAACGGGAGCCAGGGCCACGCCGTTGCGGTAGTGCCCTGTAGCCACCCACAGGCCCGGAATTGTCGGCACCGGCCCCAGGTATGGCAGGCCATCGGGGCTGCCCGGGCGAAAGCCCATCCACTGGCGCTCAAGCTCCGCATCCCTTAAGCCGGGCGCGATATCAAGCATGGCCTGTATCAGCTGCTGAATGACCTCGACTGTATTGCCGCGCCTGAAGCCGACATTTTCCATGCTGGCGCCCACAAGGATGCGGCCATCCCGTCTGGGCACAAAGTATGCCCGATCGTGCTTGACGATATGGCGCACGTGTCCCGGCGTGGACCTGAGCAGAATGATCTGGCCCTTGACCGGGCGCACAGGCAGAGAAAAGCCTATTTGCGTGGCCAGCTCCCCGCTCCAGCTGCCGGCAGCGAGCAGCACCGCGTCGGCCGGAATCTCTGCTCCATCGGCAAGCTGCACGCCTCGCAAGGCCCCACCCCGCAGCAAAAGACCCTTTACCTCGACGCCTTCACGCACTTCCACCGATTCAGCCGCCAGCGCCCGGCGGGCGGCCTGCAGCAACCTCGGATTCCTGACCTGCGCGACATCCGGCCAGTGCAATGCACCCTGCACGGCGCCGGAAAGGACCGGCTCGATTTTGCGCACCACCTTGGCATCGAGTTCCTCGACCCGCCAGCCAGAACGCACCGACCAGGCCAGTGCCGCAGCCCTGTGTTGCGTCTGATCATCCGGGAAAAGAGGGACAAGCAGACCGCTTTGCACACGCTCAATGGACATGCCGGCAATGCACTCAAGATCGGCCTGCAATGCGGGATACATGGCCAGGCTCGCACCGATCAGCTTCGTAAACGCGTCGGGATACAGCCAGGGGTTGATCGGGCAGAGAATGCCTGCCCCGGCCCATGAGGACTCCGCACCGAAACGGCCTCGCTCCAGCACGATGGGGATCACCCCGCGGCGTTTCAGCATCCAGGCCGTCAGGCTACCGATCACGCCACCGCCGATAATTGCCACGCGCATCCCTTGCTTCATGCCTGCCGCTCCCTTGCCAAGGCCCTCTGGCTGCCTACCATGCCCGCATGCAGCGGAATAGCCAGGAGTTAAAACAAGCCTATCAGCACTGCCTGAGGCTGGCACGCGGGCACTACGAAAATTTTCCCACCGCATCGCTGCTGGTCCGTCGGGACCTGCGGCCGGCAGTAGCTGCTATCTACGCCTTTGCCCGCCATGCCGATGATATAGCAGACGAAGGTGATGCGCCGCCGGAAAAGCGGCTGAAGCAGCTTGATGCCTGGGAAACCCTGCTGGAGCGCTGCACACACGAAGAGCTTGATCACCCCGTGTTTCTGGCCCTGAATGATGCCATTGCACGCTTTTCACTGCCTGTATCCGCGCTGCATGATTTGCTTACAGCCTTTCGCATGGATGTCAGCGTGCACTCCTATGCCACAGAAGATGAGCTGTTATTTTACTGCCGCCATTCGGCCAACCCTGTCGGCCGTCTGATGCTGGCGTTGCACGGCATTGACCGACCTGACGCAAGGGCCGCCTCGGACGCCATCTGCACGGCACTGCAGCTGACCAACTTCTGGCAGGATCTGAGCCGGGACATCCCCCGTGGCCGATGCTACCTGCCGGAGACATGGCTCGCAGACGCTCGCCTGAGTACGCATGCCCTGCTGCACGATGCGCCTGATGCCTCAGCACTACAGCCCGCCCTGGACCGGGCCATTCAGTTCACGGCCAGCCTGTTTGCCCGGGGGTGGCCGCTTCTCCCCCTTCTCCCCTTCCGGTTCCGCATGCAAATTGCTGCCACGCTGCATGGCGGTACAGCCGTCCTGAACAAGGTGGCCACATGTAAAAATCTGCTGCACGAACGGCCAACACTAGGCACAACTGCCTGGTTGGCGATGGCCTTTCCCATCATGCGTGATACGCTCCGGCCTGTCCGCTACCGGGAAGCAACGAAGGAATGACACCGGCGGAGTACTGCGAAAACCGGGCGCGTGGCGCAGGTTCGTCCTTTTTCTATGCCTTTCTGTTTCTGCCGGAAGAGCAGCGTCGTGCCATGATGGCCCTGTATGCCTTTTGCCGGGAGGTGGATGACATTGCGGATGAGGTGCACGATGCGGACGTCGCCATGCGTAAGCTGCAATTCTGGCGCGAGGAAATCGAGCGCACCTTTGACGGTCGGCCCACCCATCCCATCGGCCGGGAACTGAGCCGGGCATGCCAATACCATCCGCTTTCCCACCAGCTGTTTTCGGACATCATGGATGGCATGTGCATGGATATCGCACATGTCCCTCTGTTGAAGGACGACGACCTCAGCCTTTACTGTTATCGTGTGGCCGGTGCCGTTGGTCTCCTGTCCACCGAGATTTTCGGCTATGCGGACGCGCAGTCACGTGAATTTGCGCGCGTGCTGGGCGAGGCTCTGCAGCGCACAAATATCCTGCGGGACCTTCGTGAGGACGCGGCACGCGGACGCATTTACCTCCCGCAGAATGCGCGTGTTCGCTTCGGTGTGGCTGATCAGGACTTTATGGATGGCCGCATCAACAATGGCATGCAGGCATTGCTGGCGCATTACGGCCAGGCTGCGGAGGCATGTTATGCCAGAGCGCTCACACTGCTGCCGGAGGCAGACCGGAAGAACCTGTTCGCCTCGCTGATCATGGGGGCAATTTACCATGCTCACCTGACACGCCTGCAAGCTGTCCGCTTCGATGTCTGGCGGCACCCCGTTCGTCTGCTGCCAGTGCACAAGATGTGGATTGCGTGGCGCGCCTGGCGATATGAAAAAAGGGCGCGCCGCACAGGGGCACCGCCCAGATTCGATTTCTAGGGCCTGTTTACACACATACTGACTGAGGCGCCGCTGGCCCAAATGTGGTTAGCCAAGGCGCGAGAAGGGAGGTTTGGTAATTCCAAATGAGCGACGAGCAACGCCGGATGGGCGCATTTGGGACGCGGCCCTGCGGGATAAGGCCATTTTTGCGCCCCACTGCGTTATGTCTCGCTGATGTGCAGCAAGCACATGGCGCTCGACATGCCTTGTAGTACAACAAAAATGGCTCTATCGCCACAACCAATATGTGTGTAAACAGGCCCTAGATCCCGATGCGTATTGCGGTTATCGGCGGTGGTATTGCCGGCCTGACGTGTGCCATCAGGCTGGCATCAGCTTCACACGAGGTGGTGTTGTTCGAGGCGGCCCCCCGGCTCGGCGGGAGGACACGCTCCTTTTTTCATGCGCCAACAGGGACATGGGCGGACAACGGCCCCCATCTGCTGATCGGTGCATATACCGCCATGCGGCGGCTGCTGCATGACTGTGGCGCGGATGACAATGTGCACTGGCAACATACGCTGCACCTGCCGCTCTGGCGGCCGGGACATGGCCTCGCAACACTGGCACCAAGCAGGCACCTGCCACTGGCGCTGGGCCTGCCTCTGGCCTGCCTTCGCATGCCAGGCCATGACATGCGGAGCATCGCGGGGCTGGTGCGCCTGTTTCGCGCATGCCGCCGGCACATAGCCCCTGGACGGTCACTGCGCGCCTGGCTGAACGACTTGCACATCGCACCGGCACTGCAACACGACCTCCTGGATCCCCTGTGCCTGGGCACGATGAATGAAGCTGTCGACACTGCCAGCGCAGCAAGCTTTGCCAGGGTGCTGCGGGAAGCCTTTGCCAGCCACGATGCGGCGAGGCTTGGCTGGTTCCGGGCTCCCTTGTCCGAGGCGCTGATCCGGCCGCTTGAAGAACAGGCAAGCAAGTCGGGTGTGGAAATACGCAAGGCAGAGCGCGTTCGCAGGCTGCATGGCCGATCAGGGCGCATTGACGTCGAGGCAAAGGCCAGGCAACGGTTTGACCGCACTGTTCTCGCGCTGCCCGCTACAGCCCGAAACCTGCTGCTTGGCTGGCATCAATCGGTGGAAACACGGCCTATCAGCAATCTGCACCTGTGGGTTGAGCCATCCCTGTCGTTGCCGGCGCCCGTGATTGGCGGGCTTGATACCCGGAGCCAATGGTTTTTTGACATTTCACAGCAGCACGATGGAGCAAAAGGGTCGCCACAGCGATGGCGGCACCTGTGCACGGTCATCAGCGCAGACCAGGGCGGTTTATCCACTGAGCAACGGCTACGCGCAGCATGTGATGAGCTCGGCCGCATGCTTGGCCTTGCACGTCCCCTCCAGCCACAATCTTACCGCCTGGTCCGTGAACGACATGCAACCGTGCTCGTGCGTCCACATGCCCCGGCAGGCAGCCTGCCGCCGCACGTCATCGATGCCTCCGAGCAGCCTGAGCCGGGCAGCATCCCCGCAACCATCGAGCTTGCCGTGCGTCGCGGCGAGGCGGCTGCACAGGCACTGATATAGGCGACACCACAAATCTTATCCACCCCCCTCAAAATCCCGTGCCATCTATCCAGAGCTTGCCGCCACATCCAAGATAGAGCCTTATGATAATCGCACAACCTGTTAATTAATAAGCTATTAATAACATGCATACTTTTTCATCGCAAGGCCGATAGGGGTGTCCGAGGAGGAAAACAGCAGGTGAAACGATCGTTTATCCACCAGCTTATCCACAGCGCTTGTGGACATCCCGTCCGGGGCCTTTATTTGCACAGGCTTACGCCTGATGCCAGCGCTGGAGCGGTTGAAGACAGAGGCAAAATACGTAGGCTCCACACACCGTGAGCACCTCCGAATTCCGCCGCTACTCCCTGCTGGACAGGCTATTATCCGAGTTCGATCAGAGCCTGAACAATATCTTCTGTCCACAGCCCTCCAGCCGCCCCTACCCGGCGGAAAAGACAAATGAGCAGAAGATATCTGCGACAGAAAAGCGGGCAAGTGCGGGCATGATGCGCGTCAATCATGCCGGTGAAATGGCGGCACAGGCATTGTACCAGGGGCAAAGCTGGACAGCACGGGATGCCTCGCTAAAAGAAAAGTTGCACCAGGCCTCCCTTGAAGAGGCAGATCATCTCAACTGGTGCCGGCGCAGACTGGAGGAACTTGAGGCCCGCCCCTCCCGGCTGGACCCCCTGTGGTATACCGGCTCGCTCTGTATTGGTGTCGCAGCCGGTATTGCCGGTGATCGCTGGAACCTTGGCTTTCTGGCCGAAACCGAACACCAGGTGGTACGCCATCTGGATAGTCACCTGAAGCGGCTCCCCGCAGGGGACAGGAAGAGCCGGGATATCGTTAAACAAATGCGTCAGGATGAGCTTGGCCACGCCACGCTGGCGGAGAAGCTGGGCGCCGCCAAACTGCCTGCCCCGGTCAAATCAGCCATGCGCCTGACCGCCAAGGTAATGATAACCATAGCAGAGCGCATCTAGATGCCCACCCACTTCACGATTCGTACCCCATCACATACCGGAGACTAAGCACATGTCAGGTCACTCCAAATGGTCCACGATCAAGCACAAAAAGGCCGCTGCAGATGCCAAGCGTGGACAGATTTTCACCAAATACATCCGTGAAATCACGGTTGCGGCACGCATGGGCGGTGCCGACCCGGAAGCGAACCCTCGTCTCAGGGCTGCCATTGCGGCTGCCCGAGGTGTCAACATGCCCAAGGACAATATCGAACGCGCCATTTCCCGTGGTGCGGGCGGACTGGACGGTGCCAACATCGAGGAAATCCGCTATGAGGGCTATGCTCCCGGTGGTGTGGCCATCTTGATTGACTGCATGACCGATAATCGCAATCGCACGGTTTCCGATGTCCGTTCCACACTTACCAAGGCCGGTGGCAACCTCGGTGAGTCTGGCTGTGTCAGCTGGATGTTCAGCCAGAAGGGCCTGTTCGTCTTCAACCGTGAGGAGGTGGATGAAGAGCAGCTCATGGAGATAGCCCTTGAGGCAGGTGCAGAGGATATCGAGGACAAACCCGACGAAGGCAGCATTGAGGTCACGTGTGAACCCGAGGCCTTTGCACGCGTACAGCAGGCACTGGAGACTGCGGGACTAAAACCGCAGGTGGCTGAGATATCCTGGATTCCCGGCAACACCGTGGCTGTGGAGGGAGAAGCAGCGGAAAAACTACTGCGATTGATGGAACGGCTTGAAGATCTCGATGACGTGCAACATGTCTATGCAAACTTTGATATCTCCGAAGAGGAGATGGAAAGAATCAGCGCCTGATGCGCATCCTGGGCGTTGACCCCGGCTCCCGGCGCACCGGCTACGGCATCATTGATGTACAGGGCAGCCGGCTTGTACATGTGGCACATGGGGTGATCGCCCCCACAGCGACGGCCGCATTCGACAGCCGCCTGTCCGGTCTGTTCACGGAGCTGGCCGCCATCATCGCACAACACGGACCGAAAGAAGCCGCCATCGAAGACGTGTTCATGGCCAAGAATGCCGCCTCCGCTCTGAAGCTGGGACAGGCGCGCGGCGCACTCATCGTCGCCTGCGCACAGGCTGGCCTGCATGTCACCCCATATAGCCCTACTGCGGTAAAGCAGGCGCTTGTCGGCTTCGGACGTGCCGAAAAGCAACAAGTGCAGCACATGGTTGGTCTGCTCATCAAACCGCCCTGCGCGCTCCAGGAAGACGCAGCCGATGCGCTGGCCGTTGCTATCTGCCATGCCCATACCGCTGGCGCCAAGCACGCTATGCAGCGGAGTGTGGCATGATCAACTGGCTGTGTGGCATTGTGCGGGAAATCGATCCGGCCGGCATTGTCAGCCTCGATGTGAACGGTGTGGGCTATGAGACCAATGTCAGCATGCAGACGCTGTACAGCCTCAAGCTCGGAGAGCAGACCGAGTTGCATATTCATACGCATGTCCGTGAAGACCAGATCACGCTGTTCGGCTTCGCCTCCCGCAGGGAAAAGGAGATTTTCCGAAAACTCACCTCGGTTTCCGGTATCGGTGTGCGTACGGGCCTGAGCATGCTCTCGGGCATGCAAGTAGATGATATCCTCCGCGCCATTGACACCTCTGACGATGCCGCCATCGCGCGCATCCCGGGCATCGGCAAGAAAACGGCCCAGCGGCTGATCCTTGAGCTGCGCGGCAAGCTCGTATCAGAGGACGCTGAACCAGAAAACAGCGGTACCCTGCAGGATGTGCGTTCGGCACTTATCAATCTGGGATACAGACCCGCACAGGTTGATAGTGCACTCAAGAAGGTTGATGCCGCTGACGACTTTGAGATGGCCTTCAAAGCCGCCCTGAAGGCCATGGCATGAGCAGCGAGGAGCGCATCGTCAGCAGCCATATCCAGGCTGAGGAGGCCTGGGACATGGCCCTGCGCCCGAAAAGTCTCGATGAATACATCGGCCAGGAGAAAACCAGGGCCAACCTCTCTGTATTCATCCGTGCAGCCAAGGCGCGTGGCGAACCGCTCGACCACATGCTGCTCTTCGGGCCACCCGGCCTCGGCAAGACGACACTGGCCTATGTGACCGCCCATGAACTGGGCGTGAATATCCGCACAACATCCGGTCCCGTTATCGAGCGATCCGGTGATCTTGCCGCGATCCTGACCGGCCTGGAGGCCGGTGATGTGTTGTTCATCGACGAAATTCACCGCCTGAACCCACAGGTGGAGGAGATTCTCTATCCGGCCATGGAAGACTGCCAGCTCGATATCGTTATCGGTCAGGGACCGGCAGCGCGCTCCATCAAGATGGACCTCCCCCGCTTCACACTAATTGGTGCCACCACGCGTGCCGGGCTGCTAACCAACCCGCTGCGCGATCGCTTCGGTGTCGTGCTCCGGCTGGAGTTCTATCATCACGAAGAGCTGGCCCGTGTCGTCAGGCGCTCCGCCAGCCTGCTTAACATCAGCATTACGGATGATGGCGCGCTTGAGATCGCCCGCCGTGCGCGCGGCACGCCGCGCATTGCCAACCGCCTGCTCAGACGCGTGCGCGACTTCGCCGAGGTAGAGCACGCTGGCAGCATCGACAGGCACATCGCCGCGCTGGCACTCGACCGGCTTGAGGTAGACGGTATGGGCCTCGACCACATGGATCGCAAGCTGCTGGCCGCCCTCATTGACAAGTATGCCGGTGGCCCGGCCGGCCTGGACACGCTTGCTGCCTCCATTGCCGAGGAGCGCGATACGATTGAGGATGTGCTGGAGCCCTACCTGCTCCAGGAAGGCTTTATTGCGCGCACACCACGCGGGCGCATCGCCACACCGCTCGCCTACGCCCACTTGGAACGCGAGTTGCCTGATGCAGTGCGGCAGGAAAAACTGCTGTGACTGCCTATGTGCATGTCTGGCCCGTGCGTATCTACTACGAGGATACCGACCACGGTGGCGTCGTCTATTATGCCAATTATCTCCGCTTCATGGAGCGGGCACGCACGGAGTTTCTGCGCTGCGAAGGCATCGAACTGGATGAGCTGGAGCGCAATGAGGGCGTGCTGTTCAGCGTGACGCAGGCGAACATCCGCTACCTGAAACCGGCGCGATTCAACGATATGCTTGAGGTGCGCAGTCGCCTGCTGGCAGCCCGGGGCGCACGGTTGGCTTTTTCACAATGCATTTTTTGTGAGCGGGAGGCCATTGTCGAGGCCGAAATTCGCCTGGCCTGCACCGACCGCACAGGGCGACCCAGTCGCATCCCGCCTACTGTATCGGATTGTATCAAGGCAAAAATTTCCAGGGAGACCCAGCATGAGCAATAATCTTTCCGTCTGGCATCTGATTCTAAATGCAGGCCCCGTGGTATCGGCAGTACTGATATTGCTGATGCTGCTTTCGGTAATGTCATGGGCCGTCATCCTGAACAAGTGGCGCCTGTACCGAAAAACCCGGCATGAGGCGGATGAATTCTCCGCCACATTCTGGAGCGGCAAGGACATGGATACCGTTCTGGCCAGCATTCCACAGCTTTATCCGAACAGCCCGCTGCCAAATATCTTTCAGGCAGGCTACCGTGAGTTCATGCGGCACCATCGTCCATCCACGGGTGATGACAACCAGAAGATTGTTGCGGGGGGAGGGCTGGACGGCATCAGGCGGGCGCTGGATGCCGCCCTTTCCCGCGAGCTGGAGCGGCTTTCACGTCACCTCGCCTTTCTGGCCACGGTGGGCTCCACGTCACCGTTTATCGGCCTGTTCGGCACGGTCTGGGGCATCATGAATGCTTTTCAGGGCATCGCATTGACAAAGAACACCTCGCTGGCCGCCGTTGCGCCCGGTATTGCCGAAGCGCTGGTGGCAACCGCATTCGGGCTGGTTGCCGCCATCCCGGCCGTTGTCGCCTATAACAAGTTCAGTGCCGACATGAAGCGCATGGTAGCCAGTATGGAGGAGTTTTCCTCCGAATTCCTGAACATCATGTCACGGCATATCAGGTCGTAAGCGATGTGGGCCGGCCAAAGCAAATGGGACAGAGACATCGAGCCAATGGGCGAAATCAACGTCACACCTCTGGTCGATGTGATGCTGGTGCTGCTCATCATCTTCATGGTTACCGCCCCGTTGCTTACACAGGGCGTGAACGTGGACCTGCCGGACACCGATGCGCCGGCCATGCAACAGAATGTCGAGCCACTGGTGTTGACCATTCGTGCCAACGGCAGGATTTACCTTCAAGGCCACCCCATCAAGCTCAGCCAGCTGGTGCCGCGCATCCAGGCAATCCGCAAGCAAAAGAAAGGCCTGCCCATATTCATTCGTGGTGATGCCAAGACACCGTATGAAAAAATTGCCCAGGTAATGAGCGCGCTTGCCCGGGCGAAAATCGAAAAGGTTGGCCTTGTCACCGAGCCTCGCCGGTAACGCACCTGACCCTGTCCAGCTCTCCAGCCGGGATATCCTGCAGGCAGGGCTGCTACATGTGGCGGCTGTGCTTGCCCTGGTTGCGCTGACACTATGGCGGCCAACCACCATGCCGGCTCCGCCCAAGGCCCTTGAGGTGCGCCTGATATCAGCGGATATGCTCAAAAAGAAGCCTCACAAACCAAAGGCACAGACGCCCAGGCCGAAAAAGCATGTCATTAAACACAGGGCAAAGCCCAAGCTGACGAAGCCGAAAAAGCACGTCGTCAAACACAAACCACGACTGACGAGGCCGAAGAAAAAAAGGCCAAGGCCGTTACCAAAAGATTACGATCCATTCGCCCCACTGGTTTCAAAAGCCAGACCATCCGGCAAGCATATCGATAGCGCGGCCATCGTGGCCGATCTGCGACGACAGCTGTCGGAAAAGGAGCTGAACCAGTATATCGCCATGATCCAGGCTGCCGTATTGCAACACTGGAAGGTGCCGGCCGACCTGAGCGATTTCAAACAGGATCCGATGGTGACCATGGAGCTTAACCCGGATGGCAGCGTGCGCAGAGTAAGCATCGAGGTCTCATCCGGCAGCCCGGCGCTCGATGATTCGCTGATCCGCGCCATTCAGGCTGCCGCGCCGTTCACCCTGCCCCGCCGTCAGTTCGAGGTCTTTCGCACCAATCGCATCCGTTTCCACCCGCTGCGCTGACAATACAGCCGCGCCCGGCTACTCCGCACTGATCAGCGGATAGATGAAACGTAACCGCCCGGGCCGTGGTTCGGCGCACTGCAGCGGTGCCACGGTTCCACGGCCATAGCGATGATTGATCTCGGCTACCGTGCGCATGATCCCTGCCTGTCGCGCATCTGTACGCATCACCCCGAACAAGTCCTCGGCTGCCGTGTCTGCGCGGCAAATATCACGCGCCACCACGCCGCAGCCGCGATATGCCTCCCCTGCGCTGTAGATCGCGCCCAGCGCCTGCCGTACCGCGGCATTGAAACGGAAGAAGTTGTTGCTGGGAAAGGCAAACCGCACCTCATGCCGCTCACAGGCAAATGATTTCAGACGCACAAACACGGTCAGCCGTCCGGCCAGCAGTCCCTTCGCCACCAGCTCTGTTGCCAGCCGGGCGACATGATGAGTCAGATGCGCGGCGATGAGCCGGCGTTCACCGCTCACCGTGCCCAGCGATGCCGTCCTGGCCACGCTCTTCGGCAGCCTGGGAGCGGATACCAGCGGCCATACAGCTACGCCGTTCAGTTCGTGCCACAGGTCCATGCCGCCACGTCCAAGCAGGCTGCGAACCCGCCCGGGAGGCGCCATGGCAACATCCGCCGCTGTTTGTATGCCGGCGCTTTCAAGCCGGGCGGCGCGCCTGCCGCCAATGCCGGGAATATCACGCACATGCCGCGTCCCCAGAAATGAGGCGATCTGCCTGCCCGGCACCACCGTGGAGCCATCCGGCTTGTTCGACTCGGATGCCATCTTGGCCAGCGTGCGCGTCACGGAAATGCCGACGGACACCGTGATGCCAAGCTCGCGCTTCACCGTCTGCCGGATGCCATCGGCAATGTTCTCGTCACCCTCCAGAACCCCCAGGCCCAGAAACCCCTCATCGATGGAATAATGCTCGACCTCGGAGGCAAACCGGGCCAGCACGGCAAACATGCGGCGCGACATCTGGCCGTAATAGGCAAAATCGGCTGGCAGATAGACGGCGTCCGGCATCCTGCGGCGCGCCTCCCAGACCGGCATGCCGGTGGTAATGCCGCGCGCCTTCGCATCGTAGGTCTTCGCTACCACGCAGGCGTCCTGACTGGATAGTACGCAGAGCGGCCTGCCGCGAAGCGCGGGGCGGCGCACCAGTTCGCAGGCGGCGTAAAAACAGTCCGCATCCACATGCACCACGGCCTGCGGGCATACGCTCACCTGCGGTATTTGCGGAACAGGCCGACAACCACGCCAAACACCTCCAGCTGCCCCTGTGGCCGGATAATCGGGTAATCCGTGCTGGCCGGCCGTAGATACACACCCTGCCCATCCCTTCCTAAAAACTTCAGTGTAAATTCGCCATCCACGACGGCAACCACAACATCTCCATCCTTTGCCTGTGCGCCCTTTTCCACGATGGCGATATCACCGGGATGAACCCCGGCCTCGATCATCGATCTCCCCCTGACCTCTACCAGCACGGTCTGCGAAGGGTGCTCGACAAGATATTCGTCAATACTCAATGCCTCGGAGAGCGCATCCCCTGCCGGGCTTGGGAAGCCTGCCCGGATACGGCCCGCTAATGGGCGCGCGAAGAACCTAGCTGCAGGCACAAGTCGTCGACCTGGCGCCATGTCCACAAACCCCTGCGCCCTGAGACGAGTGACAAGGGCGGCCACCGAAGATTTCGACCTCAGACCGACCAGTGCCCCAATCCCGGCGTATGATGGCAAGGTATGATGGCGGGCATAATAGTCCCGTAATTTCGCCAAATAGGCCTGATCTTTCGACATGCACAGAAGCATATCGAACGAGCGTTCGACCGGCTAGCAGAGATACCATGGCTGTACTTGTTTTCACCCGGGACTACAGCTAGAAAGCGCAGCCATGCGCGGCATCTTTTCAGCACTGTTTCTGCTGCTGTCTTTCACGGCTCAGGCCGCCGAATTCGACATCTATCAGTCTGACTACAAACCACTGCAACTGGCCCTGCTCCTTGATGCAGAATCTGAGCATGAAGGCACCCGGTGGCAGATATACAATATCGTCCGGCATGATCTGGAATCCAGCCGCTCGTTCAGCCTGCTGAACCCGTTGAGCTTTCTGGCCACGGCGGCGGATGTCCGCGCCGGCGTGGAATATGCCGACTGGCGCATTATCGGCGCTGAAATCCTCGCCGTATGCCATCTGGATAAAACGAACGCAGGATGGCGGGCCAGCATTCAGGTGCATGATCTCTACCGCAACAAGCTGCTGGGCGGCACGCAGCTGTTCCGGGCTACCGCCCCGCTACGACCGCTGGCTCACAGTATCGCCGACTTCATTTACCAGGCGGTAACCGGGGTACCCGGTCACTTTAACACCCATATTCTCTATGTGCGCAAGCATGGCGACCTTGCCGATCTCATCTATATGGACCAGGACGGCGCCAACCGGCAGCCCGTGGGGCGCGACTTCACCCTGCTGCTCTCCCCCGACTGGGCGCCGGATGGCAGGCGCGTGGCGCTCAACACCTATGTCGGCAATCGTCCGCGCCTGGAAATCTTTGATCTGGATACCGGCCGGCGCACAGTGTTCGGCAAGTTCAGGGGGCTGAACAGCACGCCGGAGTTTTCGCCGGATGGGCGCTTTATAGCTGCCGCGCTGTCGAAAACGGGAAATACGGAGCTGTTTATCTACGATATCGCCAGGCGGCGCTGGCGGCAGATCACGCACAACCCGGCCATCGATACCACACCAACATGGTCGCCGGATGGCAAGTGGCTGGCCTTTACCAGCAACCGTGAAGGCACACCGCAAATCTACCGCCTCAGGCTTGCCGATGGTGAGATAAAAAGAGTAAGCTTGACAGGCCGTTACAATACCTCGCCGGCATGGTCCCCACGTGGAGATCGTATTGCATTTGTCACCACCAAAGACTGGCAATACGCATTGGCAACCGTGCGCATAGATGGCAGCGACATTCGCTATCTGGCCACCGGAGGGCGCATCGAATCGCCTTCATGGTCGCCAAACGCGCAAATGCTGCTATTCTCGCGGGAAGTAAACGGTATACGGAGCATTCACAGGATCCCCAGTTGGGGAGGCAGGATGGAGGCCCTCACGGACGCCAATGAAGACGCATCGGATCCTGCCTGGTCACACTGAGTGGCGCCGAGGGTTAAGAACATATCTACGCAAGGGAGGCATTTTAATGAACTACACACTAAAACAATACTCAACATGGGGCATGGCGCTGATGGTGTCGGCCGGGCTGTTCTTTGCCGGCTGTGCCAAAAAAGAGGTTGCTGTCGAGCCCGGTGCAGGCGCAGGGGCCAAAGCCGGGACCAGCATTTCTGCTGCCCAAGCTGCCCAGAAAAAGGCTGTAGAACCATCTTCACACTCCGTTTATTTCGCTTTCGATAAATCCAAGCTGGATGCCGCAGCGAGAGGTATTCTGGATGCCAATGCAGCATGGCTGAAAGCCAATCCGGGACTGAATATTGTTATCGAAGGCAACTGCGACGAGCGCGGCAGCCGTGAATACAATCTGGCGTTGGGCCAGCGCCGTGCAGACAGCGTACGCAGCTATCTTGAGGCGCAGGGTGTTGCTGCCAACCGCATTGACACCGTATCGTTCGGAGAGGAGCGCCCGGTATGCAAAGGTAGCGGCGAGGCCTGTTGGGCCCAAAATCGTCGAGCGGATATCGTTACGCGTTAAGTGGCAGCGTACAGCCCACATTCGCAGGCTTGCTTACGGCGGTCACCGGCAATCCCGGTGGCCGCTTACTTTGCGGTCGGGCTGATGCTTTCCTCCTGTATCATCAAATCCAAGCCGGAGGAGGCCTGGCTCAACGACAAGCCTGCCATCGTCAAATCGCTGGACGAGGCTTACAAAATGCAGGCCAAACTCGGTGAACAGGTGCAGGCCCTGCAGAAAGTCGTGCGGGAGCTGCAGATCAGCAGCGCCAAGCAGGAAACCAAGTTGCTGGCACTGGAGGCCAGCGTTCAGCGCTTCAAGAAAAGTGCACCTGCCATAAAAAAGGAAATCAGGCTTCAGGAAAAGGCCAGCAGGCGCCTGGTCAAAAAGATTGACCGCATTGCATCGGTTATCCGGGAAACCACCCGTGCAGCTGTCGAAAAGGAAAAACCCCAGCCCAAACCTCAGCCAGAGCCCAGTCAGAACACGGATGAGAAAAACCGCTATACGGCAGCCTACCTGTCATTCAAGAGTGGGCGCTATGATGAGTCTGCCGCGGCACTGCTCTCCATTATAGGTGACTATCCTCAGGGCGAATATACGGACCAGGCCTATTATTGGCTCGGAGAAAACTACGAGGCGCAGAACAAGATAGACATGGCCATTGCTGCCTATCGCATGGTCGTTAACAAGTATCCGGACAGCGCCAAGGATGCCGCTGCGCTTTTACGACTCGGGCGCATCTACCAGCGCCTGCACCGTCCGGTAAAAATGCGTCAGGCCTTTCAGCTGTTGCTCCGCCGCCACCCGGACTCACCCGAAGCAGAAGAGGTCCGGACCTCGATACCTGAGGCTGTTCCCACGGAACACCAGTAGCACATCATTGCCTGCTTCTACGGTCCGTATTGCAGAAATCTATGACAGCATTCAGGGCGAAAGCACGTTGGCTGGCATGCCGTGCACACTCGTGCGCCTGGCGGGCTGCCCACTGCGCTGCCATTATTGCGATACACCCCAGGCCATCCCGACCGACAGCGGCAGAGAAAGGGATATTGATGACATCGTTCAGCAGGTTGCCGCTGCCAGGCGTCCCTTGTGCCTTGTAACCGGTGGTGAGCCTCTAGCCCAAAACGCTTGCCGTGAACTGCTCGTGGCGCTGGCCAACATATGCCCCATCGTGCAACTGGAAACCTCTGGCGCACTGGATATCAGCAAGGTAGACGCACGTATCCGCCGCATTCTGGATATCAAAACACCAGGTAGCGGTGAGGTAGCGCGCAACCGCTGGGGCAACCTGTATCGTCTGCACAAGGGAGATGAAATCAAGTTTGTACTGACTGATGCCAGTGATTACCGGTGGGCACTGGATATCATGCAACGATATGGGCTGGCCGAATTGCCTGTCCCGATTCTTTTTTCACCTGCCTGGGGCCAGCTCACACCGGCCGCACTAGCCGGATGGATGCTGCGTGACAATGTCCCCGCCCGTTTGCAGCTGCAATATCACAAATACATCTGGGGAGAGGAGGCACAAGGCGTATGACTACGGCTGTCGTTCTGCTCTCAGGCGGCCTGGACTCAAGCACGGCGCTCGCCTGGGCCAGGCGTGAAAAAGGATATCAGTGCCACAGCGTGGCCTTCGATTATGGTCAACGTCATCGCATCGAATTGGAGGCTGCCGCACGTGTGGCCCAGGCGCTTGATGTGATCGACCACCGGGTTATCCGCGTGGATCTTGCCGCAATCGGAGGCTCCGCGCTGACCGATGACATTGCCGTACCCAAGGATCAACCTGATGATGGCCATATCCCGGTCACCTATGTGCCTGCACGCAATCTGATTTTCCTTTCCCTGGCAGCAGGGCTGGCAGAAGTCACAGGTGCAAGCAGGCTCGTTATCGGGGCCAACGTCATTGATTACTCGGGCTATCCGGACTGCCGCCCGGAGTTTTTACACGCCTTTGCGGAAGCTGCCCGGATCGGTACACGGCGTGGTGCCGAAGGTCATGCCCTTCACATTGATGCCCCCCTGATCAGGCTGAAAAAGTCGGAGATTATCACTTTGGGCCTCCGGCTGGGGCTCGACTATGGCCTCACCCATTCCTGTTATGACCCGGACGAACAGGGCCGTCCCTGCGGGCATTGTGATGCGTGCCGCTTTCGCCTGCAGGGGTTTGCCGAGCTGGGCATATCCGACCCTCTGAGCCGTCCTGTCTAACCCATTACGTTTATCAACAAGGTTCACATTTGGCGAAATCCACGCTACCCTGTGTACCAGGGGAGCAGGGAAGAGACTCACTCGGAGGTCAGGTTGGCTCAGGCAATCCTGGTAGTGTTCCTGTTCATCGCGCTGCTTCCCCTGGCTGCATTTGCCGGCACATCATCGCTGGCACAATGGAAGCTGCCGGCCGTGACTTATCCGGACAGCAATCCCTATACCAAGGCCAAGTCCCGGCTGGGACGGAAACTGTTCTTCGACCCCCGCTTGTCCAGCCGGCGCATACGTTCCTGCGCAACCTGCCATCATCCAGGACTGGGTTGGGCCGATGGCCTCCCGTATGCCACGGGAAGCGGTCAGGCCTTGAGCAGGCACACACCCAGCCTCATCAATATCGGCTTTGCCAAGGCATTTTTCTGGGATGGCCGGGCTACCACCATGGAGTCAGCCATCAAGCAACACCTGGTCTCCCCTGGCTTTATGTATGCAGGCCAAGCAGGCGAAATTGTCATGCGTATCCGTGGCATGACGGGGTATCGACAGGAATTCGGGGCAGTCTTTGGTCCAAGCGGAGTAACCATGGGTAACATTGCTGCCGTACTGGCCACATTCCTGCGTGGCATCGTTGTCAACAACAGCCCATTTGATCGCTGGGTAGCCGGCGATGCCAATGCCTTACCGGCAGCAGCCAAACGTGGATTCACACTATTCACGGGCAAGGCTGGCTGTATTCGCTGTCACGCACCACCGACGTTCAGTGATTCAGAATTTCACAATACAGGCCTGAACAGCCTCGACCCCGGCCGTTTCGAGATTCAGCGGGTACCCCGTTACCGGAACGCATTCAAGACACCAAGGCTGCGGCAGGTCGCCATGACAGCCCCCTACATGCATGACGGATCAAAATCAACGCTGATGGAAGTGGTCGATTTCTATGACCGGGGCGGAGACCGTCCGGGCGGCAATAACGAACTCACGCCACTGCACCTGAACAAGCGAGAAAAGCAGGCGCTTGTAGCCTTCCTGAAAAGCCTGACAGGAAGGCCGGGTGAGATTGCAATCCCCTCCCTGCCTGCAGCAGAGGCAGCACTATTTTCCAGTAGCTATAGTCAATCCATGCGCATGGGTTGGCGTAATAGAATGCTGCTGCAACGCGCAGCATTCCAGCCCATCACCCCCTAAAGACCAGGCAAGAGACTGATCCGGGTTTAGTGCTGCTGATGACGGCGATGACGCACCGCCTGTGCCAGCTCGTGCAGCAGAGGCAGCGTCTCATCCCAGCCAATACATGCATCTGTTACACTTTGTCCGTAAACGGGCTGCTGTCCGAACACGATATCCTGCCGGCCACCGATCAGATGGCTTTCAATCATGGTGCCGATAATGCGCCTGTCGCCAGCTGCGATCTGACGGGAAACATCACGGCCCACAACAAGCTGCCGTTCCGGCTGTTTCTGACTGTTGGCATGGCTGAAGTCGATCATCAGGCGGGGCGGCAGGCCGGCGCGTTCAAGCTGCTTCACAGCCGCACCCACGCTTTCCGCATCATAATTCGGCACCCTGCCGCCGCGCAGGATGAGGTGGCAGTCCTCATTGCCGCTTGTCGCAAAAATGGCCGAGCGTCCGGCCTTCGTCAGCGAGAGGAAATGATGAGGTCGCGAGGCCGCACCGATCGCGTCAATGGCAACCTTCAGATCCCCGTCCGTGCCGTTCTTGAAGCCCACGGGGCACGAAAGGCCCGAAGCCAGCTCCCTGTGCACCTGGCTTTCTGTCGTACGGGCGCCAATGGCCCCCCAGCTGATCAGCTCCGCCAGGTACTGGGGGCTGATGAGGTCGAGGAACTCTGTGGCTGCCGGCACACCAGCCTCATTCAGGTCACGCAGCAGGTGCCGGGCCAGGCGTAGGCCCTCGTTGATCTGAAACGTGCCATCCAGGTTCGGATCGTTGATCAGCCCTTTCCAGCCATGCGTCGTCCTCGGTTTTTCGAAATACACACGCATGACCACGACGAGATCCGAAACCAGCGCGTCATGCGCCTCTGCCAGACGTTCGCCATATTCGCGTGCTGCCTTCACATCATGAATCGAGCAGGGGCCGACGATGACAAGCAGACGGTCATCCTTGCCGGCAAGAATTTCATGAATAGCTTTTCTGGTTTCAAACGTGGTTCTTGCGGCTGCCTCGCTGACGGGGCACTCGTTGCGAACACGATCCGGTGGAATAACCTCCTTGATCGATTTGATTCGCAGGTCGTCTGTCTGATACACCATAAGATCAAGACTCACATGACCCGGCTGTCCCCGGGCAGATAGTTGGCGTCCCCAAGGGGATTCGAACCCCTGTTGCCGCCGTGAAAGGGCAAAACTGGTGATTTTTCGCAAGCTCTTGTGTACAA
>CAZROR010000008.1:0-39606 GCA_964601765.1 uncultured Zetaproteobacteria bacterium
ATGATGGATGAGCATACTGCAACATGGGGCCGTCCATATCCATGGCACACATATGGTCAAACCGAAAAAAAAGCTGTATCATCATTATTCATGGGTACGGATCACAGCATGAAAGAGGCGCTGCGGGTACTGCGGCAGGTGTTTGGCTACAGTGACTTTCGCCCTGTACAGCGGGATGTGGTTGCCACGATGCTGGCTGGCGGGAACGCCTTTGTCCTCATGCCCACGGGTGGCGGCAAATCGTTGTGCTATCAGGTGCCCGCGATTATCCGGGAGGGGACGGGCATTGTCGTTTCTCCACTGATAGCCCTGATGAAGGACCAGGTGGATGCGCTTCGCCACTGTGGTGTGCGTGCGGCCTTCTACAACTCGTCGCTAAAGGCGGCTGAGGCGAGGGAGGTACTGGCGCAGCTGGCAGCCGGCGAGCTTGACCTGCTGTATGTTGCGCCCGAGCGGCTGCTCACGGAAGGCTTTCTGAAGCGCCTGCATGGCATCCGGATCTCGTTGTTTGCGATAGACGAGGCCCATTGCGTATCGCAGTGGGGACACGATTTCCGGCCGGAGTATGTCAAGCTCGGGCTGTTGCATGAGCTGTTCCCGGAAACACCGATGCTTGCTCTGACGGCCACCGCCGATGAGCAGACGCGCGCCGATATCATCCGCTGTCTTTCGCTAAAGAATGTCAGGCAGTTCGTCTCCAGCTTCGATCGACCGAATATTCGCTATCTGGTTGCGCAGAAAAGCCATGGCACACAGCGGCTGATCGAGTTTCTGAATGACTGGCCGGGAGAATCCGGCATCGTCTACTGCCTGTCGCGCAAGCGGGTCGAGGAAGTGGCGGTACACCTTCAGCGCCATGACATCCGGGCTGCAGCCTATCATGCCGGACTGCCGGCGAAACAGCGCGTGCAGGTTCAGGATGCCTTTCTGCGCGACCGTATCCGGGTCATCGTGGCCACGATTGCCTTTGGCATGGGCGTGGACAAGCCGAATGTCCGTTTTGTCGTCCATTATGATATCCCGAAAAGTGTGGAGAGCTATTATCAGGAAACGGGCCGGGCCGGTCGTGATGGCCTGGAATCGGAGGCGCTGCTGCTTTATGGTGCCGGTGATATCCGGCTGGTACGCAAGCTGATCGAGAATGTCGAGGATCCGGAGCAACGTCAGATCGAGGTTTACAAGCTCAAGCGCATGGTCGGCTTTGCAGAGGCGCTGACCTGCCGCCGCCGCGTACTACTCGGATATTTTGGTGAGCAGCTGGATCATGACTGTGGCAACTGCGATATCTGCCTGGATCCACCGGAGACCTATGATGCCAGCGAGCACGTTCGCCTGGCGCTGGCCTGTGTGACGGAGCTGGATGGCAAGTTCGGCCTGGGTTATGTCGTCGACGTGCTGCGTGGTGCCAACACCAGTCGCATCCGGGAACACGGGCATCAGGCACTGGCATCCTATGGCACGGGAAGCGGGCTGAGCCAGGATGAGTGGATTTCACTGCTCAGGCAGCTCGTTCACCATGGTTATCTGTCGCAGGATATCAGTCATCACGGTGCTCTGGGTCTTACCGAGCAGGGCGAGCGGCTGCGGGAGAAGAAGGAGCCCGTCATTCTGGCCAAGTTCAAGCCTGGCTTCAGGCGTGGCCTGAAAAAGATTTCCAGGCAAAGGAATGATGCACTGTTTTCCCGTCTGGCCGAGGTACGCAAGCAACTGGCCGACAGGGAGGGTATTGCGCCGCATACTGTATTCAGTGACGTTACCCTATCTGAAATGAGCCTGACCTTGCCGACCACGCTTGAGGAGATGTCCAGGATCAGCGGTATGGGACAGTACAAGCTGGACATGTATGGCGAGGCCTTCCTCAAGGTGCTGCGCGCTGCGCCCAAGGCTGCACCCGTCAGGAAGAAAAAGGATGCGACCGCACAGCCCAGACTTGTCGCCAAGGGGCCACCGGCCAGTGACAGTCAGCTATACACGCTGCGCCTGTACAAGGAAGGTGCCACGCCGGCCGAGATTGCCAGGCAGCTGGGGGTCAGCGAGACTAGTGTGATGAAGCACTTTATCGCGCTGGTGCGTGCGGGCCACTATGTGGATGTCGAAAAAATCGTCGGCGCACATTTCTCAACCATCATGACTGCGCTGGATGAAGCTGATGCCTATGCCTCGCTGTCCGAGATCAAGCGTGAGTTGCCCGAGGAAATCACGAACGAGGCCTTCCGTTTGGTGCTCGCATGGCGGGATGCCATCGCCGGAGCCTGATACCCGCCTGAAAGGCCTCTTATGACGTAATGCGGCTCACAGCCGAAGACAGTCAACATGGCTATGCTCAAAGTCCGGTGAGGTGGACCATGTATGACATGTATATGCTGAAGCCAAAGGCATACCGGCATTCCAGCTACAGAGGCTATGTTGCAGCACTGATCGTCTGCCTGCTGCTGGCCCTGTTGCTGGGGATTTAGCCGGTTGCGCAAGGGGCGCGCGGCAGAAAACTGGAGCCGATGTGCGGATTCGAACCGCAGACCTGCTCATTACGAGTGAGCTGCTCTACCAGCTGAGCTACATCGGCTTTGCGGAACGCGCCGCATATTAGCAGCGCCGCACAGGATTGGAATACTCAGCCCCCGGTTTCTATCTAGGCCTTACCCCTCAGGCAGACATGCCTGCACGGCAGCCAGCAGGGCTGGTGCCGCCGTTTCCGTGCGCAGGATACGCGGGCCGAACCGCACGGCAGAAAAGCCCTGGGATGCAAGCGTGTTCATGTCATGGCTGCTCCAGCCACCTTCCGGCCCGATGGCCAGCGTGATGGCGTCTGCTGCCATAATGCGCGGCCTGACGGCGTCCCAGTCAGTGTCCGCCCCGACATGCAGACACAGACATAGTCCTTCTTGCTGAATGTCCGTCAGCGACGGATGCCAGGCAATGGCAGGGAGGCGTGTGCGCCCGCTTTGCTCCGCAGCTTCGGCAACGATAGCTTGCCATCGCGCCAGGCGCGAGGCCAGCCGGGCGCCTTCAAGCTTTAGCGGTGCACGCTCAGTGGCACAAATCTGGAAGCTGGCCGCACCAAGCTCGGTGCCCTTTTGCAGCACGGTTTCGATTTTGCTGCTGCGCGCCGCTGCCTGGATGATGTGTATGGGGATGGCAAACTCGCGTTCCACAGGCAGGAACTTCAACACACGGCAGGCACCCCCCCGCCTCTCCAGCCGGTCGATTTCCGCTTCGTACTCACCACCTTCGCCATTGAACAGGATGATGGCATGGCCCGCGGCAAGGCGCATGACATGGCACAGATAGTGCGCCTGTTCACGGCTTAGCAGGACACTGGCCCCCGTTTGCAGGGGGTGGTCAACAAACAGACGGCAGATCGGCATGGCTGACAATTCGGCCGTAATTCCCGTCTCCTGGCAAGGCCTTGACCCGTTCGCCGCATCGGCCATGATGCCCGCATGCTGATTTTTCCCCTGTCAGAGCAGCATTGGACACTGGTGCGTGCGTGGTCGGCGCAGGATGCAGGTGTAAGCCCTGATGTGGCCGCAGTGTTGACCATTACCGGCTCACTGACGCGCTACCTGGAGCGGCGGCATGGTATGCGGCTTTCGCTGCATTTGCACGAGCAATTTGTGGACAGTTGTGGTAGCGAGGAGGCGCGTCTGCTGGAGAGCAGGCAGGGAGATCCCTGCCTGCGGCGACGTGTGTCACTATCGCATCGGGGGACGCTGATGTTTGACGCCGAATCCGTGTTGCCGCTCGATGGCCTGCCGACCGAGCTGGCGAAGCAGCTTGAAGAAGGCGTGCAGCCACTGGGCAACCTGTTGATCGACCGTGGCCTGTCGCTGTCCCGTTCCGATCTGAGTGTGGCCGAGATTTCCCTGCCGGGGGGTGATGAAAAGCGGTGGGCACGACGCTCGGTTTTACGCTCGCCGTCAGGAACACGGGCATTGGTCGTCGAATACTTTCACGCCGCCATGTGGCAGCGCCTGAAGATGCTTGCCCGTCAGCGCAAGGCGCCGTGAAGAAGCGAAAGCCCATCCAGAACCCAGATGCCGGCGGGGGGCTGGCTCTGTTTCCGCTCGGCACGGCTGGAGACTGGTATCGGCTGCTGCGAATCGACAGGCCGGTAGGCTACTGGCTGCTGCTATGGCCCACGCTGTGGGGGTTGCTGGCTGCGTCGCACGGGCATCCGTCCCTGAAAAACACGCTTGTTTTTGTCTCCGGCGTATTTCTGATGCGCTCTGCCGGCTGTGTCATCAATGATTTCGCTGATCGCCATTTTGATCCGCATGTGGAACGGACAAGGCAACGCCCCGTTGCTGCCGGGCGTATTGCCCCGGGGGCGGCCCTCATGGGCTTTGCCGGCCTGCTGCTGCTGGCGTTGCTGCTCGTGCTGCAAACGACACCGCTGGTTGTTGTGCTGGCATTTGCAGGGGCGGCCCTGGCGATTATCTACCCGTTCCTGAAACGCTTCATTCATTTCCCCCAGGCTTGGTTGGGCATGGCCTTTGGCTGGGGTGCAGTCATGGCCTGGGCAGCGGAGGCCGGCAGCGTCACGGACTCACCGGTTCCGTGGCTGCTGTTTGCTGCCAACATCTGCTGGTCGCTGTCCTACGATACGGCCTATGCGATTGGCGACCGTGCCGATGACGCCAGAATCGGCGTGAAGTCCACGGCCCTGTGGTTTGGCGATGGGGTGGTGACTGCGGTGATTCTGCTCGGCGCCGGTATGCTCTTTTTCCTGGCGCTGGCTGTCTGGCTACATGGCCTGGTGGCCTGGCCCGGGTGGGCGCTGGCTGCCGCCTGGCAGGTGTTCCTGTTTTACAGTCTGGCGCGCCATGGCGAGGACTGGGGCCTTCGCTTCTTTCTTCTATCCCACTGGACCGGGGCGCTTATGGCGCTCGGCTTCCTGCTCCCAGTACGGGCGTGAACACGCCGGATTGTTGTCAGGCGGGGGATTGCAGGGCACAATTCCGCGGTTCACGGGGGCGCTTGGTTTCGACGGAGATGCTGAACCCTGTGGTGCATGTCGGGATGGCTTGCCCGTAAAAACGGCCAACGGCATATAACTGCCAACGACGACGTAGAACTAGCTTACGCTGCGTAAGTTACCCCGCTTCCGAGGTGTCCATCCCTTGGAAGGTCGGGGCCACTCAGATGGAATCGTTTCAAAGGCTGTAGGCTCGTGGCACTTTGAAATTAAACCTTAACGGACCGACCCGGTGGGCACTTTGTCCGTTCGGTTTCCGCCGGGTGCTGTGAGAACGGACTAAGCATGTAGATCCACAGGCTGATGGTTTCCGGACGCGGGTTCGAATCCCGCCGCCTCCACCAGACCTGGAGTTGGTGGGAAGGATCTGCCGGGCGGGATGAGAACCCGCGTAGCGGTTCGACAAAAAGCATCCGGGAGGGTGCGTTTGAATGCCGGAGTGCAGCGACGGCTGCCCCGTAAGGGGCGAGGGCCGAAAGATCCGGGTAATCCCGCCGCCTCCTGCATCAGTTTGCCTGAGGCAAAGCCCCTGTGTGAAACGCGGGCTTGTCATTCTTGACCCTGTTGATAGGCGATGGTAGCAAGCTTACCGCGTGATTTGCCCCCCGGAAACCTGTGGCCGGTACGGGCGGATTTCAGCAGGCCACTCAAATTATGCGCATGGATAAAAAAAGGGGAGGGGCATGGGCACTGGTTACCTGGCTAACGAATATGCGCCGATTCTCGTGTTCATTGTTATTGCGCTGATCATGGGTGTGATGCCTCTTATGCTAACCGTGGTGGTTGCATCCCAGAAACCGGATCCTGAAAAGCTTTCCGCCTACGAGTGCGGCTTCGAGGCATTTGAGGATGCGCGCATGCAGTTTGACGTGCGCTTCTATCTCGTGGCCATCCTGTTTGTCGTGTTTGACCTGGAAACTGCATTTATGTTTCCGTGGGCGATTGTCCTCGATGATATCGGCATGTTCGGCTTTATCGAGATGATGTTGTTTCTGGCTATCCTGCTTGTTGGTTATGTCTACGCCTGGAAAAAGGGAGCATTGCAGTGGGAATAGAAGGCCTGCTGGACAAGGGTTTTGTGACAACGACCGCAGACAAGGTGATCAACTGGGCGCGCACTGGTTCGATGTGGCCGATGACCTTTGGGCTGGCCTGTTGTGCAGTTGAAATGATGCATGCGGGGGCCAGCCGCTACGACCTGGATCGGTTTGGTGTTGTGTTCCGTCCCTCCCCGCGTCAGTCGGATGTGATGGTGGTGGCGGGCACGCTGGTAAACAAGATGGCACCTGCGCTGCGCAAGGTCTACGACCAGATGAGCGAGCCGCGCTGGGTGATTTCGATGGGTTCCTGCGCCAATGGTGGCGGCTATTATCACTATTCCTATGCCATTGTGCGTGGCTGCGATCGTATTGTGCCCGTGGATGTTTATGTTCCGGGCTGCCCGCCGACAGCCGAGGCGCTGCTGTATGGCATCATTCAGTTGCAGGAAAAAATCAAGCGAACGAATACGATTGCCCGGTAAGCGATGAGCATACAAGCGGAAACGGCGGAACAGGCAGAGGTCACTTTCCCCGAGGTCGAAGGGCTTCGTGAGCGCTTTGGTGACCAGGTGTTGGAGGTTACCCAGCCCGGTGATATGCCGACGGTATTGGTGGCCCGCGAGGCCATTGTAGAGGCCTGCCACTATCTCAGGGGGCAGCATGCCTATGAGCAGCTCATTGATCTGTGTGGTGTGGACATGTCGGAACATCCGGGCTGGAGCGGGGATCGGCCCCGCTTTCAGGTGGTCTACCATTTGTTGTCGGTTGCAAAAAACAGGCGATTGCGGTTGAAGGTGGCGCTGAATGAGCGTGAGTTGATGGGCTCGGTCGTCGAGGTATGGCCGACAGCTAACTGGTTTGAGAGGGAGGCCTTTGATCTGCTGGGGATCATTTTCAATCATCATCCCGACCTGCGCCGTATTCTCACGGACTATGGCTTTGAGGGACATCCGCTGCGTAAGGATTTTCCGCTGACGGGCCGCGTGGAGATGTTTTTTGATGATACGCAGTGGCGCTGTGTGTACAGGCCGAATACGCTTGAAAATCGTGTGCTGATTCCAAAGGTGTGGCCGGGGGAGTCCCGTGGCTGAGATCAGGAACTACACGCTGAATTTCGGCCCACAGCATCCAAGTGCGCATGGTGTGTTACGGCTGGTGCTGGAGCTTGATGGCGAGGTGGTCGAACGTGCGGAGCCGCATATCGGCCTGCTGCACCGGGGCACTGAAAAGCTGTTCGAGTACAAGACCTATCTGCAGAATGTTCCCTACTTCGATCGCTTTGACTACGTTTCAATGATGGCCAACGAGCATGCCTATGCCCTGGCTGTCGAGCGATTGCTGGGCATCACGCCACCCGTGCGCGGCCAATATATCCGCGTCATGTATGCCGAGCTGACGCGTATCCTGAATCACCTGCTCTGGCTTGGGGCACACGCGCTCGATATCGGTGCGATGACAGTGTTTTTGTATTGCTTCCGCGAGCGTGAGGATATCTTCGACTATTACGAGGCTGTCAGCGGTGCGCGCATGCATGCCGCCTATTTCCGGCCGGGTGGTGTGGCCAAGGAGCTGCCGGATGGGCTGCTGGAGAAAATCGGCGCATTTACCGAGCGCTTCCCCGGCTATGTGGACGAGTATGAAACCCTGCTGACTGAGAACCGTATCTGGAAGCAGCGTACCGTAGATATTGGCGTGGTGGACAAGCAGGCGGCACTGGACTGGGGGTTCACCGGGCCGATGCTCCGGGGATCCGGTGTGGCCTGGGATCTGCGCAAGACGCAGCCTTATGATGTGTATGATCGCATGCAGTTTGAAATTCCGGTGGGCACGACCGGAGACTGCTACGACCGGTATCTCGTGCGTATTGAAGAAATGCGCCAGGCCAACCGTATCGTCAAGCAGTGCGTGGACTGGCTGACAGCTAATCCCGGGCCGGTGAAGATTGATGACTACAAGCTGACCAGCCCTTCCCGTCGTCTGATGAAGTCGGATATGGAGGCCCTGATCCACCATTTCAAGTACTTCTCGGAAGGCTATACGGTGCCGGAAGGTGAAGTGTATGCTGCTGTTGAGCACCCGAAAGGTGAATTTGGTGTCTATCTCGTATCCGATGGTTCGAACAAGCCCTATCGGATGAAGGTACGGGCACCGGGCTTTGCCCACCTTGAGGCACTGGACTATATGTGCCGTGGCCACATGATCGCGGATGTTGTCACTATTCTGGGAACACAGGATATCGTCTTTGGCGAGGTGGATCGGTGAGCGCAGAGGAAAAGGCGATGCCACAGTTTTCGGCTGAGCGGCTGGCCGAAATCGAGGCGCTTGTGAAACGCTATCCACATGCACGTTCGGCACTGCTACCGGTGTTGCACATGGCCCAGCAGGATTTCGGCTACCTGTCCATGGAGGTGCAACAGCTCGTGGCGGATACGCTTGGACTCAGGCTGATGGCCGTGCGCGAGGTGGTTACATTCTACACGATGTTTCGCGAACAGCCTTGTGGTAAATACCTGATGGAGTTCTGCACAAATCCCGGCTGTATGCTGAACGGTGCCTATGATGTGCTCAGGCACGTGTGCGACCGGCTTGGCATTGAAGTCGGCAGTACTACGCCGGATGGTATGTTTACGGTGACCGAGGTGGAATGTGCAGGTGCCTGTGGTGGTGCACCGGTTGTGCAGATCAACGGTGTGTATCACGAAAAGGTCGATGCAGAGCATATGGACCGGGTGATTGACGAGGCTGCCGGTGGCGGAGGGAAGGCATGATTCCGTCTGACCCGTCCCGGGTAACAGCCATCTGCTTCGACAATATCCACGTGCCGGACATGTGCCGACTTGAAGTGGCACGCGCGCACGGCGCCTATGCGTTTTTGCCCACCGTGCTCAATGACTTTACGCCTGAGAAGATCATCGACGAGGTCAAGGCCTCGGGCCTGCGCGGGCGCGGTGGTGCCGGCTTCCCGACCGGCCTGAAGTGGTCGTTTGTACCGCGCAACACCGGCAAGCCGACATATCTGTTGTGCAACGCGGACGAGGGCGAACCCGGCACGTTCAAGGATCGCGACATCATGCGTTTTGATCCACACCTGCTCATTGAGGGCATGATCATGGCGGGATTCGCACTTGGTGTGCGTGATGCGTATATCTATATTCGTGGCGAATTCGTACATGAGGCTGAAGTGCTCAACGAGGCAATCCGTGAGGCCTATGCTGCGGGCCTGCTCGGGGAGAATATCCTGGGCACGACATACAGCATGAATCTCACCGTACACCGGGGCGCCGGTGCCTATGTATGCGGCGAGGAGACCGCACTGATCGAGTCACTCGAGGGCAAGCCGGGCCGACCACGCTTCAAGCCGCCGTTCCCGGCTGTCGAGGGCTTTTATCGTTGCCCCACTGTTGTGAACAATGTGGAAACGCTGGCAACAATTCCGGCCATCCTCGAGCATGGCGGCAAGTGGCATGCCTCCATTGGTGTGCAGAACAGCACCGGCATGAAGATTTTCTCTGTTTCGGGAAATGTCAACCGGCCCGGCAATTACGAGGTGCCGATGGGAACGACGCTGAGAACGCTCATCGAGGAGTATGCCGGCGGCCTTCAGCATGGCAGCGTGCCCAAGGTTGTGATACCCGGCGGCTCGTCCACGCCGTGGCTGACCGCCGAGCATTATGAGGTGCCTCTTACCTATGACGATATGATCGAGGCTGGCTCCATGCTCGGATCGGGTGCTGTCATCGTGATGGATGAAACAGCCGACCTGCTCGCTGTCACCCGGCGGCTGACGCATTTCTATGCGCATGAGTCCTGCGGCCAGTGTACTCCATGCCGGGAAGGTACGGGCTGGATGGACCGCATCATGGTCAGAATCCAGCAGGGTCAGGGCCAGCCGGAGGATGTGGAGGCGCTGCGTGATGCGGCCACACATATGGCCGGGCGCACGATTTGCGCGCTGGCTGATGGCGCAGCCGCACCGGTATTGTCCCTGATTCGGTGTTTCCCCGAGTTGCTTGAGGCCGGTGTGGTGGAGAAGGCAGCATGACAACGCTGTTCATCGATAACAGGGAGGTCACCGTGCCGGCGGGCACGAGCATCCTCGAGGCCTGTCGACAGCATGGCATCGAGGTGCCCTATTTCTGCTATCACCCGGAGCTGTCCGTGGCGGCCAACTGTCGCATGTGCCTGGTTGAGGTCGAGGGCTGGCCCAAGCCGGCTGCCTCCTGCTGTACACCTGTAGCTGATGGCATGAAGGTCAGTACACAGAGTGATACGCTGCAGAAAGACCGCAAGATGATGATGGAATACCTGCTTATCAATCACCCGCTGGACTGTCCTGTCTGTGACCAGGGCGGTGACTGCAAGCTGCAGGATTATGCCATGCGCTATGGTGCCTCACGCGGACGCTATGCCGAGGCCAAGCGCGCGGTTACCAATCCGAAGCTGGGGCCGTTCATCACCACCTGCATGACGCGCTGTATTCACTGTACCCGCTGTGTGCGTTTCGCAAGCGAGATTGCCGGCACCGGGGACATGGGCGTCCTCAGCCGCGGCGATCGCATGAGCATCACCGGTATCGTGGATGAGTGTCTGAGCTCCGAGCTGTCCGGCAACCTGGCCGATATCTGTCCGGTCGGGGCGTTGCTGGATGGACCATCGCACGATGTCTGTCGTCCATGGGAAGTGACGCGGCACAAGAGCACCTGCACGCAATGTCCGCAGGGCTGCGATATCAGCATCGAGTCTCGCGGCGAGGCTGTGATGCGCATTCGCCCGGTCGAGGGTAGCCCCGAGGCGTGGATCTGCGACCGTGGCCGCTATGTCTATGATGCCTTTCGTTCCGGAAACCGGCTGCTGAATCCGAAGGTACGTATACGTGGCAAGCTTGTCGATGTGGATTGGGACGAGGCTTGCAATGCGCATGCCGTGAAGTTGCTGAAAGGCAGGCGTGTGGGCATCATCTTTTCACCGGACTGGAGTGTGGAAGGCCTGGCTGCAATACGGTTGTTGCGTGATACAGCCTTTCCCGAGGCGCACGTGGCTTTTGATTTGCACAGGCGCGACATGCGGCCATTTGCCTTCGAGGAGGGCTTCGGCCAGACCACGCAACAGATCGAGGACGCCGCCGAGGTTGTGATCCTGGGCTCCGACCTGCGCCAGCGACTGCCACTCGTGTTGCAGCGGTTACGCAGACGTCTGTACCACGGTAAAACGGTCACGCGCATTGGTGCCATGAATTACCGTACGAATTGCGAGATCGGCAAGGATGCGATCATCCGGCCGCGCGACTGGCCGGCTGTGATTGCCCGGGCGATGGCCCAGGTCTCCGATCTGGGCAAGTTGGCAGCCGGTATGGACGCGTGGATGGATGCCGTGCCCGACCGACATGAGGCAGGCAAGCTGCTGGCTGATGCACTGATGGCCGAATCCTGCTCGCTGCTCGTGGGTGAGGAGATTCGCGCCCATCCCGATGCCGCCACGCTGATTTACGGGCTTGATCTGCTGATGCGAGCCTGCGGTCACGCAGAGGCGGAAAATGACGGCCGCAACCTGATTCCCGAGGGCATGAATGCGCAGGCATTATCAGCCATTTTCGGTGATATTCGTACGAGCACCGGTGACTTGTTTGATTCGGCGACGGCCGGGGAGCTGGATGCCATTCTGTTGATTGGCAGTGATCCGGTAGGTGATGGCCTGTTCCCGGTGCAGGCGAAGGCCGCACTACAAAAGGTGCCGCTTGTGCAGGTTGGTGCCATTGCCGGTCAGATCAGCGAATATGCACAGGTACTGCTTCCCGCCGCTGCCTATTCCGAGGTTGAAGGCAGCTTTATCAATATGGAAGGCAGGGTGCGCGTGGCAACCAGTCCGCTCAAATCGCTGGGGCTTGAGCGTCCGCTATGGAAAGTCATGATGCGGCTTGCGGCTGCGCTGGGGCACGAGGTGCCCGCGATTGATCTTGAGGAATTGCGCGGGCATGCGCAGCGGTTTGTCCCGTTGCTTACCGATGCCTGGGAGTCGGATACGGTTGACACATGCATGATACCGGTCGGGCGGCATGCAGATGTAGTCTGTCTGCCGGCCGGTACGGTGCCAGACGATGGCATGCTGGATGTGGTCAGCCGCTACTCCATGTATCGCGAGGGCGTATGGGTGCGTGCGTCGGATCTGCTCTCGGATGCCGGCAGACGGCACGCCCTTGCAGATGTGATTGTACACCCGGAGACACTTGCCGCCCTTGACCTGAGTGCGGGCGAGCATGTGATTCGCACCACCAGGGGTGAGTTCCGATATCCGGTCAGCACGCGCGAGGATGTCGCGCCGGGTGTGGTGTTTGTTGCCAAGCGCGGCGTTGCTGGTGACATATCCAATGAGGTTTGCGTACAACTCGGAGCAACATCATGAGTCTGGCAGATACGGCCATGCAGGCAGGGATCTGGGCGCTGGAAGTTTTGGCCATCGCAGTGCCGGTGGCGCTGTCCGTTGCCTATATCACCTATGCAGAGCGCCGTATCATCGGCTGGATGCAGGTGCGCAAGGGCTGCAACCGTGTGGGCTGGGCGGGCCTCCTGCAACCGATTGCCGACGGCCTGAAGCTGTTCCTGAAAGAAACGATCATTCCCACGACTGCCAATAAATTCCTGTTTGTGGCGGCACCGGTCATGTCGCTGGTGCCGGCACTGATTGCCTTTGCTGTTGTGCCGTTCGGCGAGACCACACTGTTCGGGCTATGGGAAACGGCGCATGTGATGGCGATTGCGAATATCAATGTCGGTATTCTCTATGTCATGGCAATCTCCAGCCTGAGTATCTATGGCATCCTGATGTCCGGCTGGGCCAGCAATTCGAAATACGCATTTCTCGGTGCCATCCGCTCGACATGCCAGATGGTATCGTATGAAATATCGATGGGCTTTGCTATTGTCACCGTGCTGATGCTGGCTGGCAGCCTGAACCTGTCCGATATCGTGCATGCACAGGCGGGGGGGCTTCTGCACTGGTACATCATTCCGCTGTTCCCGATGTTTTTGGTCTATTTCATCTCCGGCTGTGCGGAGACCAACCGCTCGCCGTTTGACCTGCCCGAGGGAGAATCTGAAATCGTGGCCGGATTTTTTGTCGAATACTCCGGCATGTGGTTTGCCACCTTCTCGCTGGCCGAATACGCGGCCATGATTCTCATCAGCCTGATTACATCCATCATGTTCCTCGGGGGCTGGTATGCGCCCATTCCGGCCCTGGATTTCATTCCCGGTACCGTCTGGCTGCTCGGCAAGACGGCCTTCCTGATTTTCACGTTCATCTGGTTTCGGGCCACCTTCCCGCGCTATCGCTATGACCAGCTGATGCGTTTGGGCTGGAAGGTGTTTCTGCCCTGGACGCTGGCCTGGATTGCCGTGCTTGGCATATGCATGTATACGCCGGGTCTGCGGGAAGTGATTGGTTTCTGGCACGCCGGAGGTGCGGCATGAGCCTTATCCGCCGTGCCGTCCGCACCTGGCTGCTCGTCGAGCTGTTCCGTGGCCTGATGCTGACCGGCCGGTATCTGTTCAAAAGGAAGATCACGGTTGAGTATCCGGAAGAGCGTACGCCGCTCTCGCCACGCTTCCGTGGTCTGCACGCACTCCGACGCTATGAGTCCGGTGAGGAACGGTGTATCGCCTGCAAGCTGTGCGAGGTTGTGTGCCCGGCGCTTGCCATCACGATTGAGTCTGAAGAGCGTGCTGACGGTATGCGGCGTACCACGCGCTACGACATCGACATGACGAAGTGTATTTTCTGCGGCTTCTGTCAGGAGGCATGCCCGGTGGATGCCATTGTTGAAACGCAGGAATTTGAATATGCGAGCGAGACGCGGGCCGAGCTGTATTACACGAAGGACATGCTGCTGAAGGTTGGCGAACGGTATGAAAAACAGATTGCCGCCAACCTTGAAGCAGATGCGCGCTACAGTTAGCCAGGTGGTGGGGAGAGACTAGGGGAAGATGCTGGAAACTGCGTTTTTTTATCTGTTTGGTGGCCTTGCGGTTATCGCTGCCCTCGGGGTTGTGCTGTCGCGCAACACCATCCATTCCGTCATGTTCCTTATCTTCTGCTTTTTCAACGCCTCAGGCCTGTTCTTCATGCTGGATGCCGAGTTTCTGGGCATTGTGCTTATTCTGATTTATGTCGGTGCGGTGATGGTGATGTTCATGTTTGTCGTCATGATGCTGGAGGTGAACTTCGCCCGGTTGCGTGAGGGCTTCCTGCAATACCTTCCTGTGGGTGGTATTATCGCCGTAATCCTGTTAATCGAGCTTGTCGCGGCTGCATCCAGCGGTGTGTTTTCCACGGACGCCATCAAGGGCGTGGGTCACCTTGGGCAGGATGTAAACAACACGGTGGAGATCGGTAAGCTGTTGTATACGAAATACCTGCTTGGCTTCGAGGTGGCTGCTATTATTCTGCTGGTCGCGCTGGTTGGTGCCGTGGTGCTGACACTGCGCTCACGCCGCGATGCGAAGTATCAGGTGATTTCAAGGCAGGTGAAGGTGCGGCCCGAAGATCGCCTGCGCAAGGTGAATATGTGATGGTGGGGCTTTCATCCTATCTGGTCGTGGCCGCCTGCCTGTTTTCGATTGGTGTGATCGGACTGTTTCTGAACCGCAAGAATGTCATTACGATGCTGATGTGCATTGAGCTGCTGCTGCTGGCCGTGAATATCAACTTCGTCGCCTTCTCCCACTTTCTCCAGGATCTGGCCGGTCAGGTGTTCGTCTTTTTCGTGCTGACAGTGGCAGCCTCCGAGGTTGCGGTTGGCCTGGCGATTCTTGTCGTGTTTTACCGTAACCGCCGTTCGATCAATGTTGATGACATCAACACGCTGCAGGGATAGGGGAGGATGATGACACTCAGCGTTGCCGAACTTCTTCTGATCCCCGCTCTGCCGCTTGCGGCGGCGATGAGTGTCGGCCTGTTTGGCTGGGCGCTGAAGGAAAAGGCATCGCACTGGATTTGCTGTCTCGGCGTAATTGCAGCGGCTGTCCTGTCCGTGCACATTTTCCTGCAGGTACTGGATGGCGCAGGCTTCCACGGCAACATCTGGACCTGGGTGCTGTCCGGCCGCTTCGAGGTGCCGGTCGGCTTTCTGATTGACCGGCTGACCGTGATCATGATGATGACCGTGACCATCGTGTCCGCCTGCGTGCATGTTTACACGATAGGCTACATGCACGGCGATCCGGGCTATTCGCGGTTTTTCTCGTATATTTCCGGCTTCACATTCTCGATGCTCGTGCTTGTCATGGGCAACAGCTTCTTCACGCTGTTCTTTGGCTGGGAGGCCGTGGGCCTGTTTTCCTATCTGCTCATCGGCTTCTGGTTCAGGCGCGAGAGCGCGAACGTGGCGGCCATGAAGGCATTTATCGTCAATCGCGTGGGCGATTTTGGCTTTGCCATCGGCATTCTGGCTGTCTTCTACTACTTCGGCTCCGTTGAATACAAGGAGGTGTTCGCGGCCGTTCCGGGCATGGTCGAAGCCGGTGCCAGCCTGGACTTCATGGGCTGGCACGTATCGGCCATTACGTTTATCTGTATCGCACTGTTCATCGGTGCCATGGGCAAGAGCGCACAGGTGCCGCTGCACGTCTGGCTGCCGGATTCGATGGAAGGCCCGACGCCAATCTCCGCCCTGATCCATGCCGCCACGATGGTGACGGCCGGCATCTTTATGGTAGCGCGACTTTCACCGATGTTTGAATATTCGGAAGCGGCGCTCGGCCTGGTTACGGTCATCGGCGCCATCACGGCCTGGATGTGTGCTACGATCGGCCTTGTCCAGAATGATATCAAGCGTGTAATCGCTTATTCGACCTGCTCGCAACTCGGCTACATGTTTGTTGCCTGTGGCGTGTCCGCCTACCCGGTAGGTATTTTCCATCTGATGACACATGCCTACTTCAAGGCCCTGCTGTTTCTGGCCGCAGGCTCCGTGATCCATGCTGTTATGGCTGAACAGGATATCCGCAAGATGGGGCGACTGAGGAAATTCATGCCGGTCACCTATGTAACGATGCTGATAGGCGGTCTGGCGTTGTCCGGTATTCCACCGCTGGCCGGCTTCTGGTCCAAGGACATGATTATCGAGGCCGCTGCCGTGCGGCACATGGGCTGGATCAGTGAATTCGCCTACTGGACCGTGCTTTCCGGCGTGTTCATGACGGCCTTTTACACTTTCCGCATGTTCTTCCTCACCTTCCACAATTCCGACCGCGTACCCGAGGAAACCCGGCACCATTTGCATGAGTCGCCAAAGGTCATCACGGTGCCGCTGATGGTTCTGTCCGTGGGTGCGGTACTGGCCGGCTGGTGGGGTGCCGAGGTGCTTGGCATTACCGAGCCACGCATGATCGAAAATTACTTTGGCAGCAGCATTTTTGTCATGGATGCCCACAACCCACTGATTACGCTGGCGGAGCACGAGCACCATGCCTGGTATGCATTCCTGTTCTCGGCCCCGTTCTGGCTGGCTGTGGGTGGTATCGCACTGGCCTTCGTTATGTATTTCAGGGAGACCCCATATCCGGCACGGCTGGCGGCGGCGTTCCCCGGTCTGCATGCCTTCCTGCTCGACAAGTGGCGCTGGGATGAGATGAACTGGAAGGTGCTTGTCATGCCGGCCCGCTGTCTGGGCTCCATGCTCTGGAAGAAAGGCGATCTCGGCATGATCGACGGCAAGTTCATCCACGGCGTGATTGTGGACGGCGTGCTGGCTGGCGCTGCCAGACTGCGCGTGTTGCAATCGGGCTTTGTTTATCACTATGCCTTCGCCATGGTCATTGGCGTCTTCGGCCTGCTGACCTGGCTGATGCTGGGGGCCTAGGCATGGACGTAAACAACGCCCTGGGCTTTCCGATTCTTTCTCTGAGCATCTTTTTACCGATACTCGGGGCCGTGGCCCTGTGGCTGTTTGCGCGCAGTGATCAGGCCGCCCGCGTGGGCGCTCTTATCGTGTCGGTGGCCACCTTCCTCGTGACGCTGCCGCTGTGGTTTGCCTTTGACACCACAACGCATCACATGCAGTTCGAGGAGTTCCATCCCTGGATCACGAGCTTCCATGTGAACTATCACCTCGGTGTGGATGGCATTTCGATGCCGTTTATTCTGCTGACGAGCCTGCTCACCGTGATTTGCGTGATCTCGGCCTGGCAGTGCATCACAAGCCGCGTGCGTGAGTACATGATGGCTTTCCTGGTACTTGAAACGACGCTGATAGGTGTCTTTTCGGCGCTGGACGCAATTCTGTTCTACTTCTTCTGGGAGGCGATGCTGATCCCGATGTATCTGATCATCGGCATCTGGGGCGGCAGGAATCGGGTGTACGCCACGATCAAGTTCTTCCTGTATACACTGGCCGGCTCGGTACTGATGCTGGTGGCGCTACTGGCCATGTATTTCAAGGCCGGCAACACCTTTTCGATTCTGGCCCTGATGGACTATCCGTTCAGCTTTACCTGGCAGTTCTGGATTTTCCTTGCCTTCCTGATCGCGTTTGCGGTCAAGGTGCCGATGTGGCCGGTACACACCTGGCTGCCGGATGCGCATACCGAGGCCCCGACGGCCGGCTCCGTGATCCTGGCCGGTATCCTGCTGAAAATGGGTGCGTACGGCTTCCTGCGTTTTTCGCTGCCGATCTGCCCGGATGCCTCGCAGTACTTCGTGCCGCTGATGGTGGGCCTGAGCCTGATTGCGATCATCTATATCTCGCTGGTGGCCATGATGCAGCGTGACATGAAGCGCCTGATTGCCTATTCCTCGATCGCGCACATGGGCTTTGTCACGCTCGGCACGTTCATGTTTACACAGCAGGCGGTTGAGGGCGCGGTCGTGAACATGATCAGCCACGGCTTTGTCGCTGCCGCACTCTTCCTTTGTGTCGGCGTGATGTACGACCGGTTGCATACGCGTGAAATTGCGGACTACGGTGGCGTGGCAAACGTCATGCCGGTGTTTGCAGCCGTCATGCTCGTGTTCTGCATGGCCAACGTGGCTCTGCCCGGGGCCAGCACCTTTATCGGCGAGATTTTGGTGCTGATCGGCACCTTCAATGGCGATCCGGTCTACCTCGGCATGTCGACGAAATGGGTGGCGATTGCAGCGGCAACGAGTGTCGTGCTTTCGGCCTGCTACACGCTGTGGATGTACAAGCGCGTCATCATGGGCGATCTGACCAAGGACACGGTGAAGTCGATGCCGGACATGAATGTACGCGAGTTCGCCTATTTTGTGCCGCTGATTCTGCTGGTTGCCTGGATCGGTTTTTATCCGCTGCCGGTACTGGATGTCATGCACGCGTCGGTGGCGCACCTGATCGAGCAGGCTACAACAAACAAGGATGTGGTGGCCCAGGCCATGGCACAGGCGGCGCTGGTTACACCGGCCGGAATTCATTGAGGTAGCACGATGGCACATATCACGTTTCCGTTCCCGTTTCCCGTCATCCTGCCGCTGTTGCCGGAAATCATTGTCGCGGTCATGGCCATGGCCGTGCTGATCTGGGATCTGTTTTTACCCGCCGGGCGCAAGCAGTGGTCGGCTTATGCCGCGATGCTGACCTGCCTGGTGGCTGCCGATGCCACATTTCGCCTGACCGGCACTGATGCACATACAGCCTTCTATGGTTTTTTTGTGCTCGATCCGTTTGCCGGCTTTACAAAGCTGCTGATTATCGGTTCCACGCTTCTCGGCATGGTGCTTTCGCTTGACTACATGAAGGGTGAAAAGCACATGGGCGAGTACTATGCGCTGATGCTGTTTGCGATGCTGGGTATGATGCTGATGGTTTCGGCAACAAATTTCGTTGTCATGTATCTCGGTCTGGAGCTGATGGCGCTTTCTGTCTATGTACTTGTCGGCTATCAGCGCGATGTGCTGCGCTCCAGCGAAGCAGCGCTGAAATATTTTATCCTGGGCTCCCTGGCCTCCGGTATGCTGTTGTATGGTGTCAGCTTCCTGTATGGCATCACCGGCAGCCTGGAGTTTGTCGCCATCGGGAAGGCCCTGAGCACGACAGGAACGGATGCGGCTGCCGCGGTGGCGCTCGGGCTTGTGTTTCTCATTGCCGGTATGGCATTCAAGGTGTCGCTGGCGCCGTTTCACATGTGGACACCGGATGCCTATGAAGGCGCACCGACACCGATCACGGCGTTTATGGGCGTGGCGCCAAAAGTAGCCGGTTTTGCGATTCTCCTGCGTGTTGTGCACGATGCCCTGCCTTCGCTGCAGGTGGATTATGTCACGATTTTCTCCTGGCTGGCGGTACTTTCCATGGCTGTGGGCAACGTGGCGGCAATTGCGCAGCGAAATATCAAGCGCATGCTGGCTTATTCGACCATTGGCCATGTCGGCTTTGTGCTGCTTGGCATCATTGCCGGAAGCGCCGAGGGCTATGCCGGCATGCTTGTATATCTGACCGTTTATCTGTTCATGAATATGGGGGCCTTTGCCATTATCGTACTGATGCGGCGCGAGGGTATTCAGGGAGAGCTGCTGGACGATTTCGCGGGGCTGTCGCGCGTGCGGCCTGGCTATGCCCTGGCCATGGGCCTGTTCATGTTCTCGCTGGCCGGCATCCCGTTTCTCGGAGGCTTCTGGGCGAAGTATGCGGTGTTTATCGCGGTGATTGAGTCCGGCCACCTGTATCTGGCGCTGATTGCGCTGCTGTTTTCCGCTATCGGGGCCTTTTATTACATTCGCGTGGTCAAGTACATCTACTTCGACGAGGAACGCGTGGCCTTCGATTTCGTTGAGAGCCGCCTGATGCAGGCAACCGTGGCGGTTACGGCTGTAGCCGTCGTGGCCATTGGTATCTTCCCGCAGCCGCTGATGGATATCTGTCGCGCCGCCCTTGGCGGCATTGTCTAGAAGCTCCTGATACTATGGGCGGGCAGGCTCATAAGGCCGCGATGCGGGTGTTAATGCGCTGATAGCGCTTGCTATCTGGCGGCAATCTGAGTATAAATCGCGCCCTTTTTGATTGATACGGAGTGTAACGTGAAGGCTGGCATTCATCCGGAATACAAAGCAGCCAGGGTTGTATGCAACTGTGGCAATACATTTGAGACGCGTTCGACCCGCGGCGATATCCATGTGGAAATCTGTTCCGCCTGTCACCCCTTTTATACCGGCAAGCAGAAGATTGTCGATACCGAGGGCCGGGTTGAGCGTTTCTACAAGAAGTACGGCAAGAAAAAGGCCGCGGCCTGAGGCCGGATACGGAGTTTTATCATGTATGCAGTGATTAAAACGGGCGGCAAGCAGTATCGTGTGCAGGAAGGCGATATTCTGCGCGTGGAAAAGCTGGATGCCGCGCCTGGCGACAAGATCAGCTTTGATGAGGTGCTGATGATTGGTGAGGGTGACAAGCTTAAGGTCGGCGCCGATGTGGCAAAGGCCAGGGTGCCTGCCGTCGTTACCGAGAATGGCAAGGGCCGGAAGGTTGTGATCTTCAAGAAGCACCGGCGCAAGAACTATCGTCTTACCAAGGGCCACCGCCAGGCCTACACGGCCGTGCGGATCGGCAGGATTGCGGCGCCGCGCAAGGCAGCCGCCAGGAAAGCAGTGGAAGCGGAAAAGGAGTAAGGCATGGCACACAAAAAGGCAGGCGGCTCCAGCCGCAACGGACGCGATTCCAACTCCAAGCGCCTTGGTGTGAAAAAGTATGGCGGCGAGGCGGTTCGTGCTGGCAATATTCTCGTGCGTCAGCGCGGCACAAAAATTCGCCCGGGCGAAAATGTCGGATGTGGCCGGGATTACACTCTGTTCGCGCTCACGGATGGCAAGGTGGAATATTTCAAGCGCGCCGGCCGCACCACGGTGCGCGTCGCCAGCTGACACGCGGGTTGATGGTTTCACGGGGCGCGCCTGGTCGCGCCCTTTTTATTTTCGGGTTGGGCTATGCGGTTTGTTGACGAGGTGAGAATCGAGGTATGCGCCGGTCGTGGCGGGGCTGGCTGTGTCTCTTTCCGGCGCGAGAAGTATATTCCGAAGGGCGGGCCGGATGGCGGCGATGGTGGTCGCGGCGGCCATGTGATTCTCGTGGCCAGCAGGAGTCGTAACACGCTGCTACACCTGTATCTCAAAAAGCGCCTGTTCGCCGGCAACGGGCAGCCTGGCATGGGCGCGCAGCGACACGGCCGCAACGGTAACGATATTGTTGTGGATGTGCCGGTCGGTACAGTCGTCAAGGACGAAGAGGGCCATGTGCTTGCCGATATGGCGCATGAGGGCATGCGCTTTCAGCTTGCCACCGGTGGTCGCGGCGGGTTCGGCAATATGCATTTTGCCACGAGCACGAATCAGGCCCCGCGTTACGCGCAGCCCGGTGAGGAGGTGGAGCCCTGCATCCGCCTGCTTGAACTGAAGCTGATGGCCGATGTGGGTCTTGTCGGTCTGCCCAATGCGGGCAAGTCGACGCTGCTTTCACGTATTTCCAATGCGCGCCCGAAGGTGGCCGAGTATCCGTTTACCACGCTCGCGCCGGTGCTTGGCCAGGTGGACATGGATGATGGCGATGGCTTTGTCGTTGCCGATATTCCTGGTCTTATCGCCGGCGCGCATGAGGGCCGGGGGCTTGGTGACCGCTTTCTGCGTCATATCGAGCGCACGCGGCTGCTGCTGCACCTTGTGGACGCCACATGTATCGATGGCCGCAGTATCACGGCACAGGTACGCGAGGTGGAAGGTGAACTTGCAGGCTACGGTGTGGCAGTATCAGCCAAGCCAAGGCTGCTGGCGCTGAACAAGATAGATGCGATGAACGGGGACATGCTCGCCGGGGCGGAAAAAGAGGCAGCCGGCCTTGGCTTGCCACTGTTCTGCATCTCGGCGGTCAGCGGCGCCGGTGTGAAACAGTTGCTGCGGGCGGCGTACAGCCAGCTCAGGGCGTTGGACCGGGAGGCGGAGTGATTCATTCGCGTGCGGATTTGAGCAAGGTGCGCCGGCTCGTCGTCAAGGTCGGCAGTTCGCTGCTGGCCGATGCGCGCGAAGGCATACGTCAGGCGGCTGTCGAGGGCATTGCCGGACAGATTGCATCCCTGCAGGAAGGCTGCATGGAGGTGGCGATTGTCTCCTCCGGGGCTGTGGCGCTCGGGCGCGTGCATATCGGCTGGCTCGATCGCAGGCTGTCCGTGCATGAAAAACAGGCGGCAGCAGCGGTAGGACAGCCACTTTTGATGCGCGCCTATGCACAGGCCTTTGCCCGGCACGGCATGCACGTTGCCCAGATGCTGTTGACCAAGGATGATCTCAGGCATCGTCGCCGTTATCTGAATGCCAGCAACACGAGTGAAACGCTGTTTTCAGTTGGTCTGATTCCCGTTGTCAACGAAAATGACACCGTCGTCGTGGAGGAGATCAAGTTTGGTGACAACGATACGCTGGGAGCGCTTGTCAGCCTGCTGATTGATGCGGATATGCTTGTCATGCTGACGGATGTGGATGGTCTGCATGAACGCAATCCGGTTGACTATCCGGAGGCCTCCCGCCTGTCTGTCGTCGAGGGCATCACCTCCGATATTATGGCCATGGCCGGGGAAACGGCAGGCAGCCATTTTGGCACCGGAGGCATGGCCAGCAAGCTGACGGCTGCGCGCATGGCTACGCGTGGCGGTGTAACTGCTGCGATTGTCAACGGCCATGCAGACGGTGTTCTGGGCCGGCTGCTGGCCGGAGAAGATGTCGGCACGCTCTTTCTGTGTGGGGCGGATCGTCAATCGCGCCGGCAGCACTGGATCGCCGAGGTGCTCAGGCCGGCCGGCCGGATTGTCATTGATGCCGGCGCGGAGGTTGCCATCCGGCGCCAGGGAGGCAGCCTGCTTCCGGTGGGCGTGAAAGAGGTGCACGGCATGTTCGACAAGGGCGATTGTGTGGAAATTTTCGGCCCCTCGGGGCTGATTGCGCGCGGGCTGTGCAATTACAATGCCGAGGAGATGCGCCAGCTGGTCGGCATCCCGAGTCATCGGATCGAGGCAGTGCTGGGTTACAGCGATTTTTCCTCGGTGATTCACCGGGACAACCTTGTGCTGACGGGAAGCGGGCGGGAGGAATAGACCATGCAGACAAATGCTACTGCAGTCATGAAAAAGATGGGTGGGCAGGCCCGGGAAGCGGCCCGCATCATGCGGGCGGCCCCGACAGGCAGCAAGAATGACGCCCTGCTGTGTGCGGCGGGAGTGCTCAGGCGGGAGATGGATGAGATTCTGGCCGCCAATGCCATGGATATGCAGGCCGCAGTGGAAAATGGCCTGAATGACGCAATGCGTGAAAGGCTGCGGCTTGACGATGTACGCATCGAGGCCATGGCGGAGGGACTGGAGCAGATTGCCGCCCTGCCCGATCCGGTCGGCGCGATAAGCGGACTGACCTACCGCCCGTCGGGTATCCAGGTAGGTCACATGCGCGTACCACTCGGCGTCATCGGCATCATCTACGAATCCCGGCCGAATGTGACGGCGGACGCAGCCGGCCTGTGCCTGAAATCAGGCAATGCAGCCATTCTGCGCGGTGGTTCCGAGGCTATCCATTCCAACCGCGCCATTGCGGCCTGCCTGCGTCGGGCACTCGTGGATTCGGAATTGCCGCAGGATGCCGTACAGCTTGTCGACAGCACGGACAGGACGCTCGTAGGGGCATTGCTGCGCGCTGATGCATGTGTGGACGTAATCATTCCGCGTGGCGGGCGTTCACTGATCGAGCGTGTGGTGTCCGAATCGAGAGTGCCGGTCATCAAGCACCTGGATGGTGTTTGTCATGTCTATGTGGATCAGCATGCGGACCTCGACATGGCGCTGGATATCGCAGTGAATGCGAAGGTGCAGCGTCCGGGGGTCTGCAATGCCATGGAAACACTGCTCGTGCACCAGGAGGTAGCAGACAGGTTTGTCCCCGGGGTGGTGCAGGCCATGCAGACGCGGGAGGTTGAAATACGCGGTTGTGCCGCCACATGCCGGCTTGCGTCCGGTGTTGTTCCGGCTACGGAAGAGGACTGGCATGCGGAGTATCTCTGCCTCATTCTCACAGTGCGCGTGGTGGACGACGTGGATGCGGCCATGGAGCACATTGCCCGCTATGGATCCGGACACACGGAGGCCATTGTGACGACGGATTATGATACGGCGCAGCGCTTCCTGCGCGAGGTGGATTCCTCCTCCGTGATGGTCAATGCGAGCACACGCTTTGCGGATGGCTTTGAGTATGGTCTCGGGGCCGAGATTGGTATTTCCACCGACCGGCTGCATGTGCGCGGGCCGGTGGGCCTGGAGGGGCTGACAACCCGGAAGTGGATCGTACTCGGCCATGGTGAGGTGCGGGAATAGGCGGTAAGCAGCGGCCGGTCGGTCTGTTTGGTGGCAGCTTCGATCCACCACATGTCGGGCATGTCGCGCTGGTGCGGGCCGCGCTCGCGTTTCTGCCCGAGGTATGGGTGGTGCCCGCCGGCCAGCCGGTGCACCGCGCACTCTCGGGCCTGGCCGATGCAGGTGTTCGCCTCGACTGGCTGCAACGTATATTTGCCAGCCTGGAGCAGGTGAGGGTGCTCGACTGGGAGGTGAAGGCTGCGCATCCGGTTCCCACAATCGCAACCCTGCGCCGGCTGCACACTGAGCACCCGGGCTGTGAGCCCGTGCTGCTCCTTGGCGCAGATGCCTTTTCGGCCATGTCTTCGTGGGTAGATTACCCCGCTCATCTTGACTTGTGTGACGTGGCTGTATTTCCTCGTCATGGCCAGGCGGTCACGCCGGGAGACTGGCAGCCGGCTTCGCTGCACGCATGGCGCCGGGTACCGGGGCATGGCCGCGTGATTCGGGTTGAAACACTGTTGCCCGATGTGTCGGCTACAGCAATACGTCGCCTTGCAGCACAGGGGCGCAGCCTCCGCGGGCTCGTGCCCGATGTGGTCAGGCAGGAAATTGAAGGTGCATACGGGGCAGGTAGCGCCATGACAGGAGATGGGATGTGAACGAAGACGATGTGTGTGAGCAGCTGAGCCAGCGCATCACCAAAGCGCTGGAGGACAAGAAGGCGATGGACATCATCGTGATGGATGTGCGTGGCCACAGCCCGGTTGCCGACCGTTTCGTGCTTGCATCCGGCCGTTCGGATCGCCACCTGAAGGCGCTGGCGCAGGCCGTTGTGGAGGCGGCGCACCGCGCGGGGCTTGCCGCCCGTGTCGAAGGGCTGGATGCCATGGAGTGGCTGCTGATTGATCTCGGGGATGTCGTGGTGCACCTGTTCCTGCCGGAAATCAGGCAGGCCTTTCAGCTTGAAAAGCTGTGGGCGGCGCCTGCTGCCGCGCCTGCGACACAGAAGGCAGGCCAGGCTATCCAGTGAGGCTGCGGCTGTTTGCGGTTGGCCGCAGGGCAACCGATCTGGCCGATATCGAGGCACGTTATGCCAGGCGCATCTGTTCGTACGCCCGCATGGACATCATTGAGCTGCCGGAAGGGCGCGGAAAGCAGCCTACACAGCGTCGACAGCAGGAGGCACGGCATATTCTGCAACGCATCGGCACGGGGTTTACACTTTTCGATGAGCGGGGCCAGATGTTGAGCAGTCGTCAGTGGTCGGACTTTCTGGCGGCACAGCCATCGGGGGCATGCCTCGATTTCGTGATTGGCGGTGCCGACGGGGTCAGTGAAAAGGTGCGTGAGGCTGCGGCGAGGACATGGAGTCTGTCGTCTTTGACGCTGCCGCATCAGCTCGCACGCGTACTGGTGCTGGAACAGGTGTACCGCGCCTTTACGATCAGACAGGGCCATCCATATCATCGCGCATGAGGCAGCATTTCTTTTTGGCCGGGAAGTGGCATGGCGCGCTTTTTCTCGCTGCTCTGTGTCAGGGCCTGCTGGCGCTACCCCCTGTTTCCGCAGCACCGGATGCCGCCACACGGCTGGCGCAGGTTCGGCAGGAGCGTGCGCGGCTGGCGCATGTGCGCCAGCTGCTGGAACAGCAGCTTGGCGGTCTTGGAAAGGAACTGAAATCGGTGGATATGGCTATCGTCGAGGCCCACCGCGAGAGCCGGCAGGCGGCCGAACGGGCAAAGGCAGCCGCCGGCAGGCTTGCGCAGCTTGAGGCACGGGAACATCGTCTCAGCCGGCGCGTTCAGAAACTGCGTGGCAGGATGCAGGGAGAGGTGGCGGCAGCCTGGCGGCGCGCGGGCAGCCGTTCGCTCAGCCTGCTTGCCCTGTCCCATGCATCAATAGCCGAGATCCCGCACAGGCGATACATGCTTGCCCGCCTGCTCGATTCGCAGGAGCAGGATCGACGCGCCTATATGGAAGCCCTGGCTGAGTTGAACCGTCTGCGCGCTGAAGCCCGGCATCGGCGGGATGAACTGGAGGCGCTACACCGACAGAAGGTAAAGGCCGAACAAGAGCTTGCGATCAAACGCCGGGCCAAGCGCGCGTTGTGGCAACGTCTGAAGAAGGATGTCCGGCTGGCAGCACAGCGTGACCGCAACCTGGCATCACAGGAGACAGCGCTGAGGCAGCTTCTGGCAGGTCTGCGGACACGGCTGTCGGCTACGGATGCTGCAGCCGGGTGGGTGCCAATACGTCGGTTGCGTGGCAGGCTTGCCTGGCCGCTGAAGGGACGCATCGTAGCTGCCTTTGGCAGTCGACCCGCACCTGCCAGACCACGGCTTTCCGGTATACGCCTTGCGCCCATCGGCCGCGCCCGGCAGGTTCGGGCCATTGCTGCAGGACAGGTCCGCTATGCGGACTGGTTTGGCGGCTATGGCCTGATGATGATTGTTGACCATGGTGATGGCGTGATGAGTGTTTATGCTCACAACAGCGCCTTTTTCAGGCGCCTTGGCGACTGGGTGGAGGCTGGCGAGGTGCTGGCCGAAGCCGGCAATACAGGCTGGGCAAAGCGTATATCGCTGTATTTTGAAATCAGGGATGGCGGGAAGGCCGTGGATCCTCTCGGCTGGCTTGCCAGAAGATAAATATCGGCAGTCGCTGCCCGATGGAATTTTCCCGGGGCTGGCAGACTGTTAGCATGTGCAACTGGAGTATGAAGATGAACCTGACCTTACGACGCTTTCTGATTGCCAGCGGACTGATAATTGTCGCGGGTACTGCGGCAATTGCCTGGAGTCCCGCGGGACAACCCGTGGCTGCGGCAGCCAGCTATGCCCAGTTACAGAAGTTTTCCCATGTCATGGATGTCATACGGCGCTCCTACGTGGAAAAGGTCAGCGATGAAAAGCTGATTGATGGTGCACTTGCCGGCATGTTGTCGAGCCTGGATCCCCATTCCACCTACCTCGACAAGGAAATGTACAGTCAGATGCAGGTAGATACCCGTGGTGAGTTCGGCGGTCTGGGCATTGAAATAGCCTCGGCGGAGGGCGGCATCCGCGTGGTGTCCCCGATCGAGGATACGCCGGCATTCCGGGCCGGGATCAAGGCGGGTGATCTCATCCTCAAGATTGATGACCAGCTTGCCAGGGATCTGACACTGATGGAGTCCGTCAAGCTGATGCGCGGCAAGCCGGGGACATCTGTCAAGCTGACGATTTTTCGTGAGGGGGAGCATGCACCGCTCGTATTCAACGTCGTGCGTGACATTATTCGCGTAAAATCCGTCAAGAGTGATTTTCTGGCTCCCGGCTATGCCTATCTGAGGATTACCCAGTTCCAGGAGCGTACGGCCAGGCTGCTATCCACGCAGGTGGCGGAGCTGAAGAAAAAGGCCGGCGGCAAACTGGAAGGCGTGGTGCTGGATTTGCGGAACAATCCGGGCGGCCTGCTGACCCAGGCGGTCGCGGTTTCCGACCTGTTTCTGGACAGTGGCGGTATCGTCAGCACGAAATCACGCACCGGCAGCAGCCTTTCCTTCAAGGCGAAAAGCGGGGATGTGCTTAATGGCGTGCCACTTGTGGTGCTGATCAACAATGGTTCCGCCTCGGCATCTGAAATTGTGGCCGGCGCCCTGCAGGACAACCATCGGGCCGTCCTGCTTGGTCAGCCAAGCTTTGGCAAGGGTTCCGTACAGTCCGTGATTCCATTACCCGATGGCTCGGCATTGAAGCTGACAACAGCGCTGTATTACACGCCCAGCGGGCGTTCAATCCAGGCCACGGGCATTCAGCCGGACATTCTTGTTGAGCCGGTACAGACCCTTGCTGCTGCCGATGAAAAGAAACGAAGGATCCAGGCTGTTCTTGAACGCGACCTCAAGGGCCATTTTGAAAATGGCGGCAAAGTGAAGAAAAAGGCAAAAAAATCTGTCGGAGGGGCGCCCAGCCAGAAGATGAAAGCCAGGCTTAAGCAGGATGCATTCCTGCAACGGGCCCTGGACCTGCTCAAGGGGCTGAATGCCCTGCACATCGGCTGATCTGTCCCGGACTTTTCTCGAAGCGCATGCGATGGATAGCGGGCTGCCAGGGTATATTGAGGACTTGTGGCAAGAGTTCGGGCGTGTCTGTTGACGGCTGCTTCATGTTGCCCAGCCAGACCCTCTGGGCCGGATATATGCCTTGGGCTGCAAACCATGGTGATGGCTATGCTTCTTACCCGCGCGCACGTCCTGACCACATCCTTCCGGCACAGGTCGTCCACGATCTCGTGAAAAATCCAGGCCGGTGAAACGCCGGCGGCCGGTCTGGCTGCATACCACGCTGTTGTTGCTGCTGTGCACCATGGGCCTTGGCCTGTGGCTGTCGGCAGCCGGCAAAAAAGAGATCCCTGTATCAGTGGACAGGTCTGCCGTGCCTGTTACGCAGCGGGCTGCCGTTTTTGAGGACTACAGACACGCTCCGGCTCTGCGTGACATTGGCGGCAAGGCGCGGCCTGATGTCGCCCTGCACGGCATTGCCCTGATCCTGGATGATGCCGGCTATGATCTGTCTCGCGTACGCAGGGTGCTCGCCCTGCCTTTTCCTGTAGCCATCTCCGTTCTGCCCGATGCTCCTCATGCCCGGGAGGTGGCGGAAATGGCGCACCGCCAGGGCCATACAGTCATGTTGCATGTGCCGATGCAGTTTATCGGTCAGCCTGACGGTGTGGATGACGGGTTTCTTCGCACCACCATGGGGCGTGCAGAAATCAAACGCCGGATCGAGCAGGCGCTGACACGCGTGCCGTATGTCGCAGGCATCAACAACCATATGGGATCTCTGCTGACCAGCATGGCGGCACCGATGCGCTGGGTAATGGAGGTGTGTCGTCGCCGTGGCCTGTTCTTTGTGGACTCCCGCACAAGCAAGGAAACGGTAGCGGCTGTACAGGCCAGGCAGGCCGGGCTGCGCTGGGCTGAACGACGGGTGTTCCTCGATCATGACCCTGCCCGGCTGGACGCATCCTGGCAGCTTGCCCTGCGCTACCTTGCCCGTGATGGTTATTGTGTGGTGATCATGCATCCGCATGAGGCAACACTGGCATTTCTGGAGCATCGGCTGCCTGTGGCTGACAGGAGGCATATTGTGCCGTTACGGAATGTCCTGCATCCGGCCTGACACACATCTCCCCCGCAGGGATTGCGCCGGGTGCCGCCAATGTGGAGTCTGTACCCATGAGCAAACCTGAAGTAACAGCGGACAACACTGATATCAAGGATCATACGGCCAGACGCATGCAGCAGCTGGTCGAGGAAAACAGTCAGCTGCGTCGGTATGTGGCTGATGTCATGAGCCGGCTGCGTGAAAATGAGCGCCTGTTTTCACGTCTGTTCGATCTGGAAACCCGGGTGCTGGCTGCTTCCGATGTGGAAGTACTGTGTTTCACATTGCTCAAGCATCTGCGTGAGGACTTTGAGCTGGATATGGCCCGTTTCTGGATCGATCGCTCTGCCATGGGCATGGATTGTTCGCTTACATCGCTGACGGAGCATGACCTGGTCTGGCTGGAGGGGGATGCGATTCGGAAGGCGGGGCTTGCAGACAGGCGTGTCAGGCTCATGCGCCTGAGCGCCCGGCATGGCTTCGAGTGGCTGGGCACACCAGATGCACATCTGGGTTCACTGGCCCTGCTCACACTGGGCGATCTGAGTCATCCGTTTGGCGTGCTTGGGCTGGGTGCTGTGGATGCTGACCGCTTCAGGCCGGATCAGGGGACGGATTTCCTGCAGCATCTCGCACAGGTGCTCAGCCTGGGGCTGGAAAATGCCTTTTCACGCGAGCGCCTCGACAGACTGGCCAGCAGGGATACCCTCACCGGCGGGAGGGACATGCGCTTTCTGCAGCCACACAGCCACCAGCCGCTTGCCCAGTGGTTCGGGAAGGAGGTGGCTGTGGCCTGTCTGTACCTGGATGTCGATGGCTGGAAGGCCTTTGGCGAAAGGCACGGCGACAAGGCGGCTGATGACGTGCTGGCCACGGTCGGAGAGATTGCCCGGGCACATACGCGGGTACGTGATCCATTGATCCGCATGAGTGGTGATGACATCGTGTTGTTTCTTCCCGGTTGTACGGAAGAAAAGGCGATGGAAATTGCAGGCCGCATTCTTGCAGACTGCCGTAAGGTCCGTGTTGCCGGTGAATCGCTCAGTGTGAGCATCGGTTATGCCTATTGCCCGGCAGGAGAGCAGATGCAGGTCAGGGCGCTGATCGCGGCAGCCGATCGTGCCATGTACGTGGCCAAGGCACTGGGTGGCGGTCGCCTTGAGGCCGGAGAAGGCAGCCACTGAATGCAGCTATCCGCAGCCATTGAGACATTTCTTCATCAGCTGGCCGAGGTGCGTCTGGCCTCACCACATACCGTGGCCAGCTACGCACGTGATTTACGTGATTTCCTGCATCGACAGGGCGACATGCCTGTTGCCTCTGTTCGGCGTCAGCATGTACGCGACTGGATGGTGGCCCTGCATGCCTCCGGCCTGGCGGCGTCCAGCATAGCCCGTCATCTGTCCGCCATGCGCAGCTTTCTTGATGTGGCGGTGGAGGCTGGCTGGTGCGAGCAGAATATTGCCCATGGCCTGAAGGCGCCCAGGTTGCCCCGGCGTCTGCCGCGAGCGGTTTCTCCGGAGCAGACTGACCTGCTTCTGGCGCGGGGTGATGGCCGGGCCGAGGCCCGGGATTTGGCCTTGCTCGGGGTAATGTATGGCTGCGGCCTGCGGGTTTCCGAAGCCGTGGGGTTGAATCTGGCCGATTTGTCCATGGAGTCGGCCGAGATTCGCGTGCTCGGCAAGGGACGCAAGGAGCGCATTGTGCCGGTGCCGGAAGGGGTGCTGGGGCTGTTGCGGCGCTATCTGGACAGTCGGCCAGACAGCACCGATGAGCAGGCGCTTTTCCTGAACCGGTTTGGGCGCAGGATTTCCACGCGCAGCGTGCAGCGCATGCTGAAACACCGGGCACTGACTGCCGGCGCGGATGTATCTGTTACACCACACCGGCTACGGCATGCTTTTGCTACGCACCTGTTATCCGGTGGTGTGAACCTGCGTACCATCCAGGAGTTGCTTGGTCATGCCTCGCTGACAACAACCGAGCGTTACACACATCTGGATATCAAGGGCCTGACACGGGCCTATGACCAGGCGCATCCCCGGGCCAGGCGGCGGTAGCCCGGCCCGGGGTTCCTTGCGCTTGCGGGGATATGGCCTACAATGAGTTTCCAGAGGGGGGCAACTTGCCGGCTTTCCATACTGCTGTTTTCGGTGGGGACAGGGCGGTGAGCAAGAAACAGGAGGAAATCATGAAACGTAAATTTGCTGTTGCTTTTCCGGCCATGATGGTGGTCTTTATAATGATCGCTGCACCTGCGATGGCTGCGGATGACTATGGAACCCAGGTTGCCCAGAAATTTGGCCGGGGGCTGGGAAATGCCGCCACCGGCTGGATTGAGATACCGAAGAATATTGTTAATGTGACCCGGGATTCCAATATTGCGCTGGGGCTTACCTGGGGCATACTCAAGGGTGCCATGAATACCGTCGGCCGCACTGTGGTGGGTGCGCTGGACCTCGCTTTTTTCTTTGTCCCGACCAGGGAATATGTTCACCCGACCTTTGTCTGGGATCCGTTTGACAAGGATACGACCTACGGCCCGCAGTAACAGACGGGCCTGACAACATCATGGGTAGAGGTCCGGGCCGGAGTGCCCGGGCTTTTACGTTTTAGGGATGGCCTTGCGGGCCAGTTCATCTGCGCGTTCGTTTTCCACGTGTCCCGCGTGTCCACGAACCCACTCCCAGCGCACATCGTGCGTGGCCGCAAGGCGGTCCAGTTCCTGCCACAGCTCCTGATTTGCCACGGGTTTTTTGCCTGCGTTTTTCCAGCCGTTTTTTTTCCATCCATGGATCCACTCGCGCATGCCCTGCACGACATATTTTGAGTCCGAGTAAATCGTGATATGGCAGGGCCGTTTCAATGCCCTGAGGGCCTCGATGGCGGCGGTGAGCTCCATGCGCTGGTTGGTCGTTTCGCGCTCCCCGCCGGACAGCTCCCTTTCATGCATCCCCATGCGCAGCAGCACGCCCCAGCCGCCCGGCCCCGGGTTGCCGGAACAGGCGCCATCGGTAAATGCCTCAACTTCAGGTCTGGTCATGATGACATGGTAGGGGATAAACCGCGGTACTCAAGGCGGCATCGGGGTTTATTTACGGATCAGCCAGAAGATGATGCTGAGGACAATGCTGATGAGGATGGATGTGGTGACGGGGAAATAGAAATGTACACCTTCGCGCTCGATGACGATATCGCCCGGCAGCCGGAACAGGCCGAGCCTCGTTATCCACGGCCAGGCAACACCGGCCAGGATGAGCAGGATACCGCAGATAATCAGGATGCGTGGCATAAGTCAGTTCGTCGAGGCTGCGTCCTGATGCAGATAGACCGTGCGGCTCGGGAATGCAAACGACAGCCCGAGTTCTTCCAGCAGGTGCATGATGGCGAGGTTCACCTCCTGGCGTACCTGAAGGTATTCCTCCCACACCTTGCTGACCGTGAAATAGTAGAGAAAGATGGAAAGCGAGGAGTCCGCGAACTCATCGAATTTGACGAGAGAGAAGTCCTTGTCGACTCCGGGATGGCTTTGCAATATCTCTTCGATACCCTTGATGGCGGCTTTCATCTGTGCCGGCGTGGTATCGTAGGTCAGGCCGATGCGCATGTTCACGCGGCGCACATTGCGCGCGTCAATGTTGTCGATGACCATGTTCGCGAGTGACGAGTTCGGCACGTTGACCAGGGTTTTTTCAAACGTGCGGATGCGCGTTGAGCGAAAGCCGATTTCCTCCACCACCCCCTCGAACTCGCTGGCCCTGATCCAGTCCCCGACCGTAAAGGGGCGGTCCACGAGAATCATGATGGAGCCGAACACGTTCGCAATCGTATCGCGCGCCGCCATCGCCACGGCAATACCGCCGATGCCCAGCGAGGCAATGAGCCCGGATACCGAGTAGCCCATGTTCTGGGCAACGACGAGTACGGCCGTGATGACGATGAAAATCTTCAGCGTCTTGGTGACAAAAGGAACCAGCTGGTCATCCAGCGGCGATTCCGTCTGTCTGGCCCGGGCCGCGAAGTAGGCGGACATCCCATCCAGCAAGCGCAGCAGGAACCAGGCCCCGAGGATGATGCTCGCCGCCCGTCCCACGCGATCCATGAGCGTGATGATCGCCCACGTCCGGTCCGCGGGCTGCAGTGCGTGCAGGGCGAGAATGATGCCGATAACAAGCACAAGCCAGCCGGCCGGTTTTTCCGCTGCCTTCAGCAGTACGTTGTCCAGCCGGGTTTCGGTACGCCCGGCCATATGCTGCATCAGCCTGTTAAAGGCGCCGACCAGCACTTTCTGGGCTACAACAGCAGCGAACAGGAACAGCAGGGCCAGCAGCCAGCGGCTGACCGGGATGTCGAGGATGTGCCACGCCTGGATGGCGTCGATTATCGTCTGCATGCGGCGTTCAGGCTTGTGGGAGCGGATGTGTGTGACATGGATGGAAGGATAGCATGGAATGGCAGGGGCGGGATAAGTGTGTTTTACGCAGGGTATCAGGGGTGAATGCCGCTGCGCGCATCATCATGCCAGAAGAGCCAGGCCCGGGGCCTGTCCCCGGTCTCAATGTAAAGCCGGAAGGCGCTTTCCCCGGACGTGCCCGTGTCAAACCGCAGGTCGGCAAGCTCGATGGCATGCGCATCCCGGTGAAGCAGTACCGGAAAGCGGGCAAACCAGCGATAGAAGTCAACTCCGGGCAGGCCATCGAGTCCCTGCACGGCCCGCAGGGCAGTCAGCCGTTGCCAGCGCAGCTTCCGGTCCGTGGTGAGGCCGCTGGCGTGCTCCTGTATGAAGGGGGCCGGAAACAACGCGGCTGTCCCGATAAAGCCGGGCCACAGATCCACGAAGGCCCGGAATTCGTGGCGCGGATAGCTGGCGATGAGCTGCCAGCGGAATGGTGAAAAGGGTTGTGGCAGGGCATGGATACCGGTGGCATCTGGATGTGCTTCCCGGGCGATCTTCAGGGCCTCGGCATGATTGGCGAGAGCAAGGCCGAGATAGCCGGACATGGCCACCATGCCGGTCAGGGCCAGCGCGCGCGCATGTCTTCGGAAGATGGCCATCAGGATCAACGGCAGCAGCAGTGTGCCGGAAAAAAGCGGGTCAATGATGAAAACGAGATCGAAAGTGGCGCGCCAGTCCGAAAAAGGCGCGAGAATCATGGTACCGAACGAGGTGACGAGATCGAGCATGATGTGCGTGGCCAGCACGACGGCGATCAGCCACGGCAGGCGGGGGTTCCGGTCGCGCCGGTGCGGCAGCAGGCTGTAGCAGAGCCAGGCCCACAGCGGCAGGAGCAGGATGGAATGGGTGATGCCGCGATGGTAGCGCAGGTACAGCGTGTCCGAGAACAGCCGCAGCACATAATCCGCATCCGGCAGCATGGCCACACAAACGAGAAAAAAGACGAGGCGGGCACTCAGCGGGCGCGCGGGAATGGCCCGGGCGAGAACAGCGCCGCTCAGGGCATGCGTCAGTGGGTCGATGTGCGCAGCTTCCCGGACAGGGCCGGCCAGTTATGGCCGGGGGCAATGTGACCGCCGCACACGGCATGGGATGCACCTGTGACTGCCGGCAGCGTGTTGGGCGTGCCCTGCAGCGTGTGCCGGGCGAGCACGGCAAAGCAGACGGCCTCGACCGCCTCGGGCGGCATGCCCAGTGCGGCAGTGCTTTGCACGGTGGCAGGCGCAAGCAATGCGCTGAGGCGTCGCATCAGCTGTGCGTTGTATGCGCCGCCACCGCAGATGTGCCAAGTGCCGGGTGTTACGGGCAGGAAGCGGCGGGCATCGGCAATGGTGCGGGCTGTCAGCTCCAGTGCCGTGGCCATGCGATCCGCATCCCCGATATCTGGCCAGGCCATGATTTCCTGTACGGTCTTTTCTCCGAAGTCTTCGCGACCGGTGGATTTCGGTGGCCGCCCTGAGAAAAACGCATGAGCCAGGAGTCGGGACAGCAGGGCCTCGCACACCGTGCCGCCGGTGGCCAGCCGGCCATCCGTGTCGTATGCCTGTTTGTCGCCGGAAAGCTGGCGCATCAGGCCGTCCATGACCATGTTGCCGGGGCCTGTATCGAAGCCTGTGACGCTGCCGTCAGGGAAGAGCAGGCTGAGATTGGCAATGCCGCCGATATTGAGCACGGCAACCGGCTCCCGCGGGTTGCTGAACAGCGCCTTGTGGGCAAACGGCGCCAGCGGCGCACCGCATCCTCCCGCCGCGATGTCCCGCCGACGGAAGTCTGCGACGGTGGTGATGCCGGTTTTTTCCACGATGGTGGAGGGGCAGCCGATCTGTATTGTGAAGGCCGGGCGGGCATCCGGACGGTGGCGAACGGTCTGGCCGTGGCTGCCAATGGCCGTGATGTCGGCCGGGCTGATGCCGGCCTCCTTCAGCGTATCCAGCACGGCATCGGCAATGGCCTCACCCATGGCGCGATCAAGCTGTCCCAGTGCATCGAGGCTGTCTCCGCCGGGCTCGGCCAGATCAAGAGCGGCATGGCGTATTTCGCCGGGCATGGGATGTTCCCGGAAGTGCACAAGCTCCGGCCTGTCCGTCATGCGGACAATGGCGACGTCAATGCCGTCAACAGAGGTGCCGGACATGACGCCCGCAAACAGCGGCGCAGAAATGGCTGTGCCTGACATGCGAAAAGCATATAGCAGACGGACACGGCCAGCCACGGCTGGCGGAAGTGGTGCTTATTCGTAGGATACGCGGCACGAAGAAAGGCCGGGGTAGACATGGATATTGCAGAACAGATGCGCTTGCTGAGCCGCGGGGCGGTGGAGATCCTGCCTCACGGTGGCCTGGAGAAGAAGCTTGCCGAGGCCGAAAAAGAGGGCAGGCCGCTCAGGGTCAAGGCGGGCTTTGATCCGACTGCGCCCGACCTGCACCTTGGCCATACGGTGTTGCTCGAAAAGCTTCGCCAGTTCCAGTCGCTCGGTCACCAGGTCATTTTTCTGATCGGTGACTTTACGGGCATGATCGGCGACCCCTCCGGCAAGAATGAAACGCGCCCGCCGCTGACGCGCGAGGAAGTGCTGGCAAACGCCGAAACATACAAGCAGCAGGTGTTCAGGGTGCTTGACCCGGAGCGTACGGAGGTGCGCTTCAACTCCGAATGGCTGTCCAGGCTTGATGCGGCCGATCTGATCCGCATCGCAGCCCGTGCTACCGTGGCGCGCATGCTGGAGCGTGATGACTTTGAAAAGCGCTACAAAAGCGGGCAGGCCATCGCCATTCATGAATTCCTGTATCCGCTGATTCAGGGCTATGATTCCGTGGCGCTGGATGCGGATGTCGAGCTGGGCGGCAACGATCAGAAGTTCAACCTGCTGATGGGGCGGCAGCTCCAGGAGGCTTACGGCAAGCCGCCCCAGGTGGTGCTGACGATGCCGCTGCTCGAAGGGCTGGACGGCGTGAACAAGATGAGCAAGTCGCTGAACAATTATGTCGGCATCACGGAGGCCCCGAACGATCAGTTCGGCAAGCTGATGTCCATCTCCGACAGGCTCATGTACACCTACTACCAGCTGCTGACCGATGCCGACATGACCGAGGTGGAGGCCATGCATCCGATGGAGGCGAAGAAGCAGCTGGCGGCTATGATCGTTGACCGCTTCCACGGTGCAGGTGCCGGCGATGCGGCGCGGGCGGAGTTCGAGCGCGTATTTTCACAGAGCGGGCTGCCGAGCGATATCCCCGAGGCGGCGCTGAAGGCCGGTGATGACGGGTTGTGGATAGCGCGTGCACTGTCACAGGGCGGCCTTACAACAAGCAACGGCGAGGCCATTCGTCTGATCAGGCAGGGGGCGCTGTCGGTTGATGGCGAGAAAATCACGGACAAGGATTACCACCTCGGGCCCGGCGGGCCCTATCTGATCAGGCTCGGCAAGCGCCGCTTTCTGAGGCTTACGGTTACATCATGAGCACGGGCCGTATGGCCGGGCACAGGGCTGTCGGCAGCGTTATGGCCCTGCTGGCAGGGCTGCTGACATCTTTTTCCGGCCTGGCCGCCGATTTCTCCGGCCATGCCCGTGTGCCCGCCCTCAGGGGGAAGGCCGCTCCGCCTGTCGGTGTCCGCGGTGTGCACCAGCCGCCCCGTTTCCCGAAGCTTTCGCTGCCCGCGCAGGCCCTGCGGCCCGGGAAGCCGGATGCGGCAACCAGAGGAGGCTCCGTACCTGCACGGCTGTCCGGCCATGGCAGTGACATGAAGGATGAGGATGGCACGCCGCTGCGTTCCACGATGGACGTGCGATTTTCCACCGTTTCACCGGCCGATGAGCAGGAAGAAAGGGATGCGGACTCGCCCCGGCACTGAAGTGGGCGACGCGCCTGCCTGTGTCGGCAACAGCCATAATCCAGGGCCTGTTCACATTCCGGCGCCTTCGTCATTGCCGGACGTAGCGTGAACAGGCCCTCCTGGGCGGTAGCCTCTGATGGTTTCTGACGTTGCCGGGAAAGCTTATCCATGAACTGCCCGAAGTGTCATGCCGTCCAGCCGGACGGTACCGAAAGCTGCAGCAGGTGCGGTGTTGTATTTGCCAAACTGGCCAGTCGCACGGCGGCGGAGAAGGCAAGGTCCGGGGCAGTGTGCATCGGGCCTGAGGTGCTGCCCATTCCGCAGGCCGATAACGGGCTTGTCTTCTGCGGCCGTGGCATAGCGCTCGTTATCATGTTGTGGTTCAGCTGGAGCCTGATTCCATCTTCGGTTGCATCCAATGCCGCAGGCGAAAGCTTCATGCACCTGGTTAACCTGCCGTTTCATGAAGCCGGGCATATCCTCTTCCGCCCCCTCGGTGCGCTGATCACATCGCTCGGCGGCAGTCTTGGGCAATTGCTCATGCCGCTGATCTGCCTGTTTGTGCTGTGGTTCAGGACGCGTGATGCTTTCGGTGCCGGGGTGTGCGCCTGGTGGCTTGGCGAGAACCTGCTCGACATGGCGCCGTACATCAACGATGCGCGCAGCCTGTCCCTGCCGCTTCTGGGCGGCAATGTTGGCGAAAGCTCTCCGTACGGCTTTCATGATTGGGAATTCATTCTGAACGAAACGGGCCTTTTGCGTCTCGACCATACCCTTGCCTCCGTCGCGCATGGACTGGGCAGCCTCGTCATGCTCGCCGCCATCGCATGGTGCGCCTTCTGGCTGTGGCGTCAGTATGGCCTGCTCAGGGCGGCGGGAAGGCGCGGATGAAGGCTTTGCGCGCTGCCGTATCGCAAAGAGGAGCGTGGTTTTCTTCTTCACGGATCAGGGCCCGTTTGCGGGTTTTTTCGTGGCTGTGCAGAAAGGTGTTGACGCCCCCGGTCTCACCTCTATAGTTCGCCGCCCGCTGGACGAATGGCTGGCGGGCAGATGAAATACAGGGCATTGATATTCCCCTCGCGGAGAGTAGAATGCCCGCCCCCGTGAGAGCGGGTTTGTTCTTTACAATTCGTGGTTTTTTTACTTGAGCTGTGAGCGTGCCGGATCATCCTTGCATTGACAGGGGTTGCATCATGCACGCAAGGCAGTTCAAGAGCTTTATGTGAATGAAGCGACTTCCGTCAATTTATTAGGATCACATAACACTTTTCATTTTTTATGGAGAGTTTGATCCTGGCTCAGAACGAACGCTGGCGGCGTGCTTAACACATGCAAGTCGAACGGTAACAGGGCCAGCTTGCTGGCCGCTGACGAGTGGCGCACGGGTGAGTAACGCGTGGGTTACCTGCCCATCAGTGGGGGACAACTACGGGAAACCGTAGCTAATACCGCATACGACCTTCGGGTGAAAGCCGGGGACTCCTTCGGGAGCCTGGCGCTGATGGATGGGCCCGCGTCCGATTAGCTTGTTGGTGGGGTAATGGCTTACCAAGGCGATGATCGGTAGCTGGTTTGAGAGGATGATCAGCCACACTGGGACTGAGACACGGCCCAGACTCCTACGGGAGGCAGCAGTGGGGAATATTGCACAATGGGGGAAACCCTGATGCAGCGACGCCGCGTGCGGGAAGAAGGCCTTCGGGTTGTAAACCGCTTTCAGCAGGGAAGAAGGAATGAGGGCCAATACCCCTCTGCCTTGACGGTACCTGCAGAAGAAGCCCCGGCTAATTTCGTGCCAGCAGCCGCGGTAATACGAAAGGGGCAA
>CAZROR010000009.1:0-33610 GCA_964601765.1 uncultured Zetaproteobacteria bacterium
CGCAAACGCCAGGATAATGTTTTTTTGTTGGTCCATGCCTTAAGCTCCTTGGCTGTTAAACATCAACAGGTAACCACCTATGGAACCGGATCATATCCACCCGCTGAGAACGGGTGACAACGCAGAAGTCGCCTGATACCAAGAAAAACACCCCTGGCAACGCCATGCTTTTCAATGGCCTCGAAGACATACTGTGAGCATGTGGGTTCGTGAATACAACTGGGGCGCAAAACAGGGGAAATACACCACTGATACAGACGAACAAGACCGAGAAACAGTGTCTTCATGCCTCGCCCAGTGTCTTTGCGATCTTCTTCATGCCTTCCTGCATATCCACGTCGATGGAGCCTCCCTGTTCCCAACCGGTTGCCGGGATCACCAAGAGGTCTACTCCCACATCCCGTAGCAACCCCTTCCGGAACGCCTCACGCAAATGGCGCTTCAATCTGTTTCGACGAACCGCGTTGCCATACCTCCGGGAAACGGCCAAACCCAGACGTGCATGCCCCAGTCTGTTGGGCCTGTAGACAAAACTGAGGGAGCCATGTGAAAAACGCCGTGCACGTCTCATGGCGGCAAAATCCGCCCGGGACCGGAGCCGCATGCTGGACGGAAATGACTCGGTCAGGAGGTAAGCCGCCTCCGCCCCTTCGCGCGCCGGCGATTAATCACGGCCCGGCCGGAGCGTGTGGCCATGCGTGCGCGGAAGCCATGTGTGCGTGCGCGGCGGATTCGGCTGGGCTTAAAGGTGAAACTCATGGGTTTTCTCCTAAAAAATTGAGCTTGCGAATGGTAGGTTTGGCCTATGCTGTGTCAAGCGCTCAAATGACAAGGCAAAATACCCGGCGCCCCCACGTAGCCGGTGCGCACACAACCGTGGATGCGCTCGCTCCAGCATGTATGATAGGCGTGTGACCCGGTCCCGGAAAAACATCAGCTGGCAGCGTATCTATGATGCCCTCGCGGAGCAGGTTCCCGCATCAAGGTTTGATGCGTGGATTCGTCCTATTCATGCCGTCGTGAATGGTCACCAGCTCTTGCTGTCCGTACCCAGCCGGTTCTTCCTGGATGGCTTGCGTGACCATTATGAAAAGCTGATTCTCAAACTGGTGAAGGAAGAGTTTGGTGATGGTATCGAGGTGGTCTTTGCCGTTGATTCCTCGCTCGGCACAACAACCAAGGCTGATGATCACGGAAAAAAGACCAGTGACATCGATGGCTTCATCGACCCACGGTTCACCTTTGAAAATTTTGTTGTCGGTTCAAGTAACGAGTTCTGCCACGCTGCCTGTCGGGCTGTCACCGACCAGCCAGGTGAAACCTATAACCCGCTGTATATCCACGGCGGGGTCGGGCTTGGCAAAACCCACCTCATCAACGCTGTTGCCAACACCTTGCTGGAAAAAGGCGGCATGAAAATCGCCTACCGCACCAGTGAGCGATTCACCAATGAACTTATCTCGGCCATTCGCAGCGGCACAACCGAGCAGTTCAGAAACCGCTACCGGCAGGTGGATGTACTCATTATTGATGACATTCAGTTCATCGCTGGCAAGGGAAGCACACAGGAGGAGTTTTTTCATACATTCAATGCCCTGTATGAAGTACGCAAACAGATTATTCTGACCTCAGACCGCTCCCCGCGTGAAATGAACAATCTTGAAGACCGGCTGAAGTCACGTTTCAACTGGGGTCTGGTTGCTGATATTCAACCCCCCGATCTCGAAACCCGGTTGGCCATTCTTTCGCGTAAGGCGGAACTTGCCGGAGTCTCACTGCCAGAAGATGTCGCCTTTCTTCTCGCCTCACGTATCAGCAACAATGTGCGAGAGCTTGAAGGTGCGCTCACCCGGCTGACGGCGCACGCCACACTGACAGGCAAGGTGATTGACATGGATTTTGCCCGCTATGTGCTGCGGGATTTTCTGCACGAGCCTGCCCGCACCATCACTGTCGAGGATATCCAGAAAAAGGTATCCGGCTACTACAACATCCGCATCCAGGACATGCGCTCCAAGAAGCGTACCCGTAATGTTGCCCTCCCACGCCAGGTAGCGATGTATGCCTGTAAGCAACAGACCAGCATGTCCCTGCCCGAGATCGGTGAAAGCTTTGGTGGCAGAGATCACACGACTGTCCTGCACGCGGTACGTAAAATCGAACGCATGATCCGTGAGTCTTCCGACTTTCAAGATGAAATTATACGGGTACTCAATCTGCTCAAGTAACACGAATCGTGGCAGCGCCTCATAGCCTGGCATGCGCCATTCATCCATGACCTTACAAAAGATCACACCAACTGTGCATAACCATGGTTTTATTCCAGGGATGGCTGTGGATGCTTTCTGGGTTTTCACGCCCAACCATTCCCAGACAGACTGGTGAGAAAACCACCCACATCTTATCCCTGCATCCACCAGCCTCTTTTCCACAGCTACTATCCGTCATTCGTGCTGGCCTGCATGGGCGCGGAGCCTTTGCCCACAGTATCCACAAGCTCTATGATGACGGCTGAATATTTGATATAAATGTGCCTGCAAGAAAAAGGAGACATGTATGCGCCTCACTTTGTCCAGACAGAACCTGCTACAGGCTGTCCAGCGCTGTCAAAGCATTGTTGAAAAACGCCATACCGTACCGATTCTTTCCAATGTTCTTCTGGAGGCTGGTGAAAAAAGCCTGTGCATTACCGCAACGGATCTGGAAGTGGGTATCCGCGCCCACACCAATGCGGACGTGGAAGAGCAAGGTCTCATCACGGTATCCGCCAGGAAGCTGTTTGAAATACTGAAGGAGCTCAGCAATACGGCCGATGTACATCTAGCCCTTGAGGCAGGGTTTCTTCTCTTAAAGAGCGGTCGGTCAAAGTTTCGGCTGGCTACGTTGCCAGCCGAAAATTTTCCGGCAATCAAGGAAGAGGAGGAGGCCAGTCTCGTTTCCATCGATGGCAGCGATCTGGCCCGAATGATTACATCCACAAGCTTTGCCATGTCCCACGACGAGACACGCAAGTATCTGACAGGTACGCTTTTTGAACTGGATGATGCTGGCCACATTCGCCTGGTGGCTACCGACGGCCATCGCATGGCTATGCATGAAGCAACCCTGCACAAAAAGGCAAGCAAATGTCAGAGCATCGTACCACGCAAGGCAGTCATGGAAATTCGCAGGCTGGCCGAGGAATGCCAGGGACAGCTGGATTTGTATATTGGTGAGCGCCAGGTGCGGGTGGTTGCTGGCCAGAATAGCCTGAGTTCCAAGCTAATCGACGCCCGTTTTCCCTCTTATGAAGATGTCATTCCACGTGACAATCCAGAGGCAGCAGTTATTCCAAGGGTGGAGATGGATCGGGTGCTCCGGCGCAGTATGATTGTGGCAAACGAGTTTACGCATGATGTGCGACTGCAGTTCACGGCCGGGGAACTGGTGATTACAACACATAACACGGAACAGGAGGAGGCGGAGGAGTCAATCGAGATCGATTATACCGGTCCAGAGCTGGAAATCGGCTTCAATGGCCGGTATCTGAGGGATGTCCTCGGGGTTATCGGTGGAGAACATGTAAGGGTGGAGATCAAGGACAGCCTGTCACCTGTACTGCTCCTTGAGGATGGCAATCAGACTGCTCGTTATGTTGTTATGCCCATGCGCATTTAGGTTGGCCCAATTTCCTGTATCGGCAGGCTTACATAGCTGATGGCCACCCCGCTTATCGTCAGGGAAGTTCGAATTGAGTCGCTTCGTTGTCATACCAGCATGACATGGCGATGCGGCCCCGGGATCAACATGGTGGTCGGTGAGAATGGTTGCGGTAAGACAACGCTGCTGGAAGCGATCAATCTCATGGCACAAGGCCGCTCTTTCCGGCAGGCACGCGACCCGGAGCTGACAAGGCATGGAGAAAGTGGCTTTCGGATAACCGGTATCTGGCAGCGCTACGGGCCGCTGCATGTGGAGGTTCATGGGAAACGTCGCAAGGCCGATATCTTCATGCAGGGAAGGCCTATCCGGCAACGGAGCGAGCTGTTCCAGGCTCTGCCGGTCATCGCAGAGGCTCCGCATGCCCGCAGGCTGATTGATGGTACACCTGTGGAGCGGCGGCACTGGCTTGACAGCCTGATCATGTCCTGCAGACAGACATCCGGGGTTTACCGCAGCTATTTTCGCAGCGTTATGCAGCGGAATCGCCTGCTGCGAAAAAGTGCATCGGCTGCAGAGCTTGATGCATGGGAGCACCAAATCGCTACCCATGCAGAAAAGATTGTGCAGGTACGGGATATGTTTATCTCGGAGTTAAACGCCTGCCTTGCGGAGGATGAGGCGCTTACTGAAGCCAGGCTTACACTGGGCATGCAGACAACCGGGCCGGACGGAGAGGATGCCTGGTGTGAGTTGCTGCGAGCCAGGCGGCATGAGGATGCACGGCTTGGTGCGCTGCGCCGGGGACCGCATTGTGATCGTCTGCGTATCGAGTATCTGGGGAGGGAAATCCGCAGTGCTGGCTCCCGTGGGCAGCAGAAACTGGCAGCCATGGCGATCAGGCTAGCCGAGCAGCGTCTGCGGGCACAATACAGGGGCATTGTACCCGTGCTGTTGCTGGATGATTGTCTGGAGGCACTGGATGCGGGCCGGCAGAAGCGCCTGCTGGCCAGACTGGAGCAAACAGGTGCCCAGTCGTTGTTGACAGGGCCGGGCGTGAGTCTGCCGCAGGAAGTGAACATCGAGCAGTTTGAACTGGTGGCAGGCGGTGATAAGCGGCTGCTGGTCCCCACATATACGGAGATAGAGGAGGCGGCATGAGCACGCCAGAAAAACATGCCTATGACGCAGGCAGCATCAAGGTGCTGCGTGGCTTGGATGCGGTGCGCAAGCGTCCGGGTATGTATATCGGTGATACCGATGACGGCACCGGCCTGCATCATATGGTATTCGAAGTGGTCGACAACGCTATTGATGAGGCCTTGGCAGGACACTGCGATCGTATCGATGTCATCATTCATTCGGATGACTCCGTGACCGTTCGTGACAACGGCCGCGGCATACCGGTAGATATACACCCTGAGGAAAACCGGTCAGCTGCCGAGGTAATCATGACCGTGCTGCACGCCGGCGGCAAATTCGACAGCAACTCCTACAAGGTATCCGGCGGCCTGCACGGCGTGGGGGTATCGGTTGTGAACGCCCTGTCCGAATATCTTGAGCTCGTGATTCGCCGCGGAGGCAAGGTTTACTTCCAGCGCTATGAGAATGGCGTGCCGCAGGCGCCACTGAAGGCCGTTGGCGAGGCCAAGGGAACGGGGACGGAGATCCGCTTTTTGCCGAGCCTGGATGTGTTTTCACACCGTAATATGTCATTTGATACGCTTTCTACCCGGCTCAGGGAACTGTCCTTTCTGAACAGTGGTGTACGCATCGAGCTGTATGATGAACGCAGTGAAAACCGGAATATCTTTGAATATGAAGGTGGCATTACTGCCTTTGTCGAACATTTGAACCGTACGCGCACATCGCTGCATGGTCGCTGCATCACGATACAGGGTGAGCGCAACGGTATCGTCGTTGACTTATCCATGCAGTGGACAGATGCCTATCGTGAAAATGTGTTCTGCTACACGAACAATATTCCTCAGGGCGATGGCGGTACGCACCTGGCTGGCCTGCGTGCGGCACTGACGCGTTGTATCAACAACTATGCCAATGACAAGGATATGCTGAAAAGGCACAAAGTGAGTCTTTCCGGCGAGGATTGCCGTGAAGGGCTGACAGCCGTGCTGTCCGTCAAGGTGCCCGATCCAAAGTTCTCCTCCCAGACAAAGGAGAAGCTGGTCTCCAGCGATGTGCGTCCTGCTGTTGAAGCCATTGTGACGGAAAAGTTTTCCGAATGGCTGGAAGAGAACCCTGCCGAGGCCAAGCGCGTCGTCGGCAAAACAGTGGAGGCGGCACTCGCCCGCGAGGCAGCGAGAAAAGCGAGGGAACTCACGCGTCGCAAGGGTGCACTCGATGTTTCCAGCCTGCCCGGAAAGCTGGCGGACTGTCAGGAGAAGGATCCTGCTTCCTGCGAGATATTCCTCGTCGAGGGTGATTCCGCCGGTGGCTCAGCCAAGCAGGGAAGATCGAGGCAGTTCCAGGCCATCCTGCCACTGAAGGGCAAGATTCTGAATGTCGAGAAGGCGCGTTTCGACAAGATGCTGTCCTCGCAGGAAATAGGTACGATGATTACGGCACTTGGCACCGGTATTGGTGCGGATGATTTCGATATTTCCAAGCTCAGATACCATCGCGTCATCATCATGACGGACGCGGATGTAGATGGTTCGCACATTCTCACGTTATTGCTCACGTTTTTCTATCGGCAGATGCCGGAGCTGATAAACAGGGGCTACCTGTATATCGCTCAGCCACCCCTGTATCGCGTTGCCCGTGGCAAAAAGGAACGGTACATCTCGACAGATGAAGAGCTGGCGGACTTTCTCCTCGAAACAGGCAGCCAGAATATGAGCTATTACCCGGCCCCAGGCGCAAAACCGATTCATGGTGAACGACTACATACCATGGTGAAGAGCATTCATCGGCTGCTACGCTTGATGACACGATTGTCCCAGCGGCTGGATTATAAGATTCTGCGTGTGCTTCTGGAGACCGGCAAGATGAATCTTGCCACTCTGCGTGATCGCGAGCGCCTGGAGGCACGCATGCAGACACTGGTTGATGCATTCACCCGCTCAACGCGGGAAGATGAACGGCTCAACTGGTTACTGCAGGAGGATGCGGAACAGGGCTGCTGGCGTGTGGAGTTTCAACGCCTTGATCACGGGCGCACGATGCATTCCTGTCTGGATCGTGATCTGATCAGCACAGGCGAATATGCCGAGGCCTTCAAGTTGTGTAGCAGTGTGCAGGCGCTTGTGGAGAAAGGTGCTTACCTGGAGGCCGGAGAAAAGCGCTGGGAGATTACCCACTATGAGGATGTTGCCGACGTGATCGAAAGGGAAGGTCGTCGGGGCCTGAACATCCAGCGCTACAAGGGTCTTGGTGAAATGGATCCAACCCAGCTCTGGGAAACTACGATGGATCCGGAGAAGCGCATTCTGCTCAGGGTTTGTCTCGAAGATGCCGTGGCGGCAGATGAAACCTTTTCCACACTGATGGGTGATGCCGTTGAGCCACGCCGTAAATTTATTCAGGACAATGCATTGAAGGTTCGCAACCTAGATATCTAGCTTACAAGGGGAAAACCGGGCCTGGTGGGGATTTGTTCATGGCACAGGAAAAATCGCTGAGCTATGCCGAGTGCGGCGTCGATATCGATGCCGGCAACGCCTTTGTCAGCCGCATCAAGGCGGCGGTTGCAAGCACGGAAAGGCCGGAAGTGCTGGCGGGGCTGGGTGGCTTCGGCGGCCTGTTTCGACCGGATTTTTCGGGTATGCAGGAGCCCGTGCTTGTTGCCTCGACCGACGGGGTCGGCACGAAGCTGTTACTGTTACAGAAGTATAGCCGGGCCGAGGTTGCCGGCCAGGACGTTGTGGCCATGTGTGTGAATGATATCGCTGCACAGGGTGCTGCCCCACTGTTTTTTCTCGATTACCTGGCTACAGGAAAACTTGACGATGAAACCCTGGCCCGTGTCGTTGAGGGCATCGCAGCCGCCTGCCGTGTTTGCGAATGCGCGCTGATTGGCGGTGAAACGGCCGAGATGCCCGGCATGTATGCCCCTGGCCATTATGATATCGGTGGCTTTGCAGTCGGGGTTGTCGACAGACACGATATCATTGATGGCAGCCAGATTGCGGTGGGTGACGTGCTGCTCGGCCTGGCCTCAAGCGGGCCGCACTCCAATGGTTATTCAATGGTGCGGCGATTACTGGATCTGGGGGAGGCGGATCTGGAGAAGGATATGCTGCCGGACGGCACGCCCGCGGTGGAAGGTGTACTGGCACCAACACGCCTGTATGTGCCTGCGGTCAAGACTCTGATCCGGGCGGGCATTGATGTACATGGCTTTTCACACATCACCGGTGGCGGCATGTATGACAATATCGAGCGCATACTGCCCGCGGGCCTTGCTGCCCGCGTCAATATTTCCTGCTGGCCGGTACCGCCAGCTTTTTCCTATCTGCTTGGTTTTGCCGATGTTCTGCCGCCCGAGCGCTACCGCACCTTCAATATGGGCGTGGGCTTTGTTGTGATCCTGCCGGAGGCGGAGGCGGACAGGGCGGAAAAGGCGCTTGCCGATGCCGGGGAAACGGTCTACTGCATCGGCTCAGTGGAGCAACGCGAGGCCGATGCCGTGGTTCTCGAAGGCCTCACGTGAGGTCGGTGAATATTGCGGTCATGGCCAGTGGCCGCGGCACCAACCTGAAGGTGATCCTGGAGGCAGCGGCAGCGGGGACGTGTCCGGTCAACGTTGCCCTGGTGATATCGGACAAGGCTGACGCCCCTGCGCTGGCGATTGCCCATGAAGCGGGTGTGCCGCAGGTGCTTCATCTGAGTCCGCGCGATTATGGCGACCGCGCTGCGTTTGACGCGGCCTGCGCGGCGCATATCGAGCAGGCCGAATGTGAATGGATTGTGCTGGCAGGCTACATGCGCATTCTCTCATCCAGCTTCGTGCAGCGCTTCAGAAACCGCATCATCAACATTCATCCGGCGCTGCTGCCCGCCTTTCCGGGTGCGGATGGTGTGGGTGACGCGCTGGCCCATGGTGTCAAAATCTCGGGCTGTACGGTGCATCTGGTGGATGAGGTGCTGGATGGTGGCCCGATCCTCGACCAGGCGGCCGTACCGGTACAGGATGACGATACGCGCGAATCGCTGCACTCCCGCATCCAGGAGCAGGAGCACAGGCTTTATCCGGCGGTGCTGAAAAGGCTGGTTGAGGAGAGCTTCAGGCTTGATGGCCGCCGTGTGATCTGGGAGCACAAGCACCAGACGTAAAGGAATCCCGGCCTGTATTGGCAAAGAGGTGGCCAGGCATGCAGAGTCCGGCAACATGGCTGGCTCTGATGTCTATCTGCTGCTTTACGGCCTGCTGACCGGCGTCGTTGCCGGTGGAGCGGGCGGGCTGCTGGCCGGGCTGGCCGGGATCGGTGGTGGCCTGATCTATGTGCCGGTGTTCTACGCGCTGATGCCGGGCGAGCATGAGACCCTGTCACTGCAAATCGTGGCCAGTATGGTGGCGGTGTTTATCACCGGCCTGTTTTCCACGCGGGCACACTGGCGTCTCGGCCACGTGCGTATGCCGGTATTCAGGCAGCTGATTCCCGGCCTGGTGCTTGGTGCAGCAATTGGCCTGTGGAGCACGCTGCACATTCCGGAGGCCGTGACGCTGCTGGCCCTGGCGGTCCTGGATGGCTGGGTGGCGTGGGATTACGGCCGGAAAGTCAAACGCGGGAGATCAGCAGAGTCACTTCCCAGCTGGTCCGGCCCGATCGGCTATGTCTCCGGCATGCTTGGTATTGGTGGCGGCACATTGCTGGTACCGCTTCTCCGGCGTCTGCTTCCCCTCCGGGAGGCTGTGGGCACCACGGCATTGTGTGGGGCTGTGATGTCACTGGCGGCTGTACTGCTGAACATGTTGCTGGAGCGGCAATGGAGCGGGCTTGTGGCGAGCCAGGCGATATTTCTCACCGGTGCGTGGGCCGGCATTGCGGCAGCCCTGCCCACATCCACACGGCTGGCTGCCAGGCTTCACGCACACTATCCGGAAGCAGAGTTGCGGCCGGCCCTGCGCTTGCTGTTCGCTGGTCTGGCTACCTTGCTGCTTCTGGCTGCTGCAGTTACGTGGCTGCGCAACTGAGGGATCAGGCGAACGGACTGCCGGGCCGCTGCCACGGGATTCTATCGTATGATTCGATGCCAACGCGTAGTGCAATGCCCAGCGCGGCCAGCATGGTGACAAGGGCTGATCCACCATAGCTGATGAATGGCAACGGCACGCCGACGACCGGAAGGACGCCGGAAACCATGCCAATATTGATGCTTGCATACAGCAGGAACAATGTCGTGATACCGAGGCAAAGCAGTGCACTGAAGCGGGTGCTTGCCCGTTCAGCGATGGTCAGCAGGCGAAACAGCAGAATGCCGTACAACAGGAACAGGATGAATGACATCACCAGGCCACCTTCCTCCGCGAGGACGGCAAGGATGAAATCCGTGTGCTGCTCGGGCAGGAAATGCAGCCGGTCCTGCGTGCCTTGCAGATATCCTTTACCGAAGATGCCTCCCGAGCCTATGGCAATCGTGGACTGAATCACGTGATAGCCGGCGCCGAGTGGATCGGACTGGGGGTCGAGAAAGGTCAGAACCCGCTGCTTTTGATAAGCGTGCATATTGATCCACAAGACAGGCAGGCAGGCCAACCCGGCTCCCACGGCATAGACAAGCCAGCGCCAGGGCAGGCCGGCGGCAAGGATCATGGCGCCACCGGCAAGCAGGAGCACAAGAGCCGTGCCCAGATCAGGCTGGCGGACAATAAGCAGAGCCGGGATTAATAACAGGAAGAACGGAACAATCAGGTTGCGAATCGAACTGGCCTCACGCGAGGCAAACCAGTGGGCAAGGATGAGCACCATGGCCCATTTCATAATCTCGGAAGGCTGCATGTGAACCGGGCCCAGGTTCAGCCATCGCCGCGCCCCCATCTGCGTGTCGCCGGTAAGGGGAACGAGCAATAGGCAAAGCAGGGCAAACGCATACACAGGCCAGCTTGCCAGCGCCAGCAACCTGAGGGGCACGAAACACAAGCCGAACATGACACAAATACCGAGGGCCCAGTATACATTCTGACGCTGCCAGAGACTGATATCTCCCTCATGGACAGCGGCATAGACGGTTGCGATGCCAAGAGCGGCAAGACACAGCAGGCAGGCAAGCAGCACGCGATCGATTCGCCGGATCACCTCAAACATCGGGTGTCTCCTTTGCTGCCATGGCCCGTACGATAGCTGCTGCAACCGGGGCCGCAGCGGAGCCACCGTGACCACCGTGTTCGATGAATACGGCGAAGGCAATACGCGGGTGCTCATAGGGAGCATAGCCCATGAACCATGCATGGTCACGATGATGGTCCGGCCCCGTCACCTTTCTCTTGTCCTCATCCTGGGACATGCTGACGACTTGGGCTGTACCTGTTTTGCCGGCAACCTTCCAGGGAAGACGTGCCAGAGCGGCATGTGCCGTGCCGTGGAGGTTGGCGACAACATCACGCATGGCCTCACGCACAATGTTCAGATTCTTCGGGTCAACGTCGATGTTACGTACAACTTCGGCCGGCAATCCGGCACGAAGGCGGGGCCTGAGCAATTTTCCACCATTGGCAATAGCTGCAGCAAAGCGTGCCATCTGGATCGGGGTGACGCTGACTGCACCTTGGCCAATGGCGACAATCATTGTCTCCCCACGGAACCATTGACGGCGGCGGCCTGATGCTGAATGAGCCCCGCGGACGCCAGCTGTACCTTTGGCCTCAGGTGAAAGCACAACGCCGGTTGGCTGGGCAAAGCCCCAGGTCATGGCTTCCTGTTGCAGGTTTTCCATGCCCAGCTGGTCGCCGAGTTCGTAAAAATAGACATCGCAGGATTCAACAATCGCCCGATGGATGCCAATGTGACCATGGCCCCTGTGTTTCCAGCAGCGCAGCTTTCTGTCGGCGAGCTGGATGAATCCGCTACACGTTGTGCTGCGCCTTGTCAGTGGCGCTGCATGCCTGAGGCCCGCCAGGCTCGTAATGAGCTTGAAGGTTGAGGCTGGAGGAAAGGCTGCCTGAATCGCGCGATTCAGCAACGGGCGTTTCGGATTGTTCAGCAGCAGTTTCCATTGCTCGGCTTCCAGACCACTGATGAATCGGTTGGTATCAAAACCGGGCTGACTCAGGAGTACAAGTATACCGCCGGTTTGTACGTCCATGACGACAACCGCACCAGTGCGGTTCCCCATGGCTCGGGCAGCCACCTGCTGTAGGTCAATGTCCAGGCTCAACTTGAGGCGTGTACCCATAACCGGAGGCGTGCGTTTGAGTACACCAATCCTGCGGCCGCGCGCATCGACTTCCTCGTACTGGGAGCCCGGGCGACCGTGCAACAAGGACTCGAAGGCCTTTTCAACACCGCTACGCCCGGCTTTTTCAATGGGAAGAATTCCTTTTTTTACATCGGCCGCATTGGCCAGTGAGAGATAGCCGATAAGGTGAGAGGTCAATGCTGCGTAAGGGTAATACCGATGCGTACCAGCCCGTACATCAACACCGGGGATGCGATGCAGTCGCACAGCCAGTCGGGCAATACGCCGCCAGGGGATTTGATCTGCCACAAGCACCGGCCGGTCGCGGCGCGCACGCTTCAGTCGCCGCATCACACTGGCCAGCCGCTGCTCATTCCAGCCGAGCAGATGGGCCAGCTGCGTCAGGGTCTTTTGCATATCGGGGACGCGTTCGGGGATGATGTCGATATAATAGGACACGTGATTGACAGCGAGGCCACGCCCATGCCGATCTACGATCTCGCCCCGTGTCGGGAGGATTGGAACGATGTTGATCCTGTTCTGCTCCGCTTGCAGCAGCAGCCCTTCATGCTGTAGCCACTGCAAATCCAGCAGTCGCAAAAACAAAAGCAGGAAGAACAGAAAGCCCAGCAACTGGAAAAAGAGGATACGCTGCTCAAAACGCTTGCGAATTTCACGCAGTGGTTGCATGTGAAACCGTAATCCAGTGCCACAGGGGCAGGCATAACAACAATGTTAACAGCCATTGGCTGAAGCCCGCGCCCAGCCAGAGCATGGGAATACTGAGTGCGGTCATCAGGATGACACGACGCAACAGGGCGGTACTGATTTCCCGGTCTCCGCGCTGAAGCAGATAGGGGGCAATGACCGCAAGCGGCAGCGTGCCCCAGACCGTCCAATGAAGAATAACATCGTGTGCGAAGAATCCGGGTATCAGCCATGGCCAGTTGCCAGGGTTGGCAAACAAGGCTGCAATCAGCAGGGCCAGGGACCAGTCCGGCTGTTCAATGTGTCCGGCCATGCCAAGGTTGAGACAAATGCCCAGCAGGGAAAGAAAGAGCAGGACGGCAGCCCGGATATGGTGTGTCAAGGCGCTTTCCTGGTCAGGATGGCTAGCCATGCCTCGCGGTGCCAGTGTGCCAGAGGCTCCGCCTCAACTGCAGCAAAAGCCTCTCCGGCAACACGACGGACACGTGTGATGCGTGCCACTGGGATGCCGGGCGGATAAATCCCTCCGGCTCCACTCGTCTGCAAAATACTCCCGACGCCTGGTGCTGCCTTCCAAGGTACAAACTCCACCTGGAGACGATCACCCAGACCACGCAACAGGGCAGCCAGTGGGCGGTGTGGAATGGTTACGGGCACGGCGAGTGAAGCATCCATGATGGTGCGGACAACGGCATGTCTTCCACTAACTGCATCCACGAGTCCGACCAGGCCTTCGCTTGAAGCAACCACACTGTCGGCCCTGGCGCTGCCGGTTTCAATGGTCAGGTGTCGGCTCAGCTTTTCCGGACTGCGCGCAAGCACCCGGGCAGCCTCCCAGCGCATACCGGGATTCTCCGGCAGATGCAGGAGTCGACGGAGCTGCCGGTTTTCCTCACGCAGGCTTCGTGTTTCCTGAATAAAAGCAGCCTGCTGTTCCAGCCTTGTTTGCAGCAGGGAAAGCTGTGCCTGCAGGCTGGCACGATCCTGTAGCCACAGACGTGATGCATCAAACCATCGTACCGGCTTGTACAGCGCATCCATCATGGGTGCAAGCCACAGGTTGGCATATTGGGGTAGCGGAAGCTGTTGGGCGACGTACAGGATCAAAAGGCCGGGGACAAGCCAAGCGAAAATCCGCAGGCGCTGCCGAAACGAAGGCAAACTATTCCTCGAACAGCACGTCCCGCATGCTTTCCAGTTCCTCCAGAACGCGGCCACTGCCGAGGACAACACAATGTAATGGGTTTTCCGCCACGGAGACCGGCAAGCCCGTTTCCTCGCGCAGCAGCTGATCCAGGCCCACCAGCATGGCACCACCGCCGGTGAGCATGATGCCCTTGTCCACGATGTCCGCGGCAAGCTCCGGCGGGGTGCGCTCCAGGCAGACCTTCACGCCTTCAATGATTGCGTTGACCGGCTCGGTGAGGGCCTCGAGGATTTCTGAGTCATCCAGGGTGAGGTTTTTCGGTACACCATTGATGAGATCCCGGCCCTTTACATCCATCTCGCGGCGCTTCTCCTGCGGGTAGGCGCTGCCCAGGTGGATTTTCAGGTTTTCGGCTGTTGTATCGCCGATAAGCAGACTGTATTTGCGACGCAGCTGATTGATGATGGCCTCATCCATTTTGTCGCCACCAACACGTACGGAACGCGAAAAGACGATGCCGCCATAGCTGAGTACGGCAATTTCCGTGGTGCCACCGCCAATATCAACAACCAGTGAGCCGGACGCCTCCGTGACGGGCAGGTCGGCACCAATGGCGGCGGCCATGGGCTCCTCGATCAGATAGACCTCACGCGCGCCGGCCGACAGTGCGGATTCACGGATGGCCCGGCGTTCCACGGGCGTGGAGCCATAAGGCACACAGATGATAATGCGCGGTGCAATGCCCCAGGAGCGCTTGTGTACCTTGCGGATAAACTGCTTGAGCATTTCCTCGGTAACGACAAAGTCGGCAATTACGCCATCCTTCAGCGGGCGAATGGCCGTGATGCTGTCGGGCGTTCTGCCCAGCATGCGTTTTGCATCGGCGCCTACGGCCAGCACGCGCCGCCCGATCTTGTCGCTGCCTTTGTGTACGGCCACAACCGAAGGCTCTTCGAGAATGATGCCCTCGCCGCGCACATAAATCAGTGTATTCGCCGTACCCAGATCAATGGAAATATCTTGTGAAAACAGGCCAAAAACGCGTTGTAGCATCCAGTATCTTCCCGAGGGTTTAGTGGCCAGGGAGACTAGTTGTTGAGCTGGTGCAGGTAAAGCGCGGCTAGCCCTGATTTTTCATACCAAAGGAGACCAGGGCTGTGCAGTGGCTCACGGCTGCTAAAGACTGAGCAGAACAGCAAGGCCCAGGCAAAGTGCTGTGATCAGGCCAAAGCTGCGGAATGACGACGAAGAGCGACGGCGTCGGGATTTGCCCGGATAGATTTTCTCCGTACCGTAGTACATGCTGCCTCCTGGTTACATCTGCTTGATGAAACAGGCGGCAATCTGGTGGTGAGAGACAGCTCAGGCCGTGATATGTGTCACTCCCCGATCAGATGCAAAAGCACATCCCTTCGCATGGGGTGTGTGCGATGCTCAAACAGAAACACGCCCTGCCAGGTGCCAAGGACCATGCGCCCTTGGTGGATCGGGATATTCAGTGAGGTTTGTGTCAGCGCCGAACGCACGTGTGCGGACATATCATCGGGCCCTTCGGAGGCATGTTCATACATCGGGTCGCCATCCGGCACCAGCCGGGAAAGAAAGCGTTCCATGTCATGCTGAACAGCAGGATCGGCATTTTCCTGTATCAGCAGGGAGCAGCTCGTGTGCTGGACGAACAGTGTCAACAGCCCTGTCCGGATGCCCGTGTCTGCCAGCCAGGCTGCTACTTCCCGCGTAAGCTCGTACATGCCACGGCCGTGGCAGCGAATCCCAAGCCGGTGTGTTGCCTGACGCATCAGGCCGTGGTTGCCCAGACGGGGGCATGGTCGGAGGGCCGCTGCCTTGCGCGCATCTGTGTATCCACGCCGACCTGCGTGAAGGAAAGCGCCGGCGTGGCCAGGATGTGGTCAATGCGCAGGCCCCAGCCGCGCGGGAAGGCCGCGAGGCGATAGTCCCACCAGGAATACTCCGGCGTGTCCGGATGCAGCTGGCGCACGATATCCACTAGGCCGAGCTGCAGCAAATCCGTGAATATATGACGCTCCTCCTCCGAACACATGATTTTGCCGCGCCATCGGGCAGGGTTGTGCACGTCGATATCCGCCGGAGCAATGTTGTAATCACCGAGCAGCACGAGGCGGGGATGTGTCGCCAGCTCGTCCTTCAGCAGTTCCTTCAGGGCTGTGAGCCAGCGGATTTTATAGGCATACTTTTCCGAGCCGACTTCCTGGCCATTGGGAACGTAGATATTGACGATGCGGACGTCCCCGGCTGTTGCCACAAGCAGCCGACACTGGGGATCGTCCATGCCGGGCATGTCACGGCGATGGTCGGTCAGCGGTGTGCGACTGATGATGGCTACACCATTATAGGTTTTCTGGCCGGAGAAGCAGACGTGATATCCGGCCTGTTCAATCTCGGCAGCAGGGAAGGCGTCATCCGGCAGCTTGGTTTCCTGCAGGGCCAGAATATCCGGGGCCTTTGCTTCCAGGTACTCAAGCACGTGTGGAAGCCGGACGTTCAGTGAGTTTACGTTCCAGGTGGCGATATGCACACCCTTCATGCTGGCTGTACTGGTGTCTCCGCTCAAGCCCTGCCACCTTGGCTCCGGGCCTTTCGCACCAGTATCAGCCACATACCGATACCGCCGACAAGCATGAGCGAGGAAAGCAGCATGCCCATCGTGACCGGCCCGAAGAGGAAGCCGAGCTGGGCGTCCGGCTGCCGGAACATTTCACAGAAGATGCGCGCCAGTGCGTAGCCGATGAGGAACAGCGCCACACGGCAGCCTGCCGGCCAGTCGCGGCGGCGCGTGAACCAGAGCACACAGAACAGCGCGATGCCTTCCAGAGAAAGCTCATAAAGCTGACTCGGGTGCCGCGGGGCAGGTCCGGCATTCGGGAACACCATGCCCCAGGGCACATCCGTGACGCGGCCCCACAGCTCGCTGTTGATGAAGTTGCCGAGGCGTCCGAAGGCCAGCGCCAGTGGTGCGGCTGTGAATAGCCGGTCGGCAAGCAGCAGAAAGGGAAGCGCATGCCTGCGGCAGTAAACCCAGCCGGCGATGAGCGGTCCGAGCATGCCGCCATGGAACGACATGCCGCCGCGCCAGACATAAAGGGCCTCGATGGGGTGGGCGAGATAGTAGGCAGGGTTGTAGAACACCACATATCCTATGCGCCCCCCGAGAATGACACCGAGAATCAGCCAGTTAAACAGGCCCTCATAGTGCTGCGCCGGAACCAGCGTGTCCCATTCGCCACGCTCCACGAGCTGGCGCCTGCCAAGCCGGAAGACGAGAAAGAAGCCGATGACGTACATCAGGCCATACCAGTGAATGGCAATGGGCCCGATCTGGAGGGCAATGGGGTCGAAGCCGGGCCAGGTCAGCACATCAAACCGCCAGCAATGCCACACCAAGCAGAATGCGGTAGATGACAAATGGCGTCATGCCGGTGCGTTCAAGGAAGGTGAGAAAGAGGTGGATGCAGATATAGGCGGAGATGGCGGAAACCAGATAGCCCACGACAAGCTCCGGCGCGGAGGCGGCCTGGGCGGGCTGCTCGATCCAGTCTTTCAACTTCAGGCCGCCGGCCAGCACGATGACAGGGATGGAGAGCAGAAAAGAGAAGCGAGCGGCAGCCTCGCGTGAGTAACCCAGCAGCAATGCGGCCGTCATCGTGATGCCGGAGCGCGAGGTGCCCGGAATCAGGGCGATAGCTTGAGCAATGCCAACGAGAAGGGCGTCTCGCAGGTGCCAGTCGCTGGTCTGACGGACGCGCCTGCCAGTGATGTCGGCAAGCCATAGCAGCAGCCCGAAGCCGATTGATGCAAGGGCAATCACTGTAACTGTGCGCAGCTCACCTTCCACGATATGTTTGAAGGCCAGCCCGGCCAGCCCGACCGGGACCGTTGCCATGAGAATTAGCCAGGCGAGCCGTCCGTCCGCATCGGTGTGCCAGGAACGGGCGGCAATGGTGCGCAGGATGCCTGCGCCCATCTGCGTCAACTCGGTGCGAAAAAAGATGACGACGGCTGTCAGCGAGCCCAGGTGCAGGACACAGTCGAAGGCCAGCCCCTGATCCGGCCAGTCGGACAGCAGCGGTACCAGGGCCAAGTGTGCCGAGGATGAAATGGGAAGAAATTCGGTCAACCCCTGTACAAAGGCAAGCACGATGGCCTGCAGCATGTCGATGTGTTGCGGCATGCCGGCACTCTATGCCCGGCGCCACGCTTGCCAAGATGCGGGAAAGTAGGGCCTGTTCACGCTACGTCCGACGAATGTCGCCGCTGTATCCGAATGGATGCAGGCCAAGGCGCGAGCCGCGCGGTTTGGCAGCGCCAAATAAGCGGCGAGCAACACAGGTATCGCGCCATTCGGGGCGCGGCCCGTCCGGGAAGGCGCCGGGCTTCGCGCGTTGCGGTGTTATTCCTCGCAGATGTGCAGTCAGCACACCCTGCTCGGAATGCCTTGCACCGCATCAAATCCGGCGCCTTCGTCATTGCCGGACGTGGTGTGAACAGGCCCTAGTGAGATAGTATCCACGCTTTGGGGGTCGCCATGTTTGAACGCCTGCTTCATGCCTTTGATGTGTTCCGCCGTCTGCTGGTGAATATCGTGTTTTTGTTCATTCTCGTGCTGCTTGTTGTTGCCTATGTGATGCACAGGCCTTCGGTGCCGGACGGAGCGGCGCTCATCATTGATCCGGGTGGGAGGATTGTGGAGCAGCCGGAGCTGGCCTCGCCGGCAGAGACGGCGCTGACCGGCATGGCGCTTGAGACACGCATGCGTGATGTGCTCGATGCCATCCATATGGCGCGCGATGATGCGCGCATCCGGCTCATGGTGCTCGACCTCAAAAAAATGGAACGCACGCCATTGCCCCGGCTGCGGGCGCTGCGTCAGGCCATTCTTGATTTCAGGAGCAGCGGCAAGAAGGTCGTGGCTGTCGGGGACTACTATTCCCAGTCGCAATATTATCTCGCGGCCTGTGCCGATACCGTGTTCCTGCATCCGCAGGGTGCCGTGCTGCTGCATGGCCTGGGCCTTTATCAGCCCTATTTCAAAGATGCACTCGACAGGCTGAAGGCCGATGTACACGTATTCCGGGCCGGCCGTTACAAGTCTGTTGCGGAGCCATTCAGTCGCAACACCATGTCCGATGCCGCCAGGGAAAATGCCCGGGCACTGCTGCAGGATTTGTGGCATGGCTACAAGCATGATGTGGCGCATGAGCGGGGCATGGATGAAGGGCTATTGCAGGACATGCTGGACCATCCGGCGAAATACCTTGCCCGTTATGGAGGCAGCCCCGCCCGGCTGGCACTGGGCATGAAACTGGTCGACAGGCTGGCCGATCGGTATACGGCCGATCACTATATCGCCGCCAAGCTTGGAAAGAAAAAAGTGGGCAGTCGCTATGCTTCCATCGGATTCAGAAAATATCTGCTGGCCAGCGGGCGGGATGAAAGCCCGGATAGCGACCAGCTTGTCGGCGTGGTTGTTGCCAGCGGCCCGATTCTGGATGGCGACCAGCCTCCTGGCCTGATTGGCAGCGATACGCTTGCAGGGCTGTTGCGCAAGGCGGAACAGGATGCGGATGTACGTGCCGTTGTGCTGCGCGTGGACAGCCCGGGAGGCAGCGCCCTGGCCTCGGAGGTCATCCGCGAGGCGGTGCTGCGCCTCAAGGCCGCCGGCAAGCCGGTAGTTGTTTCCATGGGCAGCGTGGCCGCCTCGGGTGGTTACTGGGTATCCGCGCCGGCGGATGAAATCTGGGCCAGTCCGGCCACCATCACCGGTTCCATTGGCGTGGTGGGCCTGCTCGCCGATGTGCACCGGGGACTGAGCGCGCTGGGCGTGCACAGCGATGGCATGGGAACAACCACTATCACCGGTGCGCTGCGCCCGGACCGGCCGCTGCCGACGGCACTGGGCGAGGCCATCCAGATGGCTGTTGATGAGGCATATCGGCGATTCCTGCGCATTGTGTCTGAAGGCCGGAAACTGCCGCTGAAGCGAGTGGAGAAAATTGCCCAGGGCAGGGTATACAGTGGCCGGCAGGCAAAAGAGATCGGTCTTGTGGACAAGCTGGGCGGGCTGGATGCGGCAGTGAAGGCGGCGGCCGGAAAGGCCGGCATTGCGGATACCTTCGAGGTCAGATATTTCGAGGCGGGTAAAAGCCTGCCGGAGATGCTGCTGCAGCGGCTGGTTGGCATGGTGCAGGCACTGACAGGCGTGCCGACAGGCTGGCTGTCCGGTGTGCGGCTGCCATGGCTGCGTCTGAACGATCCGCTTGGTGTCTACGCCTACTGCTTTGGCGTATCCTGAAGGCGCGCATATTCGCTTTGTGAACGGCTTACGCAGTCCTCGAGGGAGACGCCGCTGAAATAGTTCCCGGTCAGCAACAGCGGCCTGCCGGCCAGGGCCCGGTCTATGGCCTGCACAAGCCGCTCGTGCCCCGCCCTCGGGGCGGGCAGCCGGTTGGTCTTTGTGGCCGTGAAGGCCACCGCTTGCGGGGTGATGCCCAGGATCGCGCATGCCCGCCTCAGTTTTTCATCATCGTCAAGGCCCTCCGGCCTGAAGTGGAACGTAAACCCGCGAAGATCGGGATGCGGGAAAACATCCCGCGACACAGCGGAGTAGAAGCAGTCGTCACGCGCGATGATGCCGGCCACGGGGGGCAGCTTGATGTGTTTCCTGTCTACGGCGATACCAAGCGTCTCGATGGCGGCTTCCCCGATACGGGACAGGGGCACGGCAACTTCGGGAAAGGCCGACAGCAGACGGGCGGCCGCCGGGGCTGATGTGGCGATGGTCAGCGCCCCGGACGCAAAGCTTTGCCCGTCCGTGGTCGTCAGGCAGAAGGCGTCGCCATCATAGGCAATGCCGCTGACCTCCGTGCCTGTCCGGCAATCGATGCCCGGATGCTGTGCCATGGTGTCTGTGATGGTTTGCAGCCCGCCGGCAAAGGTGAAGCTGCGCTGCACATCTTTCCGTCGGACCCTTTTCCTGAACAGCATGTCCGCCGGCACATTATCAGCAGGCTGGCAGATGACAGCGCTGAAGGCAGGCGAAAAGACCTCACGGTAATTCCGGGGGCCAGCCAGGCTGCCGTAGTATTCTGCCACGGTTTTCCCCGTCTTTGTGGCCCGGAACAGGCGTGGCAGGCGTGGCAGCAGCTCGAGCAGATGCAGCTGCGAGGGAATACTTTTCAGGGCGCCGCCCACGCACATTTTATAGGGCAGTTTCTCTCGCCCCTGTGCCCGGGCAAGCAGGCCGCAGTCATCCATGATATCCAGCAGGGTGGCGTAGGAATTGAAGCAGGTGTGGGCGCCGAGCTCCGCCCAGAAGGCATGGTCGCCGGGGGTGAAGCGATGGGAATGTACGCAACCGCCGAGGCGCGCATCCCGCTCGAGCAGCAGCACGCTCCGGCCATCCCGCGCGCAGAAGTGCGCCATGCTCAGGCTGCTGATGCCGCCGCCGACAACAATCATGTCATAGGCCGGCATCCGATTCCTTTCTGTTCCGTCTGCCTATCAGTTCAATCTTGTAGCCATCCGGATCCTCGACAAAGGCGATGACAGTGCTGCCTCCTTTCATGGGCCCGGCCTCCCGTGTGACTTTTCCGCCACGTTGCCGGATACGCTCGCAGGCGGCATATACGTCATCAACCTCAATGGCGATATGGCCGAACCCGTTGCCGAGATCATAGTGCGCTACGTCCCAGTTGTGCGTCAGCTCAATCACCGTGTTGTCAGCCTCATCGCCGTAGCCCACGAAGGCCAGCGTGAACCTGCCGGCGGGGTAGTCCTTGCGGCGCAGCAGCCGCATGCCCAGCACGTCGCTGTAGAAGCGAATGGACCTGTCCAGGTCGCCTACGCGGATCATCGTATGCAGAATACGCATCTTTCACACCTCGACCCTGAGGCTATAGGATGCTGCCGGATTAGGTAACAAGCCGTCCACGAGAGGGGGAACACCCGCATGCCCATCGATGTATTCATGACACAACTATCCCCGACGATGACCGAAGGGAAAATCGTCCGCTGGCTGAAGGCCGAAGGCGACGTGCTGACCAGCGGCGAGGTACTGGCCGAGGTCGAGACGGACAAGGCCACGATGGAAATGGAGGTTGTGGACGAAGGCACGCTGCACAGGATTCTCGCCCCGGAGGGCGCTGTCGTGCCGGTCGGCGCGCCCATTGCAGTCATTGCCGAAGAGGGCGAAAAGGTGCCGGTGGACTACATGCCGGCAGGGCTTGCGGATGTGGCGGCTGAAGGGCCGCCCGCCGAGGCACCGGAACCTGCGGCAGCCGCAGACACAGCGGTGCAGCCGGCGGCGGACATGAAGGCAGCCGGTGTGTTTTCGACCGGCGAGGCCGAGTTTGACGTAGTGGTTATCGGCGCTGGCCCGGGCGGCTATGTCGCGGCCATCCGTGCCGCCCAGCTGGGGCTGTCCACCGCCTGCATCGAGTCCACACACCTGGGAGGCATCTGCCTGAACTGGGGCTGTATCCCCACCAAGGCCCTGTTGCGTACAGCGGAGATAATTAACGTGATCAGGGGACATGGCAAGGAACTCGGTGTCGGCCTTACGAGCCCGAAGCCTGATCTGAAGGCGGCCATGGCGCGCTCTCGCAAGATTGCCGACAAGCTGTCGAAGGGCATCGGCTTCCTGTTCAGGAAAAACAAGATTACGCACATCGCGGGATATGCGCGCTTTGCCGAGGGGCCGAAACTGGAAGTCGAGATGGCCGATGGCGGAAAACGCGAGGTGACGGCCCGGCATGTGATTATTGCCACGGGTGCCCGTGCCCGTGCCTTCCCCGGCATGGAGGTGGATGACGAGGTGGTAATCACCTACAAAAAGGCGCTCTCACTGGAGGCCCTGCCGAAGCGGCTGATTGTGATTGGCTCCGGTGCCATTGGCATGGAGTTCGCCTACTTTTACAGGGCGATGGGCGCCGATGTCACGGTGCTGGAAGCGGCCGACCAGGTGCTGCCGGTTGAGGACCACGAAATTGCCCGGGTGGTCGAGCGCAGCTTCAGGAAGCAGGGCATCAAGGTGGTGACCGGCGCCAGGGTCTCCTCCGCCAGAAAAGCGAAGGGCAAGGCCGTGGTCGAATACGAGGTCGGGGGGAAGAAGGAGAGCATCGAGGGAGATGTGGTACTTGTGGCCGTCGGTGTGACGGGCAATACCGATGCGCTTGGCCTGGAACACACGCAGGTGAAGGTCGAGGCCAATACCATTGTCGTGGACGACTACTACCGCACCGACCAGCCGGGCGTATATGCGATCGGCGATGTGATCGGGGCGCCGGCGCTGGCGCATGTGGCGAGCCACGAGGGTATTGTCTGCGTCGAGGCTATTGCCGGGCAGGAGCCGCATCCGGTGGATTACGGCAATGTGCCGGGATGCACGTATTGCCAGCCGCAGGTTGGCTCATGCGGCAAGACCGAGAGGCAGTGCGAGGAAGAAGGCATTCCGGTGAAGATCGGGCACATGTCGTATGCGCCGAACGGCAAGGCACTGGGCCTGGCCGAAACCGAAGGCATGGTGAAAACCATTTTCCACGCTGATACAGGTGAGCTGCTCGGCGCGCATATCGTCGGCGCCGAGGCCACGGAACTCATCGTATCGCTCGGGTTGGCACGGACGCTGGAAACGACAGAGGCGGAGCTGGCACATCACATGTTCCCGCATCCGACATTGTCCGAAATGATTCACGAGGCCGTGCTGGATTCGGACGACCGCGCCATCCACCTCTAGCGGGAGGAACCCCGCAATGCAAAAGTTGACACCGCAATTGATGAAAGAGCGCGAGCGAAACGTCTGGGCTTCCGTCGCCGGAGGCTGGCAGCGGCGCGACGCATTGCTCAGAAAGGGTGCGATGCCGGTAGCGGAAAGGATGCTGGAACTCGCGCGCATCAGGCGCGGGCACAGGGTGCTTGATATCGCCTCGGGCACGGGCGAACCTGCAATTACCGCCGCGCATATCGTGGGCGACACGGGCAGGGTCATCGGCACGGACCTGGTCGAAGACATGCTGGCCTTTGCCCGTGAGAAAGCCGCTGCAGCCAGCCTCGATAATATCGAGTTTCTGTGCGTCGATGGCGAAGAACTGGGATTTCCCCCATCGTCCTTTGATGCGGTGACGATCCGCTGGGGCCTGATGTTCATGCCTGAACCGGGCGAGTGTCTTAAACGCGCACATCACATGCTGGAGGAAGGGGGCTGTGTTGTCGTCGCCTGCTGGGCGGAGCCTGAGCGCAACCCCTTTGTCAGCCTGGTCATGAAGGTTCTTGCCCAATATATGGATATCCCGAAACCACCGCCGGATGCACCGGGAATATTTGCTTTTGCCGATCCCGACCGTTTGACCGGCGTGATGAAATCAGCCGGCTTCGATGATGTCCGGATCGAGGATATGGAGATCGACGTGATTGAGGTGGACAGCGGTGCCGCTTACTGGGAGGCCATTTCAGATCTGGCCGGGCCTGTCATGGTGCTTGTCAATCAGCTTGACGAGAAAACACGCGGGCGCTTTGTCAGCCACGTCATCGACGCTGCGAACGAATTCATGACGGGAGACAGCCTGCGCATGCGCGGGACTACATGGATTGCTTCCGGCACCCGCCAGAGTCGGCGAAAATGATATTCAGTACCGAAACCACCTCAATGGAGTTGGCGCATCACATGTTCCCGTCCCCGACATTGTCCGAAATGATTCACGAGGCTGTGCTGGATTCAAGAGGGAAGAGCGATTCATCTCTGAGTCGAAACCCGCCCAAAGGTTACGGCTTTAAGTCAGCAGTACAGCCACGATACCGGTGAGGAAGATGCCGTCAAACGTGCCGGCACCACCGATGGAGGCCATGGGCGTACCCAGGCTTGCAACATCCTTCAGCCGCAGCAGGTCGGCGCCAACCAGAACACCCAGCGTGCCGCAGATATAGGCAAGCGGTGCGGCCATCTCGCGGTCAACAAGCACCGCGACAATGGCAGCCGCGAGTGGAGCGACCAGCGGCGGCATGCCGATGCCGATACCTGCCACCGGCCGGCTTGTGATATGACAGATGATCGCAACCATGCCGACAGCAAGCAGGACCTCCGGCCACGAAAGCGGGAAGCGATGGATCAGGCTGGCGGAAAAGACCAGAGGTACCAGGCAGCCACCGGCATTGACGGCAATCTGTGTATATCCGGTGAACGGCAGGAGGGGCATGCGCAGCAGGCTGTGTAGCCTGAATTCAGGCAGGTCCGGTTCGGGCCGCTCGGCCCGGATGCGCATCAGCGGCAGGTTCACGCTGCTGCCAAGCAGCGAGGCGAAGAGCAGCAGCATACCCTGTGCGGTTGACAGGCCGAGTTTTTCGAAGGCGAGCGAAACAAGCCCGAGCTGGATGAAGGCCAGCAGGAAGATCAGCAGCAGAATAAAGGCAAACAGATGGAAAGGGGAAAACGGGCTGCGCATACTCTGATTGTAGCCGCTTTGCGGAAAGGCCGGGCTACCGCATGGCCTTTACATCCCGGATGATGTCGCCGGCATGGGCACTGGGCGTAACGTCCGGGTATGTCTTGCGGATCACGCCCGTATCATCCACGAGATAGCTGACGCGCCGGGCGAACCCGGGCACGGGGGATGTGGCGCCGTAGGCGCGGATCACCCGCCCTTCCGGATTGGCAAGCAGATCAAAGTTCAATCGGTATTTTTCGGCAAAGGCCCGGTGTGAGTCGACGCTGTCAAAGCTGACGCCGAGGATGCGTACATCCATGGCCTGCAATTCATACAACCGGTCGCGGAAGCCGCATGCCTCCTTTGTGCAGCCCGGGGTATCGTCCTTCGGGTAGAAGTAGATGACATACCAGTGACCCTGAAGCGTAGAGGAGTTGATGACTTCCCCGTTCTGATTGGGCAGCGAAAACGCCGGGGCCGGGGTGCCGGCTGCAAGCATACTGTCGGCATTTGCGCGCCAGATCAGCAGCAGGCCGCCCAGCAACAGGATGACAACGGCAATCCATACCCAGATCATCGGGAAGGGCCGCTCCCTTTTTGTCTTGTCGTGCGCGCAGCATGCCATGGCACCCCCCTGATCAGATGGCCGGTCCGGTTATTATCCCGCGGCATGCTGCGGCAATGCATGGCCGTCGTCACCCGCCATGATCTGCGCCAGGCGCTGCGCGTTGAAGGGCGCGAAGGCCTCGCTGTCGTTGTTGAAATAAACCCAGGCCTGCCGGGGGCTGATGTTGCGGAGGCGCGTCGCCAGCGTTGACAGCTCCGGCTGTGTGTAGTCCTGCCTGTACCACGGGATGCCGTGCATGCGCAGATATACAGTATCCCCCGTGCTGACGATGTCGTCCGGAAGGCTGGGGGCATGCACCGAGCAGAAACAGGCACCGGCCCTGGCCATGGAGGCATGAACATCGGCATGCCACCAGCTCGCATGGCGAAACTCACATACATTACAAAAGGCCGGGTCGAGCTGATCCAGGATGTGCCTCAGTATGTCCTGCCCGTAGTGCAGACTGGGAGGCATCTGAAAGAGAATACAGCCAAGCTTTTCCTGCAGCTCGTCGGCCAGCATGCTATACAGATCGCGCAAAAGAGCTTCGGTCTCGCGGAAGCGTTTCAGGTGGGTAATCAGCCGTGGTGCCTTGACGGAATACAGGAAGCCCCCTGGCGCCTGCCTGTACCAGCGGCGCACGGCAGCTGTCGTGGGAAAGCGGTAGAAGCTCGCATTGATTTCCACCGTATCGAAATGCCCGGCGTAATAGGCGAACCATTGTGAGGTCTTCATGCCGGCCGGATACCACCGTCCCTGCCAGCCGCGATAGTAATAGCCCGGACAGCCAATATGCAGCCTCATGCCCCAATCATAGTGCAGGTCAGCGGTCGGTGGGCCAGCCCGGATTTTTCATGAGGTCGCAGATGGCCGGCGCCGGGCAGGCGAGGCCGGGGTGCGCATGCAGGCAAGAAGCATAGCCCAAGGCGTGCATCCGGCCCGTATGAACAAGCCGGACACCACGAAATGCAGTGTGTCACTCTTCATCTGTACACATCATTGCATCGAAGCGCTTTCGGCAAAACACCTGTGCCGTCCCGGCGCATGGTCGTCATGAAAAATCCGGGCTAGGATAGGCCAGTGAGCGAGAAAATCATTCCGATACAGCCGGCCGGTGCCCGGATGGCGCCCAAGCCGCACTGGCTGAAGGTGCGTGCGCCGCTGTCGCCCGAGTACAGGCACCTGGTAAAGCTCATGCGTGGCCTGAGGCTCCATACCGTTTGTGAAGAGGCCTCCTGCCCGAATATCGGAGATTGCTGGAAGCGTGGCTCGGCCACCTTCATGATCCTGGGGCGTGTATGCACGCGCACCTGTGCCTTTTGTGATGTTGCGACAGGGCGGCCCGATCCCCTGGATGCGGAAGAGCCGGCGCATATTGCCGAGGCCGCGGCCACACTCGGTCTTGCACATGTGGTGATTACATCGGTCGACCGCGACGACCTGCCGGATGGCGGGGCGGCACACTATGCGGCAACGATCCGCGCCGTGCGTGAGAAAATGCCTGATGTAACGATCGAGGTGCTGACGCCGGACTTTCAGCGCAAGCCGGACAGCTGCCTGGATACGGTGATGGCTGCCGGTCCGGATATTTTCAACCACAACCTGGAAACCGTGCCCAGGCTGTACCGCAGCGTGCGCCCGGCCGCACGCTATTTCACCAGCCTGCGCCTGTTGCAGCGGGCTAAAGAGGTGAGCGTGGACGTAGTGACGAAATCCGGCATCATGCTGGGCCTTGGTGAAGAGCGGGACGAGGTGCTTCAGGTGCTGGATGATCTCCGCGAGGCGGATGTCGATATCCTGACCATCGGCCAGTATCTGCAGCCCAGTGCCCGCCATCATCCGGTGCATCGCTACTGGACACCGGAGGAATTCGATGACATAAGACATTTGGCGGAGGCAAAGGGCTTTGCGATGGTGGCCGCAGGCCCGCTGGTGCGCTCGTCATTTCATGCCGGTGACGTGTTTCAGTCCATGCTTGAAAAGCGACACAGGGAGGAGGGATAGATGTACACGACAGAGATAGCCAAGAGCCTGGAGAAACTTGGCATCGTTAATCTGGAGCGTATTTACTGGAATACACCCAGCCCCTCTCTGTACGAACGTGCAGTACGCCGCCGTGAAGGACACATCTCACATATGGGTCCCCTGGTAGTACAGACCGGCTATTACACGGGTCGGGCCGCGAGCGACAAGATGATCGTGGATGAACCGACCAGCCGGGATCATATCTGGTGGGGCAACATCAACAGGCCCTATCCGGAAGAACGCTTTGATGCCCTGTATCGGCATGTCTGCCGGTATCTGGAAGGGCGACATGTATTCGTGCAGGACTGCCTCGCGGGCGCCGACCCGGATTACGAGGTACCGGTGCGCATCATCACACAGGATGCCTGGCATGCCCTGTTCGCGCGCACGATGTTTATCCGGCCCGTGGACCTTGGTCGTGAGATCGGCGTGGACGAGCCGCAGTTCACGGTCATTCATGCACCGCATTACCACGCCCTGCCCTCAAAGGATGGCACGAACTCAGAGGCATTCATCCTGATTCACTTCGGCCGCAAGCTCGTGCTGATCGGTGGCACCTCCTACGCTGGTGAAATCAAGAAGTCCGTGTTTACGCTGATGAACTATCTGCTGCCACAACGGGGCGTATTATCCATGCATGCCTCGGCAAACATGAGCGAGGATGGTGAGCCGGCCCTGTTTTTCGGCCTTTCCGGCACCGGCAAGACAACGCTGTCAACCGATCCGGCCCGCCGTTTTATCGGCGATGACGAGCACGGATGGAGCGACAAGGGCATTTTCAACATCGAGGGTGGCTGCTATGCCAAGGTCATCAACCTCTCGCCGGAGAAGGAGCCGATCATCCACCGCATGACCGAGCATTTCGGTACAGTTCTGGAAAATGTGCGTCTGGACATCCATGCGCGCCGCGTGAATCTGAACGACGATACGCTTACGGAAAACACGCGTGCGGCCTATCCCATCCCACATATCGAGGGCGCGATTTATCCTGGCGTGGCCGGCCACCCGAAGGATATCGTTTTTCTCACTGCCGATGCCTTTGGCGTGTTGCCACCGATCTCCCGGCTTACTCCGGCCCAGGCCAAGTATTATTTCCTGTCCGGTTACACGGCCAAGGTGGCTGGTACCGAGGCCGGCGTGACCGAGCCCGAGGCAACCTTCAGCGCATGCTTTGGTGCGCCCTTCATGCCGCTTCATCCGAGTGCTTATGCGAAACTGCTGGGTGAAAAAATCAAAAAGCACGATGTGCGGTGTTGGCTGATCAATACAGGCTGGTCAGGCGGTCCGTATGGTATCGGCCACCGCATGGATATCACGCATACCCGTGCGATGCTGAACAATGCGCTGGACGGCAGGCTGGATACAGTGCCATATGTCGAGCATCCGGTGTTCCGCCTGCAGGTACCACAGCAATGCCCGGGGGTGCCCGAATCGATACTGAATCCGGCAAACACATGGGCCGACCAGGCTGCCTATAGTGCCAAGGCAAAAGAGCTGGCGGTGCGGTTTCATGAAAACTTCGCGCAGTTCGCCGACGCGGTCAGCGAAGAGGTGCGTCAGTCGGGGCCGGTCTCGGTCTGAAGCCGAAATAGCTGCCGCAACAGCTCACACGCCTCCGCATAAATGCCGGGAGACTGACTTTCCCGTGGTCCGGCGATGTTCAGCGTACTGATACGTCGGGCATCAAGCCAGTTCCGAATCCCATGCATATCCGGCGGCTGATCCAGGTCGACCATCAGATATGGCTTGCCAAGTGCCTCGGCAAAGTCAGCCGTCTTGGCCGTGCCTCCCCGCGGCGTGCCATGGCACAGGATCAACGTGGCATCGGCATCGCGCACGTTCCACTGGGTGCGCTGGGCATAGTGACGTGCCGGTGTTTCCATCAGCGGGTATTTCCCGGGGATGTGGCCGTCCTCGGCACGGCGCCCCTTCGGGCACCAGCCGCCGCATTCGATTCCAAGCTCCAGCGCCACATCCAGGGCGGCGCGATCCACGCCTGTCTGACCGCCGGAGATAACGCGGCGGATCATGTGGGCTTTCGGCGAGGCCTCCTGCGGCGCGGACGCCTTGCTCCTGTCCGCCCCTCTTTTGGCCGGTGCTGTTCGCGATCTTCCTTGCCAAGCCCTGCAGCCGTGGCTTCCGGATGGGGTGGTGGTCCTATCTCCAGACGCTCATGTTCCCAGGCCGGCGCCGGAATGCTGCGGCCAATGTAGGCCTCGATATCCGGCAGGCCGAAGCAAAAGCGTTCACAGGCAAAGGAGATGGCAACACCCCTGGCGCCGGCACGGGCCGTACGGCCGATGCGGTGCACATAGTCCTGTGCATCCTGCGGCATGTCGTAGTTGAACACATGTGTCACCCCTTCGATATGCAGGCCGCGGCTGGCCACGTCCGTCGCCACGAGCAGGTTGATTTCACCGGCAGTAAAGTCCTTCAGGATGCGCATGCGCTTGTTCTGGCGTACGTCGCCGGAAAGGATGCCAACGGAAAAGCCGTATTGTGCCAGCCCGCGGGCAAGCCGCTCGCCGGTGCGTTTTTCATTGACGAAGATCATGCCACGCTTGACCGCGTGCTCACGCAGCAGGCTGATGAGCAGCGGGAACTTTTCATCCATGCCGGTGTGGTAGAGGGACTCCTCCACGCCGTCGGCCGTGATCTCGCCTTCCTTGGCGCGTAGCTGCAGCGGCTCGTTCATGTGCTCATAGGCAAGCTCAAGCACGCGGTACGACAGCGTGGCCGAAAACAGCAGTGACTGGCGCCGGTCATATGGTGGTAGCCGCCTGAGCAGGTAGCGTAAATCACGGATGAAGCCGAGATCAAACATGCGGTCGGCTTCGTCCACGACAAGAATTTCACAGCACTTCAGGTCATAGCAGCCCTGCTTGAAATAGTCGATGAGCCGACCCGGCGTGCCGATCAGGATGTCCACGCCGTCATCGAAGGCACGGCGCTGTTTCTCATAGTCCACGCCACCAAAGACAAGGTGCCGTTTTAGCGTGGTGAACTTGCCCAGCAATTCGGCATCGGCGGCGATTTGCACGACCAGTTCACGCGTGGGTGCCACAATGAGGGCGCGTGGCTGGTTTGGCCGGCGCTCTTTCCTGTCCCGGATGTTCAGCAGCCGGCTGAATACCGTGATGAGAAAGGCGGCGGTTTTGCCCGTGCCTGTTCTTCCCTGTCCGGCAACATCCCGGCCGGTCAGTGCCACGGGCAGGCACTTTTCCTGCACTGCCGTAAGCTCCGAGAAGCCGAGCGTGTCGATTGCCTGCTGAATCGGTGTTGGGATATCGAGTTCTGAAAATCGCATGTCTGAGGCCTTTGTTCCTGAATATGACGTGCAGCATACAGCGATTGCCTGCAAAAAGCCCAGAGATTAGCTTGCGCGGCTCCGGGCCCATGGCGCAATTGGTTAGCGCTACCGGCTCATAACCGGTTGGTTCCAGGTTCGAGTCCTGGTGGGCCCACCATTTTCTCCCCGGCCTTGCCTCATAACCCCGGGCTTGAATCCATTGCCGCCACTTCCGATACTGACCCCATGGGTTTGAAAATAAAGGGAAACAGATCATAACCAGGGGGGCATCTCCGGGCCAGGCATGGCAGGCATTCGAACGCGACTGGCAGACGTTTGAGCAGGCGCATGTCTGGCATCCGTATGCGCCGATGTTTGGCGCCGATGCGCCTTACCCGGTGACTTCGGCGGAGGGCGTGCGGCTGAAGCTTGCGGATGGACGCGAGCTGATTGATGGCATGGCCTCATGGTGGGCCGTGATTCACGGCTACAATCATCCGCGCCTGAACCAGGCGATTTCAGAGCAGATGCAGCGCATGTCCCATGTCATGTTCGGGGGACTCACGCACCGGCCCGCGGCGGAACTGGCCGCCCGGCTCATCGATCTGACGCCGGCGCCGCTTCAGCACGTGTTTTTCTGTGACTCCGGTTCGGTTGCCGTTGAGGTGGCTATCAAGATGGCGCTGCAATTCTGGCAGGCGCAGGGCAGGCCTGAGCGGCGCAGGCTGCTGACTATCCGGCACGGCTATCACGGCGACACCTTCGGCGCCATGTCTGTCTGCGATCCGGTGGGCGGCATGCACCATCTGTTTACCGGCATGCTGCCGGAGCAGCTGTTTGCCGAGGCGCCGACAGCCAGGACAGATGCGGACTGGCATGAGGCGCAGATGGCGGATTTCCGCCGGCTGATGGAGGCGCATGCGGATGAGGTCGCCGCCGTCATTCTTGAACCGATTGTCCAGGGCGCGGGCGGCATGCGCATCTACTGTCCGGAATTTTTGCGTCAGGTACGGGCGCTGTGCGATGAGCATGAGGTGCTGCTGATCGCGGATGAAATTGCCACCGGTTTCGGCCGCACCGGTCGGCTGTTTGCCTGTGAGCATGCGCAGATCACCCCGGATATTATGTGTCTGGGCAAGGCGTTGACCGGTGGCGTTGTGAGCATGGCGGCGACGCTGACGACAGCCCATGTCTGCCGGGGCATCCATACTGATGGCAGGGGTGTGCTGATGCACGGGCCGACATTCATGGCCAATCCACTGGCCTGTGCCGCAGCCAATGCAAGTATTGAGCTGCTGCTTGCCTCCGGCTGGCGGCAGCGGGTGCTGTCCATTGAGCGACAGCTAGGCGAAGCGCTTGCTTCCTGCGCATCACTGCCGGCCGTGGCCGATGTGCGTGTGATCGGTGCCATCGGGGTGATCGAAATGCGGAAGGCTGTGGATGTGGCTGCCGTGCAGGCGGCCCTGGTGGCGCGAGGTGTGTGGCTCAGGCCCTTCGGCCGGCTGATATACACGATGCCCCCCTATATCATCGAGACGGATGAGTTGCAGCGGTTGACGTCGGCCATGTGTGATATGGCCGGAATGCTGTAGGGCGGCAGGTGCACGCCACACTGGCAGGCAGGAGCGGTCAGGTTTTCACACTGGTGTTGCTCGTCATCACCGGATTTTCATGCAAGGCATATACGGGCCCGCTGGCCGGGTGGGTGCAGGATTCGCTGGCCGGGGTCATCTATGTGGTATTCTGGTGCCTGGCCGTACACCTGCTTGCCCCCGGGGCTTCACCACCGCGGATTGCGATCTGGGTACTGGCGGCAACGAGTGTGCTTGAATTCATGCAGCTATGGCATCCGGCCTGGCTGGAATATGTGCGTGGCTTTGCCATCGGCCGCGCCCTGATCGGCACGACATTCAGCTGGTGGGATTTCCCGCACTATGTGCTGGGCGCCGGCATCGGCTGGCTCTGGCTCGGGCGGTTCAGCCGCGCGTGAACACCCAGTCGCTGTCCGTTGAAAGGCCGGGGTTGTAGGCATATCCGCCGGCATCGAATGCCTTTAGCCCGGTCGGCGTATCCAGCTTTTCCCTGATAATGAAGCGAGCCATCATGCCGCGTGCCTTCTTCGCAAACAGTCCGATAACCTTGTAGCTGCCGTTTCTGCGCTCCCTGAAAACGGGCGTGATCACCCTTGCCTGAAGCGCAGCCGCCTGCACGGCCTTGAAGTATTCCCGTGAAGCAAGGTTTATGAGCGTGCTGCTTTTCTGCCGCTCAAGGGCACTGTTCAGGGCTGCCGTGATTCTGTCTCCCCAGAAGGCATAAAGATTTTGGTAATTCACCATCAAACTGGACCTAGATTTTGCCGATGTCACAGGCGAGAGTGTTCT
>CAZROR010000010.1:0-31556 GCA_964601765.1 uncultured Zetaproteobacteria bacterium
GGTCTCACGAGAAGCCCGGGTTAACGCTTTTCCAGGCGAAAGACGCCGGTACCAGCAATCAGGTCGTGCAGAGCCTGTCGCCGGGGTGTTACTGCCATACAGATCAGACTGATGGCGGGAAGTGCTGAGGCAGTGAAAAAAACTGCTCCCGTTGCGCGGCCCGTCATGATGTGAAAGGCAGTGATGCCGAGGCATGCCCAGGTTGCTGCAAGGGCAAAGAAGCGCAATGACGCGGTGGCCAGACCTGGGTTGTCGCCATTCTTGATCATGGCTATGCGCAGGTGCCAGGGCTGCATGCCGGTCGTGGCTCCGCCCCGAACCCAGAAGCCGACAAAATAGGTATAGGCCAGGCTTGCGAGCAACATGGTTTTGACCCAGCGGGGGATGGGTCCGATAAATTGCGTTGCCGCGACAACAGGGATAAAGGCAACAAACGACACACCAAAAAAAATGGCCGCATCGTATATCGACGCAGCAAACCGCAGGGTTATGCCGGCCGGCCTCGCCTTGGGCCTTGATGTCGTTTTATCCATGATATCCCCCAACTCGCCAGGAACATGCTGCACAGCATCAATACAACTGTGGCTCCGGAAGGCCAATCCCATAGGTAGGACAGCATCAGGCCCAGAATGGTGCCAGAGATGGCAAAGGCCGAACTCATCAGCCACAGCATGCCAAGACTCCGACCCCAGAACCAGGCACATGCAGCCGGCAGTACCAGCAGGCCAGCTGTCAGCACAATCCCCGCCAGCTTGACACACATGATGACGGTTAATCCCACCATGGCATGCAGCAATAGTCTCAGGCCGGTGACCGGCAGGCCTCCGGCTGCTGCGGTGGTGGCATCAAACGCAATGCTCCACCAGCTGCGTGCTGCCAGCAGCAGGGTGATGATGACCATGGTGGCAACGGTCAGCAGCCAGTAAATATCACTGTCGGAAACGGTAAGGATGTTCCCGAATAGCAGGCCGAACAGATCGACCTCGTATTTGTTTGCGGTTGACACAAGAACAACACCAAGTGCCATGGCGCCTGCGAACAGCATGCCGGTTGTGGCATCTTCGCTCAGGCTGGATTTTCCGGGGGCTGGTGTAAGCAGCAGGGCTACCAGTACGGCAACAGCCGTTGCCGTGGGCAGAAGCGGCAGGGAGGCGACCACGGCCAGGCCGAGCCCCGCGAGTGTGGCGTGAGAAACGCCAACGGCAAGAAAGGACAGGCGGTGTGCCACCACCATCACCGACATGCTGGAGGCAACGAAGGCTGTCAACAGGGCGGGAAGCATCGCTGCCTGCATGACATCGCTGGTGAAGAAATCGATCATGCTACCAGCTCTCTGGCGATGACCGGAGCGCTGAAGTCTGTCCCCGGCCGGATGGGAGCCTCTCTATTCACCGGCAATACCCGTGTCCGTACATCCGATGCAATGTGTGTCATGTGCCACGACGTGCATATGATCGCCGTACATGGCATGCCAGACATGCTCGGGGATATTTTCACCACGCATGGCATGATGGTGGATACGTCGGTTCAGGCAGGCCACGGAATCCACATGGGCGGAAATGGCTGCAATATCATGTTCCACCATAATAATGGCCATATCTTCTTCGTCACAGAGGCGGCGCAGCAATACATACAGTCGATCCTGCCCCGCCGTATCCAGGCCGGCGGAGGGCTCGTCCAGCAGCAGCAGCGCTGGTTCCCGCGCCAGTGCGCGGGCCAGCCGCACGCGTTGCTTCTGACCGCCGGACAGCTGATTGAAATTATCGTTTGCTTTGTGCTCCATGCCTACTTGAGCCAGGGCCCGGGTGACTTTTTCGCTGAAAGCTGCTGTTCGCCAGAGGGGACCGTTATAGGAGACAAGCCCCATGGCGATGACATCGCGTACACGCAGAGGAAGCATGGGCTCGGTGCCGTGTATCTGGCTCAGGTAGGCCACCTTCCGGAGCAGGCGCCGTCGGTTGCCGTGGCGCAAGCATATTCCGAACAGGTCCACATGGCCGCTTTGAACGGGTACAAGGCCAGTAACGACATTCAGCAGCGTTGTCTTACCCGCACCATTGGGGCCGACGATGCCAAGAAAGTGACCGGCTTCCAGCGTCAGGTTCACATCCTCCAGTATGCGATGGCGGACGGTGCCGACGCATACATGAGAGATGCAGACAGCGTTCATGCTCATGCTGGTTGCAATCGGGCGATATTCTGACGCATCAGCTGGGGCCAGCCCGTGTCACAGCTGCCAAGTGGATCGAGCAGCACAGGTGGCCGGGCTGTGCTGTGTCGTGCAAGCCAGAACAGGGCCCGATTGTTGTGTCGGATATCTCCCCATAGACGTATGCCGGGATGTGTGTGCAGCAGGCGCAGTGCGCGCTCGAGTCTTTTGGGCCCCATTTCGTGGCCATGCTTTGTTGACTCCATCACCATATGTACGGGCACGCCCGCCTCTTCCGCTATTCCCCGCCAGGCAGGATGCTGCATGATAATACCGTCTGTACGCAGGGTCGCGAGCTTTTGTCGCCATGCATGCTGGATCTGGCGGCACGTCAGCAGGGCCCGTTTCAGGGCACGGCCAATGGTTCCTCGCCGTTTTGGATAAAGGTGCTGCAAGCGTGTGGCCAGTATCGGTAACATACGCATCACTTTCGTCGGTTGGAGCCAGCCATGATCGGTACGTGGCCACAGGTCGAGCGTAGGAGCCGGGGTGAACAAATGCCAGCTACCATCGTCCCAGCTGGCACGGATGAGCAGCTCTGCCCGTTGCAGACGGGCCGCCTGCCTGGGTGTGAGGGTGAAGTGGTGTGGGTCGGCATTCCCGGGCAGCAGACAGAACACCTCTGCGTCCGGGTCCAGCATCGTGACAAGCCCGGCCAGTGGCGGCAGTGTGACGGCGATTTCTGCACGGGCCAGGGTGGGCAGGCAGACAAGCCAGGCCATCAGGCTGAGCATAGCAGAGAAAGAAAAGTTACACCTTTTTCTGCTGGTGTCGGGGGCAGCGTGATTCATGGAGGCGCAGCCTATTGGCACGGGTCCAACCAGGCAATGCGGCTGGTCGGGTCCGTAGAGTCTGGACGAGGAGGCCTATGTCAAATACTCCACGCTTGAGCGAGGCAGACCAGTGGCTGGCGAAGGCCAGTCTGCCGGAATCCCTCCTGGCTGTGGCTTGGTCCGGGGGTGTGGATTCTACAGCCCTGCTGCTGGCATTGCATACTCTGGGGTATGCAGTGCGTGCCTGGCATATTGATCATGCCTGGCATGGGAATTCGAGGGCGCATCTCGAACAGCTGAGCCGGCAGGCCTCGGCGTGGGGCATCCCATTTTTTTCTGCCCGGGTCCACATTCCTCCGCGTACCAACCGGGAGGCGGAGGCCAGGCGGGCACGCATGAACCAGTTTGAGGCCTGGGGACGAGAACAGGGGGTCAAGTGGCTTTGTCTGGCCCACCATCTCGAGGATCAGGCCGAAACTGTCTGCCTGCGCATGCTCCAGGGAGCAGGTGTAGCCGGCTGCCGAGGTATGGCAGAGGTACGCAGTCAGGGTGGTCTGTGCCTGATACGGCCGCTTTTACACGTACGCAAATGTGAGCTTGAATCTGCCCTGCGTGCTGCCACAGTTGACTGGCTGACTGATCCCAGCAATACAGACATGAGCCTCATGCGAAACCGTATTCGTCACAGGCTGTTTCCGGCGATCTCCCGGCTTGGTACTGATCCCGTGCACCTGTTTTTGCGCTGGCACCGGCAGGCGTGGGAGGTGTTTGCGGCGCTTGCCACCCGGGCGGATGAGGTTGAACTCCAGTCACAGCCTGGAGCGGTGTCTGTCGACTGGGATAGCTGGTGCGGTCAGGCGATGGCAGTACGTGCCATGGTGCTGCAGCGAATGGCTGAAGCGTTGATGGGTACAGGAGTGGTGCTGGGGCGCAGACATATCCATCGTATCGAGCTGTGGCGTGCAGGTGGAGGCCGGGGAGGGCTGGACCTCTCCCGTTCCCGTATCTGTCGCCAACATGGACGCTTGAATCTTTCACTTCGCCGGGTAAGTCTGCGCTAGCAGCACTGTGTTTTCATCGGGCATTCATTTTGGCGGCCTACGTTATCCGGGCTGCCTGCGCGCTGCATGAGGGCATAAATCAGGGTGGCTGATGGCCACCGGATGAGGAAAGACAATTTTTATGGGTAAGAATTTAATCTTATGGCTGGTCATCGGCATCGCCATGATGAGCCTGTTCAATATGTTTAATCGCCCGGTGCTTCGTGGCGAGGAGATGACCTATTCAGCTTTCATGCAGAAGGTTGATGGTGGCATGGTGGAAACGGCCACGATTGGCGAGCATGAGGTAAGTGGCCAGTATCGCGATGCAGGTGGGGATATTCGTAATTATCGTGTGCTTATTCCTGATGATCCGAAACTGACCGAGCGTCTTCTGGCGCACAAGGTCGAAGTCAGCGTGAAAAAGCCGGATGAAATCCCATTTTTCCTGTCCGTGCTGATTTCATGGTTTCCGATGTTGCTGCTGGTTGCCGTCTGGGTTTTCTTTATGCGCCAGATGCAGGGTACGGGCCGCGGTGGCGCGCTCTCGTTTGGCAAGAGTCGGGCAAAACTGCTTACCGAGGACAAGAATCGGGTGACCTTTGATGACGTGGCTGGTTGCGATGAGGCAAAGCAGGAAGTAACGGAGATCATTGAGTTTCTGCGTGACCCATCCAAGTTCACCCGCCTCGGTGGTAGAATCCCAAAGGGGGTACTGCTCGTTGGCCCGCCCGGGACGGGCAAGACGCTTCTTGCGCGGGCCATCGCGGGTGAGGCAGAAGTACCCTTTTTCACCATTTCCGGCTCGGATTTTGTTGAGATGTTTGTTGGTGTAGGCGCATCTCGCGTGCGTGACATGTTCGAGCAAGGGAAAAAGCATGCCCCCTGCATCATCTTTCTCGATGAAATTGATGCGATGGGCCGGCACCGTGGGGCAGGCATTGGTGGCGGTAATGATGAGCGTGAGCAGACCCTGAACCAGCTGCTGGTCGAAATGGACGGGTTTGAGGCCAATGAGGGTGTAATACTCATTTCGGCCACGAACCGCCCGGACGTGCTCGATCCGGCGCTGTTGCGTCCCGGCCGTTTTGATCGCCAGGTTGTGGTACCGCGGCCGGACATCAAAGGGCGCGAGCAGATCCTGAAAATCCATATGCGCAAGGTGCCGCTGGCTGACGATGTTGATCCCTCGGTACTGGCGCGCGGTACGCCTGGTTTCACAGGGGCAGATCTTGCCAACCTGGTGAATGAGGCAGCACTGAATGCAGCGCGGTATAACCGTGACAAGGTGAAGAGCGAGGACTTCGAAACAGCCAAGGACAAGGTCATGATGGGCGCAGAGCGGCGTTCCATGCTGATTTCCGATGAGCAGAAAATGACCACGGCCTATCACGAGGCGGGGCATACGCTCGTGGCCAAGAACATGGAACATGCCGATCCCGTGCACAAAGTAAGTATCATTCCCCGTGGCCAGGCGCTGGGGGTCACCATGCAGCTGCCTTTGGAGGACAAGTACAACCATGACCGTGAGTACCTGAGAGATCAGATCGCCATCATGATGGGGGGAAGGCTGGCCGAAGAGCTGGTACTCGGCCAGATGACAACCGGTGCGTCCAACGACTTTGATCAGGCAACACAGCTGGCCCGAAACATGGTAACGATGTGGGGTATGAGCGATGCGCTTGGGCCCATGGTTTATGGGGAACGGGAAGCCGAGATATTCCTTGGGCGTGAGGTGACACGTACGCAGAATGTTTCGGAGAAGACCGCACAGAAAATCGACCATGAGGTGCGTAGGCTCATTGACGAAAATTACGATCGTGCAAAAAAGATTCTGACCGGACAGATGGACAAGCTGCATCTCCTGGCCAAGGCGCTGATTGAATTTGAAACACTGGAGGGGGGGGAGATCGATCAGGTGCTGGCAGGCAAGAAGCTTGTGCGCACGGTAAAGCCGACAACACAGGGAGAATCCACACCACCTGAGGAACCCAGTGCCATGGCCCCGGATACGGAAGCGGACACAAGCACCGGAGATAAAGAGGCAGGCCAGGAGGCTTGATGCCGGCCTCGCGCTGGCACTGCCCGGCCGGGGCACGCGCATGGCTCATGGGGGTGCTTAATTGCACCCCCGATTCATTTTCGGATGGTGGTTGTCACGCGGATGTACAGACAGCCATCCAGCATGGCCGGCACATGTGGGAAAAGGGTGCAGCCATTGTGGATGTCGGTGGTGAATCCACGCGTCCCGGGGCGCAGCCTGTCTCTCCGGCAGAGGAGCTTGCCCGGACAATTCCGGTCGTGCAGACGCTGTCTGCTGAAGGCGTCTACATTTCTATTGATACGACAAAGGCGGAAGTCATGCGCCGGGCCATTGAGGCTGGTGCACGCATGGTCAATGATGTGTCCGCGCTCCGGGCCAGTCATGAAGCAGTTGAGATTGTGGCTGATGCGGGTGTGGATGTGTGTCTCATGCATATGAAGGGGACGCCCCGAAACATGCAGGACAACCCGAACTATACCGATGTAGTGTCCGAGGTGATGGCATTTTTTGAGGAGCGCATTTCCACCTGCCTGAAAGGGGGCATTCAAGAGGATGCCATCGTTCTTGATCCGGGTATCGGCTTTGGCAAAAGGCTTACGGACAACCTTGCGCTGCTGGCCGCTATTCCTCAGTTAAAGCGACTGGGCTTTCCTCTGCTCGTTGGCTTGTCCCGCAAATCCTTCCTTGGTGCAATCACCGGGGCCCCGGTTGATGATCGTGAGATCGAAACCGTGGCAGCGGACAGCATCGCCGCCTTTTGTGGTGCCGACATACTGCGCGTACATGATATTGACACGCATGTGCGCGCGATTAATGTGACCGCAGCGATACACGGGGCAGGGCACGCCCTGAAAGAGAGCACGAAACATGTTTGAAGGCTGGCAGTTCGGCTTTATCGATGTGATTGATATCGCACTGGTGGCGGTCGTTGTGTATTTTGTTCTGCGGCTGATCCGGGGTACGCGTGCTGTCCAGATGCTGATGGGCCTGACTGTAGTCGTTTTACTCTATGGGTTGGCCCGTACCTTCGGGCTGCTCACCGTCGAGTGGATGTTCGGGCACTTTTTCTCTGCTTTCATTATTATCATCGTGGTGCTGTTCCAGCATGAAATTCGCCGGGGGCTGATGCGTGTAGCCATCAATCCATTGGCACCAGCACCACCGAGCACCAATATGCTTGTCGAGGTACTGCTCGAGTCCGCCTTTGCACTTTCCCATCGTGGGTGGGGCGGCCTGATCGTGCTGGAGCGAGAGACGGGACTAAAGCACCTCTACGAGAGTGGAGTGGAGCTGAATGCGCCGCTGCGTGCAGATCTGGTGTTGGCCCTGTTTTGCCCCCAGGCACCGATGCATGATGGCGCGATGATCGTGCACGAAGGTAGCATTGTCGCTGCGCGCGTGTTGCTTCCCCTGGCCCAGGCCAGCGCTCTTGCCGGCAGTTTTGGTACGCGTCACCGGGCGGCTGTTGGGCTTTCCGAAGAAAGTGATGCCCTGATCATTGTCATCTCCGAAGAAAGTGGCGATGTCCGCCTGGCATATGAGGGTAGGCTTGGCGAAGCGCTTGGCAGGTCGGCGTTGCATCGCCTCCTTGCCGAACACCTGCTCGAAATGCCGGTCGCCGTATCAGAGAAAGGCTGATGCAGTTACTTCTGAAACTTGTGCATAGAGGCAGCGTATTGATGCGTGAACGTGGCCTGCAGCTATTGTCCGTACTGATTGCAGTTATTCTATGGTTTCAGGTGCATGGACAGGGACAGGGATCAGTCAGCCTGGATGTGCCATTGCAGGTGCGTGGTTTGCCACAGAATATGGCTATCGTGAATGATTTACCCGATCATGTACGCGTCACGGTACGCGGCCTCCAGGCACGCCTTGGCAGTCTCGCCTCACAGGATGTGCGCGTGCCACTGGATGCATCTGATTTGAAAGAGCCTGGTGTGGTTGAGAGGCCTATCAAGGTGGATGATGTGCGCCTGCCGGCCGGGCTGATGATCATCAAGCTCCAGCCGGATAAGGTGCAGTTACAGGTGGACCGTGTGGTGACACGTAGTATCCGTGTACACCCACGCCTGGATCTGCCCGATGGTTGGAAGGCTAGCAATGTGCGGGTGGAACCAGCTGAGGTACGGTTGATTGGGCCGGAAGTTTGGCTGGATGCCTTACAGGCTGCCGAAACGACGACAGTGCGACCGGAAGTGAAAACCGGCCTGTTTGAAATTCGTGCCGGTGTACAAAGTCCTTCCGGCAAGGCCATCCGCCTCGTGGATGCCGGTGTCCAGGTTATCATCCAAGGTGTGCTGGTACGGGAGCATGGTGTGAAGTAGCTTGAGGCAGGCGCAGGGCTTGCATATACCTGAGCGAACGGAGAGGGACCATGCGTAAGTTTTTTGGCACAGATGGCGTGCGGGGAACCGTCAATCAGGCCCCGATGACGGCCGAATTTGCCCTCAGGCTTGGCCGGGCTGCGGGCTATGTGCTGACACGTCACCTTTCCCATCAGCCACACATTCTCATCGGCAAGGATACACGGCTTTCCGGCTACATGATTGAGTCCGCACTTTGTGCTGGGCTGACCTCCCAAGGCATGAATGTCTTGCTTGTCGGGCCGGTGCCGACACCTGCCGTGGCCTATTTGACGCGTAGCCTGCGTGCAGATGCCGGTGTTGTGCTGTCTGCCTCACACAACCCGTCGGAAGACAATGGCATCAAATTTTTTGCTGCTGATGGCTTCAAGCTGGATGATGGTATCGAACACGAGATTGAAAGACGGCTTGAAAAGTTGCCTCCGCTGCCTGGGGCGGCAGGGGTTGGCAAGGCATTTCGCGTGGATGATGCGCGTGGCCGGTATATCGAGTTCTGCAAGGCATCCCTGCCGCGAGGTTTGCGTTTTGATGGGCTTAAGGTTGTTATCGATTGTGCCAACGGCGCTGCTTATGATGTTGCCCCTGCCCTGTTTGCCGAGCTTGGCTGTGATGTCACTGCCATGCATGTCAGCCCTGACGGGCATAATATCAATCATGCCTGCGGTTCGACGCATCCGGAGAGCATGTGTGAAAAAGTTATCGAAACCGGTGCAGATATCGGGTTTGCACTCGATGGAGATGCGGACCGCCTGATTGCCTGTGATACAAATGGTCACCTCATTGATGGCGATCGCGTCATCGCCATTCTAGCTGAACATCAGCAGCGTCACGGGACGCTCAGTGGTGGAGGCGTTGTTACAACGCTAATGAGCAACATGGGACTGGAGCGTTATCTCACCAGCCTTGGGCTTACCATGCATCGTGCAGATGTGGGTGATCGCTATGTACTGGAGATGATGCGGGAAACGGGTTGCAATCTCGGTGGTGAGCCGTCCGGCCATATCATCATGCTGAGCTGCAACACAACAGGCGATGGCCTGATCACAGCATTGCAACTCCTTTGCGCAATGTGTGATCAGGGTAGGCCGGTTGGTGAGCTGGCAGCCGATATGCTGCTGTTCCCTCAGTCTCTATGGAATATCAGGCTGTCGGAACGCCGTGATGTTCTTGCCATGGCTGAAGTGCAGGCTGCGATTGCGGATGCTGAGGCGGCGCTGGGTGCGGCTGGGCGCGTCAATGTGCGCATGTCCGGTACAGAACCGAAGCTGAGGATTATGGTCGAGGCTGAACATGCATCCCTTGTCCAGGAGATTGGCGGCCAGCTGTTGCAACGCATTCAGACGATTGTGCAGGATTAGATATGGCGAGCGGGTATGAGTCATGGCTTGGCTATGAGGGGAGGCTTGATGAAGCAAGCATGGCTTGAGTCGCTCAGCATCGACAATAAGGATCTGCGCTACAAGTTCTGGATTATAGTGGCGTTGGTACTGCCGCTCCCGTTTTCCCTGTTTCTCTATATCCTGTATAGCAACCATATCCTGTTTGCCCTGGCTGAATACAGGAATGCGATGATTATCCTGCTGGCTTTCACGCTGGTTGCATGCGTGCTTGCCCTGTTGCATGAAATCTTCAGCAGGTTTCTTGCGATGGCTGAAACAATCAAGGAGGCTGCATCTGACAATCGTGGCATGACGGAGCTGACCTCTACCAAGCTGGCGACGAGTGGCACACGGGAACTCCAGGAAATATCCGAGGCTGTGAATCGGCTGCTGCAACAGCGGTTGCTAGTGGATCATGAGCGTGAACGCGGCTCACAGATTTTTACAGCACTCAGGGAGCTTGCGGATATTGCACGTAAAAGCCTGGACATGGATGTGCTGCTGAACGCGCTGATGGAAAAGGCGGCAGAGGTAACCGGGGCGCGTGTGGCTTCAGTATTCCTGGCAGAGAAGGAGCGGAAGCGGTTCCGTATCCTTGGCACACGCGGCTTTAAACCTGCGGACAAGGGCCCTGCCTACGTGCCTTTTGATAAATCCGTTGCTCGCCATGTCATGGAAAGCAAGGAGCCCTTGCTGGTTTCTGATGTCAGTGTGGATCCCAGGCTGAATCGGGCCAATGAAGAGAAATACGGTACATCTTCTTTTGTCTGTATGCCGGTGGTGTTGGACGGAGAATTGATTGCTGTGGTGAACCTGACGGACAAGGCATCGGGGGAGCCATTTGATGAAAATGACGTGGGCGCCCTGTCTGTGATGCTGGATGAAATTCACTTTGCACTCGAGAATGCACAGATTCATGCCGCCATTAAGGCACACGCGCTCGATCTGGAGGTGAAAACGGCCGAACTGAATAAGGAGATCAGCAAGCGTCAGCAAATCGAGAACGAGCTTCAGCGGCTTGCCCACAATGATGCCTTGACCGGTCTTTCCAACCGTGCCCTGTTTCTGGATCGGCTGCAACAGGGCCTGCTTCAGGCCAAACGGCGCAAGCAGAAAGTAGCCGTGATGTTTCTGGACCTCGATGGCTTCAAGCCGATCAACGATATGCTGGGGCATGACCAAGGGGATATCGTGTTACAAGAGGTCGCACGCAGACTCACCGGCTGCCTGCGTGCGATGGATATCGTTGCCCGGCATGGTGGTGATGAGTTCACGTTTGCGCTGCTGGATGTCAAGGGCCCGGAGGACATCTCGATTGTGGCACATAAGGTGCTTGCCTGTCTGAAACGCCCATTCGAGCTGAACGGTCAGGAGCACTTTGTAGGTGGCAGCATTGGCATTAGCATGTATCCGGATGATGGCGACCAGGCCGAAAGCCTGGTGAATCAGGCGGATACGGCCATGTACCTGGCCAAGAAGGGGGGCGGGAATTCGTTCCGTTTTTATACTCAGGAACTTGGTGAGGAGGCTAGGCAGCGCCTACAATTGGAGCTTGAGTTACGCCATGCATTGAAGCGTGACCAGTTTATTCTGTATTACCAGCCTCAAATCGATCTGGCCCAGGGCAGGCTTAGTGGGCTGGAGGCTTTGATCCGCTGGCAGCATCCTGAGCACGGCCTTGTACCACCCGTACAATTTATCCCGATGGCTGAAAAAATCGGCCTGATTGAGCCCATTGGTGACTGGGTACTGCGTAGTGCGTGTGATCAGCAGCGGGCATGGCGGGAGCAGGGGATCGCTCCGATCACTGTGGTTATCAACATCTCAGTCAATATCTCGGCCCACCAGTTTCGTGCAGGAGACTTTATTCAGACCATTTCCGAGGTGTTGGACAAGACGGGGATGGACCCCACGCTGCTGGAGCTGGAGATCACCGAGGGGATTCTCATGGAACATGCCGACAGCTCCGTCACCCTCCTCAAGGAGTTGAAGGATATGGGTGTCCGGCTCGCCATTGATGATTTTGGTACCGGCTTTTCATCGCTCAGTTATCTGAAACGCTTCCCTATCGACACACTGAAGATCGATCGGTCTTTTGTCATGCACCTGCCGGTTGATGGTAGCGACGCCGCCATCGTCCGGGCCATCATCGGTTTGGCTCAGAGCATGGGGATCAAGACGATTGCTGAGGGCGTGGAGACAAAGGAACAAATGAAATTTTTGCAGGAGATCGGCTGTGACGAAATTCAGGGCTTCCTGTTCGGTCGGCCGATGCCACCCGAGGAGATGGGCCAGCTGCTCCGCGACGAGAAGGTCATGCGTGAGTGGCGCTCGCTGCTGGCTCTGGAGCCAGAGAGGGGGTAGGCAACGGTAGCGTGGCACCTGACCGGGCGTGCGAGATTGCTTTTCGGGGATATGCTCCTACCCGGTATGCTGCTCATCGGCCTGCCGCTTGCGGGCGTGGCCCTTGCGGGAAACCCCTTTCACCATACCTGGAATTTCCTCCACAAACGTATTTTATCACACACGCAGTATTTTCCTGGCATGCCTTTGCCTGGCTTGGGACTGTCACCCTATTGCTTGTTGCAGCTCTGTTCTTCTTGCTATGGCGCACAGGCCGAAGGTTCCGTCACCACTGTTTCCCTTTCCTCGCTGGATCTGGGGGGCAGCGGTGGCACTTGTGGTGGCCTGGATATTGGCATGGAGTCGATTTGACTGGTTTGTGCCGTGGCAGGCTTATACCTTTACGCCGCTTTGGTTGTGTTACATCCTGGTTGTCAATGCCCAGAGTTGCTGACGGCAAGGCTATTGTCTGTTGATGTGCCACCCCCGTTATTTCTTTCTGCTGTTTCCGTTCAGCGCCCTGTTCTGGTGGTATTTCGAATTCCTGAACCGTTTTGTTCAGAGCTGGCATTACACCGGTATCGAAGCCTTGGGTCCGGTAGAGTATGCCATTCACAGTACATTATGCTTTTCCACCATCCTTCCCGCTGTGGTCAGTACCGTGGATTTTGAGGACCTACTTTGCTGACGGTCCTGAAAGGGCCAGCTGTCGCCACATGGCATGCCCGCGGCTCCGGGCATTGCGGGTTATCTACCGTTCGGCGTGGAATGCGCTGTTGTTGCGGATATTATAGACGTTTGGCGGAAGGACGCCCGGCCTGTCACGCTTGACCGTAATCCCTGCCCTCTTTACGCTTTGCGCGCCTTGCAGGGACTTGTTTCCCGTTCGGTCGCATGCAGCCTGTATGGGATTCTCACCGGCAGTTGTTCGCACAAGCGCGTTAGAAGCATATCTTGCCATGGAGGTATGTTCAGCAGGCATGGGCGACAGGTGCAGGTCAAACCGTCCGGACGGCTATATTGGCGCGTAGCTCAGTGGGAGAGCACCACCTTGACACGGTGGGGGTCGGCAGTTCAATCCTGCCCGCGCCAACCATTTCTCAGGAGCGTACCTTAAAATAAACATGAACGTCACCTTGCCCGATGGCTCCACACGTACGCTTCCTGAAGGCGCCACCGCCCATGATCTGGCGGCTGCTATTGGTCCGGGGCTTGCACGTGCAGCCATTGCGGCACACATTAACGGTGAGTTGCGCGACCTCTCCTGTCCGCTATCTGATGGCGATGAAGTTTCCCTGCTTACCGACCGGTCTCCGGAGGCACTGGAGATTATCCGTCATTCCACCGCCCATCTGCTTGCTCAGGCTGTCAAGGAGCTGTTCCCGGAGGCTCAGGTGACGATCGGGCCGGTCATCGAGGATGGCTTTTATTATGATTTTGCCTTTGACCGGCCGTTCACACCCGAGGATCTTGAAGCTATTGAGGCACGCATGCGCGATATTGCGGCACGCAAGCTGGATGTTGTACGGCTTGAATGGTCGCGTGAGCAGGCCATCGCCCATTTCGAGGGGCTGGGGGAAAATTACAAGGCCCAGCTCGTGGCACGTATACCAGCCGGGGAAACTATCAGTATTTACCGGCAGGGAAACTGGGAGGACTTGTGTCGTGGTCCGCACGTGCCGAATACTTCCAGGCTTAAGGCCTTTAAGCTTATGCGCGTTGCGGGTGCCTACTGGGAAGGTGATGCGAGCAAGGAACAGCTGCAGCGCATTTACGGCACGGCCTGGGTCAGTGAAAAGGATCTGAAAGCCTATCTGCACCGGCTGGAGGAGGCTGAACGCCGTGATCACCGCCGACTAGCTAAAAAGCTGGAGCTGTTCCACCTGCAGGAAGAGGCGCCCGGCATGGTGTTCTGGCACCCGAAAGGCTGGATGCTCAGGCAGGTGGTGGAGGGTGAAATCCGTCGCGTGCTGTGGGATAACGGCTATCAGGAAATCAATACACCGCAGCTTGTAGACCGCACGCTGTGGGAGAAATCCGGTCACTGGGACAAGTTCCGTGAGGAAATGTTTACAACAGCCACGGAGAACCGCGATTACGCCATCAAGCCGATGAACTGCCCCTGCCATATCCAGGTATTCAAGCAGGCGCTGCATTCCTATCGTGATCTGCCACTCAGACTGGCAGAGTTTGGCTCCTGTCACAGAAACGAGCCGTCCGGCACGCTGCACGGCCTGATGCGGCTCAGGAATTTTGTGCAGGATGACGCGCATATTTTCTGTACGCCGGAGCAGATTGGCAGCGAGGTGTCGGCATTTATTGACCTCGTGTTCGAGGTCTACCGCCGGTTCGGCTTTGATGACGTTATCATCAAGCTTGCCGACCGTCCGGATCGCCGTGTGGGCACGGATGAACAATGGGACAAGGCAGAGGCAGCCCTGCATGCCGCCATGCAGGATAAGGGGCTGGATTATGCCCTGAATCCGGGTGAGGGCGCTTTTTACGGGCCGAAGATTGAATTTTCGCTGCGGGACTGTCTGGGCCGCATATGGCAATGCGGCACGATTCAGGTGGATTTCTCCATGCCGGGGCGATTGGGAGCGGAATATGTGGCAGAGGACAGCTCGCGTCAGACCCCCGTTATGCTGCACCGCGCTATTCTCGGCTCTATGGAGCGCTTTATCGGTATCCTGATTGAGCATTATGAAGGCAGCTTTCCATTCTGGCTGGCACCGGTGCAGGCGGTTGTCTGCAATATCACAGATGCACAGGCCGAATATGCCCGCAACGTCACAGCCAGCATGCGCACACAGGGCTTTCGAGTCGAATCGGACTTGCGTAACGAAAAGGTCGGCTATAAAGTGCGCGCCCACACGCTGGCGCGGGTGCCATTTATCCTTGTGGTTGGTGACCGTGAGCGTGATAATAAGGCCGTGAGTGTACGTGCGCGTTCCGGCGAGAATTTGGGTATGAAAGCAGTGTCCGAGTGGCTTGATGATATGCGGGCCATGCGGGCTGCCTATCGATAGGGGGCTTACATCAAGAAAGACTTGCCGGTGAACTTCGATATCGAGGCGGATACCGTCCGTGTCGTGGGCAGCGACGGTGAACAGATAGGAATCCTTCCGCTGCAGGAGGCTGTAGCCAGGGCAGCAGATGAGAGCATGGATCTTGTGCTGATGTCAGCCAATGCCAATCCGCCGGTGTGCAGGATCATGGACTATGGCAAGTTCAAGTACGAGGCCAGCAAGAAGGCAAACCTTGCCAAAAAGCGCCAGCACAGCGTCCAGATCAAGGAAGTGAAAGTCCGCGCCAGCACCGACCAGCATGATCTTGATGTCAAGCTCAGACGGGTACGCAAGTTTCTGGAAAGTGGCAACAAGGTGAAACTGAGTGTGCGCTTTCGGGGCCGTGAGATGGCCTATACCTCGCAGGGCAGCGACAAGCTGAAGGCCATGGCCGAGGCCCTGCAGGACATCGGCAAGGTTGAGCGGATGCCGGCGCTGGATGGCAGACAGATGATTATGATCATCGCGCCGCTGAAGAAATAGAGAGGATAACGATGCCAAAAATGAAATCGAACCGCGGCGCGGCAAAGCGCTTTTCCAAGACCGGCAGCGGGAAATGGAAGCGTAACCACGCCTTTGCCAGCCATATTCTGACCAAGAAATCGCCGAAGCGGAAACGCGGTTTCCGTGGTAGCACGATGGTCGCACCCAGTGACTGCAAGCAGCTTGGCCGTTTGCTACCGAAAGGCTAGAAGGAGCACACGATGCCTCGAGTAAGATCACAAGTCAGCGCCCATGCGCGCCACCGCAAGGTCATCAAGGCAGCCAAGGGTTACCGTGGCCGTCGCAAGAGTTGTTTCCGTATTGCCACGCAGGCGGTGGACAAGGCACGGCAGTATGCCTACCGCGACCGCAGGGTAAAAAAGCGTGAATTCCGCCGCCTCTGGATTGCGCGTATCAACGCAGCGGCCAGGGTTAATGGCATGAGCTATTCGCGCTTCATGCACGGGCTCACCGGTGCCGGTATTACACTGGATCGCAAGGTACTGGCAGATATCGCCGTGCGTGATGCAGAGGCCTTTACAAAGCTGGCCGAGCTTGCCCGCGCACAGGCACAATAAATTCGGCTAACAGAACAGCATATGGCAGGGCGGTGCCCTGCCATATCTTTTTCCGGCCTTTGTGTTTTTGCTCACTGGCGCATGCGTGCCGACCATCAGGGCTGGTTGCGAGGCATACACCAGGGCCCTAGTTTCCGGTGCACGGAGGGACATCATCCATGGCTGACATGCAGCATCATCGTCTGATTATTCTTGGATCGGGGCCGGCGGGATATACGGCCGCGATTTACGCAGCACGTGCCGGCCTGAACCCGGTCATTATTCAGGGCAATCAGCCTGGCGGGCAACTGACGACAACGACGGATGTAGATAATTATCCGGGCTATAAGAATGGCGTGCAGGGACCGGAAATGATGGAAGATTTTCGCCAACAGGCGGAGAATTTCGGGACCAAGATCATCTGGGACCATATTGTGGCAGCCGATCTTTCCCGCCGGCCGTTTCGCCTGACAGGCGAGGAGGGCAAATACAGCTGTGATGCCCTGATTATCGCTACGGGAGCTTCAGCCCAGTATCTGGGTCTGGAGTCCGAGCAGGCCTTTGCCGGTCGTGGTGTTTCGGCATGCGCCACCTGTGATGGCTTTTTCTTCAAGGGCCAGGATGTAGCTGTGATCGGTGGAGGGGATACGGCTGTAGAGGAAGCAATCTATTTGGCCAATTTGTGCAACAAGGTAATACTCGTGCATCGCCGGGATACGTTGCGGGCCGAAAAAATCATGCAGGAGCGGTTGTTCGCACTGGATAATGTCGAAATCAGGTGGAATCGTGTGCTCGATGAAGTACTTGGCGATGATGCCGGCGTCACCGGCATGCGCCTGAAATCCACGGTAGATGGCAGCATGGAAGAAGTGCCTGTTTCTGGCATTTTTATTGCCATCGGACACAAGCCGAACACGGATTTTCTGAAGGGTCAGCTTGATATGGATGAGCGGGGCTATATCATCACACGGGACAAATGTACGGCAACCAGTGTTGAGGGGGTATTTGCCGCCGGCGATGTGGCTGATCCGGTCTACCGGCAGGCAGTAACGTCAGCTGGCTTTGGCTGCATGGCGGCGCTTGACGCCGAGCGCTGGCTATCCGGTTCACCTGCCTGATACGAGTGTTCCTGTTAGCTCGTCGAGCGGGAGCAGACGACCCGGTTGCCGCCCTGCGCCTTGGCCTGATCCAGGGCGGTGGCGCATGCGTGAATGAGGCTGTCGGGCTCCGTGTCTTTACCCGGTGTGATGGTGGCCACCCCAATACTTACCGTGACGTGATCAGCTACCGGAGATTCGTGATGAGGCACATTCAATGCATTGATGGCTGCCTGGATTTGTCTTGCCGCAACAAGCGCACCGTGCTCGTGTGTATTCGGCAGGATGGCAGCAAATTCCTCACCGGCATAGCGGGCAGCTGAGTCTGCCGGCCGGTGGATGGCAGACTGCACGGCGTCAGCAATTTGTACCAGACAGCCATCACCAGCCTGATAGCCGTAGCGGATGTTGTACTGTTTGAAATAATCCACATCCAGCATCACTAGTGATAACGGGCAGCGCTCACGGCAGGCGCGACGCCACTCCTGATCCATGAGGGCATCAAAATGACGCCGGCTGTACAGCCCGGTCAGGTTATCCGTGATTGAAATCCTCCGCAACTTTTCAAGCGCTGCGTTGCGCTCAAGTCTGGCAGTGTGTGCCCTAGCGTGGTAACGCAGCCTGGCCAACATTTCATCCTGATCAGGCAGCCCTGCGAAATAGTCATTTGCCCCCATCGCAAAAGCTTTGGTGCGTGTCTCCGCGTTGTCATCAGGGGCAAGAACGATGATGGGCGTATGCTGGGTATGGCTGTTGGCACGGTAATATTTGACAAGCATCAATCCGTCTACATCCGGCATGGTGATGTCTTGCAGGATAACAGAAGGCTGGATTTCACGCGTAATACGCAGGGCCTCGACACCTTCATTGCAATAGTAAAGCTCAAGGTCGTCAGCAGCTGCAAGGAGGGTGCGCACATTTTCCTGCAGGCTGGCGTTGTTACTGGCCAGAAGAACAGGATGGGGTGCATCTTTTTCCTGGTTTTGCAAAGTTTGTTTTTCTGCCAACTGGTGCTCCTTATCCCCTGTTCCGTTCCCGGACATGCCGGTTCTCCCCGTGGCATGGAACCATGCAAATTATGGATGCCGATGGTATTTGTCCAGTGTACGGCGCATGCCTGTATGGGCAAGTCAGGTATTGCACAAGTCAAGCCCGGCTAGCCGGAAGACAGGGTATGGAAACCTGTCCCGGGCGTGCTCCGATCAACATTACACGTTAGCCTTGGACGTTTGGAGGCAAAATGGCGGAACGGCAAATCCGGGTGCGCGGCGCCCGGGTACACAACCTGAAAAATGTTTCCCTGGACATCCCGCGTGATCAGCTGGTTGTTATCACCGGTGTGTCCGGCTCCGGCAAGTCGTCGCTCGCCTTTGATACCCTGTATGCGGAGGGGCAGCGGCGTTATGTCGAATCCCTTTCGGCCTATGCACGTCAGTTCCTCGGCATCATGGAACGCCCTGATGTGGATGCCATTGAGGGGCTGTCTCCGGCCATTTCGATCGAGCAGAAAACGACGAGTAGAAATCCGCGCTCAACAGTGGGTACCATCACCGAGGTTTATGACTATCTCAGGCTACTGTTCGCGCGCATCGGACAGCCGTACTGCCATGGCTGCGGCAAGCCGATCACATCCCAGTCCGCAAGCCAGATTATTGATGCCCTTATGCACCTGCCCGCGGGAACCAGGCTGCAACTGCTGGCTCCGATTGCCCGCGGCAAGAAGGGGGAGTTCCGTCGCGAGCTTGAAAAGGCGGGACAAGGTGGCTTTGTACGCGTGCGTGTGGATGGTGAAATCATGCCGATCGAGGATGTGCCGTCGCTGGATCGGAACAGAAAACATGATATCGAACTCGTTGTGGACCGATTGGTGGTGCGTGCAGGGGTACGTACCCGCCTGGCCGACTCGGTGGAAACCTGCCTGAAATATGGTGATGGGCTGCTGTTCACCCTGATCGGTGATGGGCTGCACGCCTATTCCGAGCGCTTTGCCTGTCCAGACTGTGGTATTTCATACCCTGAAATTGAGCCACGTCTATTTTCATTTAATTCTCCGGCCGGTGCCTGCCCGGCATGTGATGGCCTGGGTGTCCGCATGATTTTTGATCCGGCGCTGGTGGTGCCGAATGACAGGCTTTCCCTGAAACAGGGGGCGATTGACCCGTGGAGTAACAGTGATTCTTTCATGTATACACAGACACTGGAAGCGGTCTGTCGGCATTTCGATATCGATATGCGCAAGCCCTTTGCCGAACTCTCCGAGCGGGCGCGGCATGTGCTCCTCTATGGTTCCGGGAATGAGAAAATCACCTTTTCCTTTACCGGTATGCATGAATCACGTGCTGTCGAGCGCCCTTTTGAGGGCATCATTCCAAACCTTGAGCGGCGCTACCGGGAAACAAGCTCGGATGAAGTTCGTGAGGAACTGAGCCGATATATCAATACCGTGGCCTGTGAACAGTGTGCTGGTTCCAGACTGACGCTTGCAGCCCGTCATGTTCGCATTGGTGACAGATCACTGCCCGAGGTGGTGGAGATGCCGCTGCGCCTAGCGAGAGAATGGGTGCGCACGCTTTCGCTCTCATCGCAGCAGCGCAATATTGCCGGACGCGTTCTCGAGGAAATCGAGGCCCGTCTCGGTTTCATGATTGAAGTTGGCCTGGATTATCTGACGCTGTCTCGTACGGCGGGGACACTTTCCGGTGGCGAGGCCCAGCGCATCAGGCTGGCCACACAAATCGGCTCAGCCCTTGTCGGGGTGCTTTACATCCTGGATGAGCCATCCATTGGCCTGCACCAGCGCGACAATAACCGTCTGCTATCCACGCTGGAGCGGCTGCGCGATCTCGGCAACTCGGTACTGGTGGTGGAGCATGACGAGGATGCCATCCGACGTGCCGACTGGATTATCGATATGGGCCCGCGGGCTGGCGAGCATGGTGGCGAGGTTGTAGCCAGTGGGTGCCTCGAACATATTCTGGCCACCCCGGAGTCCCTGACGGCGGATTACCTGACGGGTCGTCGTCGAATTACGATACCCGAGCGTCGGCCCGTGACGGATGGCCATCCGATGCTGGGGGTGCGCGGGGCATCCGAGCACAACCTATGCCGTATCGAGGCACTGTTTCCATTGCGCCGCTTAAGTTGTGTGACCGGGGTATCAGGCTCCGGCAAGTCGACACTGGTGATCGATACGCTGTACCGTGCCTTTGCCCGCAGGGTGCGGAAGGTCAGTGGGCGTGTGGGCAGGCATGATGAACTGGTTGGCTGTGAGTACATCGACAAGGTGATTGATATCGACCAGAGTCCAATCGGGCGCACGCCTCGCTCCAATCCGGCAACATATACGGGGGTATTTACGCCGATACGGGAGCTGTTTGCCGCCGTGCCGGAGTCACGCGCACGTGGCTATAAGCCTGGCCGATTTTCTTTCAATGTGCGCGGAGGGCGCTGTGAGACTTGTCAGGGCGATGGCATCATCAAGGTGGAGATGCACTTTCTGCCAGATGTGTATGTACACTGTGAATCCTGTGGGGGTGCACGTTACAACCGTGAGACACTGGATGTGCGCTACAAGGGAAAAACGATTGCCGATGTGCTGGATATGACCGTGGATGAAGCAGCCACATTTTTCGAGCATATTCGTCCGGTCAAGACACGCCTGCAGACGCTAAAGCAGGTGGGGCTCGGCTATCTCCGACTGGGACAACCAGCAACCACGCTGTCCGGTGGCGAGGCACAACGCGTGAAGCTGGCACGTGAGCTGGCCAGGCAGGCGACCGGTGATACGCTGTATATTTTGGATGAGCCGACTACTGGCCTGCACTTTGATGATGTGGCGAAGTTACTCGATGTGCTGCATGCGCTTGTTGAACGCGGTAATACCGTCCTGGTGATCGAACATAACCTGGATGTCATCAAGACAGCAGATTGGATTGTGGATATGGGGCCAGAGGGGGGCGATCGCGGGGGCAACATTGTTATCGCCGGTACGCCCGAGGCTGTTGCGGCTTGCGAGGCATCCCATACCGGCCGGTACCTGAGGATGTATCTGGAGAAACAGGCTGTAGTTGAAGAGGGAGGAACGGGCGGATTTTGATGTTGCCTTGCCCGTGGCTTCTTCCTATCTTGTGGTTATCAAGCCAGTGGAGGAACGCATGCTGAACAAGGCTATGTTAATTGGCAATCTGGGGGCCGACCCGGAAACCCGCTTTACACAGGATGGTACCTGTGTTTGCAATATCCGCGTTGCAACAACCGAGCGTTTCAAGAACCGGAACGGAGAGCGACAGGAACGCACAGAATGGCATCGTGTGGTGCTCTGGGGCCGTCTCGGTGAGATTGCCAATGAATACCTGCGCAAGGGCTCACGCGTATATATCGAAGGGAAAATCGAAACGCGCAAGTGGACGGATCGAGATGGCAATGATCGCTATACGACGGAAATCCGGGCAAGCGACATGAAGATGCTCAGCGGCAGGGAAGGAGGCGGTGGTGGCTTTCAAGGTGATGCACCCGCGAAGCCAGCCGGTGGCGAGAAGGATCCCTTTGCCGATGCACCGGAGTTTGCCGATACTCCCGTGGATGATGATATCCCGTTCTAGTGGCAATGCCTGGCACCTTTCTTTTCTCTCAGATTTGGTCTACAAGAGAAGGTACAGGCGAACCAATACAGAGGAGGTGACGCAATGCAATTGAAAAGCACGATGATGTATGCGCTCGGCTTGATCATGGGACTACTCTTGCCTGGACAGCAGGTGCTGGCCGCAGATGAAGTCAGCAGTGCTGGCACGAAGGTCGGCATCCTGACCTGCAAGACGGTGCCGAATTCCGGCGTGAATCTGATTCTTCACTCCACTGTCAATGTCAAATGTACATTCAAGTCCACAGCAGGTGGAAGTGTTGAAAAGTATAAGGGAGAGACCGGTATAGGTCTGGGTATTGACCTGAATATCAACCGACAGGAAACCATCGGTTACACGGTGTTGTCGGCAGACTTTAAGCCCGGCACCTATCAGCTGGCCGGCAAGTATGGTGGTGCAGGTGCATCGGCCACGGTGGGTGCGGGTGTCGGTGCTCAGGTACTGATCGGAGGCAATAAACGCAGCATTTCGCTGCAGCCACTGGTACTATCGGCGAGCACAGGCGCAGGCGTTGCCGCAGGGCTTACCTATCTGTATCTCGAACCGGACAAGTAGCCTTCAGGCTACTTGGACGCCCGAAGGATGGAGCGCAAAAGCGCCCAGGTCGCACATTGAACACCCACAGGGGAGGGTGATAGGAGAAAGGCCGGCAGTCTTGCCGGCCTTTTTGATGCTGAGGTGTCGTGCCTGTATCGATGATTTCATAAAGTATATAGTCTAACATTCGCTGTCTCTCAGGAGGGAAAATACATGGCGCTTGTAGCATCGATTCACGTTGATCTTGGCTGGCAGCTTCCGGATATGGAGCTGAAGTCTCCCGATGGTGAAAGTGTCGGCCTCAGATCATGTATGGGCGAGCATGGGCTGCTCGTGGCCTTTACCTGCAATCATTGTCCGTATGCACTGGCCGTCTGGCCGAGGCTTATCAGGCACGCCCGGGCATTTCGGAAAAAGGGTGTGAATACTGTTGCCATTAATCCAAATATCCACCCGGATTACCCCGAGGATTCGATTCCGGCCATGCGTGAAAAGATTGTGGAGTGGGGCATAGATTTCCCCTACCTCACCGATGAAACACAGGAAGTTGCCCGGGCGTTTGATGCGCAATGTACACCGGATCTTTATCTGTTCGATAAGGCCGGCAAGCTGTATTACCACGGTCGGATTGACGATTACTGGAAAGATGAGGCGCGGGTAAAGCAGCAGGAGCTTGCCCCTGCCGTGGATGCGATGCTAGCCGGCGATCCGCCTCCACAGCCACAGCATCCGGCCATCGGCTGTTCGATCAAGTGGCGCAACGAATAGGCTGATAACTACCGCGGCTACAGACCATGTGCCGCGAACCAGTTGGTGCCCTGGCCGATGTCAACGGTTAGCGGCACACTCAGCTGAATGGCATGCTCCATAACATCCCGCATGATCGAGGCAACCTTGTTTGCGTCATTCCTGGGACATTCGGCGACAAGCTCGTCGTGCACTTGTAGAATCAGGCGTGCATCGGGGGCTTCTTCCCTTAGACGACGGTGAAGACGGATCATGGCCACCTTGATAATATCAGCTGCGGAGCCCTGCAGTGGCGCATTAATGGCAGTGCGCTCGGCATAGCGGCGCTGCATGCCATTCCTGCTGTTGATATTCGGCACATGCACACGGTGACCAAGCAATGTTTCGACGTAGCCTTGGCTTCTCGCCTTTTCCAGTGTTTGATCCATGAAAGCGCGCACGTCCGGGTACTGGGAAAAATAGGCGTCAATGAAGGCTTGTGCATCGGCACGGCCCACACCAAGCTGCTTGGACAGGCCGAAAGCACTCATACCGTACAAAATACCGAAGTTGATAATTTTGGCGCGTCGCCGCATATCGCCGGTCACCTTGCTTGTCGGCACCTGATTGACGGCGGCAGCCGTTGCGGCGTGAATATCCAGACCCTTTGCAAAGGCCGCCTTCAGGCCGGCATCATTGGAGAAATGGGCCATGAGGCGCAATTCAATCTGTGAATAATCGGCGGAAATGAGCACGTTTCCGTCCTCGGCTACAAAGGCTGCGCGGATGCGGCGACCTTCCTCGCTGCGAATCGGAATGTTTTGCAGGTTCGGGTCGGATGAGGAAAGCCGTCCGGTGGTTGTGATGGCCTGATTGTAGGAAGTATGCACGCGCCCGGTATCCGGGTGAATGAGTTTCTGCAGTGCATCCGTATAGGTGGATTTGAGCTTGGTAAGCTGACGTACTTGGAGAATCAGCCGGGGGACCTCATGCGTCTCGGCCAGCGTCTCCAGCACCTCCTGGCCCGTGGCCCATTGGCCGCTCTTTGTTTTCTTGCCACCGGGCAAGGCCAGGCGCTCGAACAGCACCTCGCCGAGCTGCCGTGGCGAGTGGATATTGAATTTGCCACCTGCGGCCACATGGATCTTTGCTTCCAGGGCCTCTATGCGCGCGCCAAATTCACTGGACAGGCGGTCGAGTTCGCTCTTGTCAATTTTGACGCCTGTCCATTCCATATCTGCAAGCACATGCATCAGTGGTAACTCAATGTCGTCGTGCCGGGCAAGGCGTGCATGTTTTTCCAGCTGTACCTTCAGGAAGCGGCACAAGCGCAGGGATATCTCCGCATCTTCGACAGCATAAGGCAAGGCCTTGTCAATGGGCACCTGTGCAAAGCTGATACGCTTGGCGCCCTTGCCAACCACGTCAGCGTAGGCTATGCATGTGTGCCCTAGATGGTCGGCTGCCGTGTTGTCGAGGCTGGGAGGGTATTTGCCGGGATGCAGGCAGTAGGCCAGTAGCATGGAGTCGTAGCGGATGCCTGCCAGGCTGATGCCCGCCCTGCGAAGAACCTGGATGTCGTACTTGAGATTATGGCCGCATTTTGGCTTATCCTCACGCTCGAGTACGGGACGGAGCATCGCCAGCACCGTGTCCGCCGGCAGTTGTTTGGGTGCGGGCGCCAGCATGTCCTGTGCCTGGTGGCCGACAGGGACATACCAGCCTTCACCGGCGCGTATAGCGAATGAAAGGCCGACAATGTCTGCATCATGGCAATGTAGCGATGTGGTTTCGCAATCCACGGCAATCAGGCTTGCTTTCTCCAGCGCGACCGTCAGCCGCCGCAATGACTGCTCGTCATCGACGAGAATATCGGTGCACCTGGCCACAGCGGGAGCCGCATCATCTGTCGTTATCTGTCCGGGCGGTATATCGCTGAACTCATCCAGCAGCCGCCGGAATTCGAGCTCGCCAAAGACTGCTGCCAGCCGCGCCCTGTCCGGTGGCCGGACAGCCAGCTCGTCAAGGCTCACGCCAACCGGTGTTTCTTCATGCAGCTTGGCCAGCCGATAGGAAAGACGTGCATCATCGGCATGAGCGAGCAGGGCCTCCCGCCGTTTTGGCTGCCGGATCTCGGAAGCGTGGGCGAGCACCGATTCAAGATCGCCATAGGTGGCAAGAAGCCCGGCCGCCGTTTTCGGGCCAATGCCGGGTACGCCGGGGATGTTGTCAGAGCTGTCCCCGGCCAACGCCAGCAGGTCAAGCAGCCTGGCTGGCTTTACTCCCCATTTTTCAGCGACAGCATCACTGTCGAAGCGCTTGGCTTTCAGTGTATCAAGCATGTGAACGCGCTCGCTGACAAGCTGCATCAGGTCTTTGTCGGATGATACGATGGTTACGTCCCATCCCTGTCTTTCGGCCTGCCGCACCAGGGTAGCGATTACATCGTCGGCCTCGAAGTTGTCAACGCACAGAAGGGGCAGGTTGAAGGCTTGTGTCACTTCCCAGACATACGGCCACTGCACGGCCAGCTCTTCGGGCATCGGCGGACGATGTGCCTTGTATTCGGCATATGCCTCATTGCGGAAGGTGCCCCCCTTTGGGTCGAAGGCAACGGCCACATGCGTGGGTCTCAGCTCCTTCAATACGTTTCTGAGCATCTGGACGTAACCAAACACGGCATTGGTTGGTAGGCCCTTGCTGTTGGCCAGCTGGCGGATGGCATGAAAGGCCCGGAAGACGTAATTGGGCCCGTCAATCAGGGCCAGATGCGGCATGCGTCTCTTGTCCACAACGTCACGAGGAGTGCAGATAAAGCGGGATAGGTTGACTACGATAGGGAGATCGGATGCCCATGGGTGGGTCCTTCCGCATCACGAAGTGGCTGCATAAGCGCTGGTTCTGTTTACGCAGGGTTAACGGTATCTGCATAGGCTTCAATAGCTTCGCGGTAATCCGGGTCCAAACCACAGTCAGCGGGCTCAACATTCAGAAGACTGCAAAGTGTGATGAGCTCAATTTTCTCAACCAGTGAGATTTCCCCGTTGGCCTCACTGACCGCGCGGCATGCACGCACGAGAAGCCGGGCGATATCCGGATCTTTGGTCATGGGCCTGATGGCCTTGATGGCCTCGGCATGACCGGATTTCGGGTCGGCGAGAATGGCTTCGGCATAATGATTGAAAAGTTCCACGCCTTCGTGCGGATCGAAGACCTTGAGACCCTCCAGCGTTTCGAGTATTTGGTCAATACGGATGCGTTGCGAGAATGCGATAGAGCCGTCTGCAATGGCTACGACAGCACAAGCCGCCATCATGGCCTTCAGAAACGGCAGATTGTGGTGTCGTTCCAGCCGTGCGTGAATGAGGTGGGAAAGGGTATGCAGCAGCCTGGCCATCAGCACTTTTCTCCGCTATCGTCATAGAGCCTGTAATAGTTTTTTCCGGACTGTTTGGCCATATACATCGCATCGTCAGCCTTTTTCAGCAGTGTGTCGATATCTGTTCCATCTTCTGGAGCCATGGTGATGCCAATACTGCCGCTGACTTGGCATGTCTTGCCTGCAAGTATGTAGGGCTGTGCTATAGCCGACAGGATTTTTTCCGCTGCCTTGGCGGCGTTTTCACGGTTGCCGATTTCATTCAGGACGATAACAAACTCATCGCCGCCGACACGCGCCACCGTGTCCACTTCCCGCACACACCCCCGCAAGCGTGCCGCGATTTCTTTCAGCAGCATGTCGCCGATATCGTGGCCATAGCGGTCATTGACTGGCTTGAAGCCATCCAGGTCCAGGAACAGCAGGGCTAGTGGTTGTTTATGGCGTCTGGATTGTGCCAGGGCCTGGCCGAGGCGGTCGTAGAGCAGGTTACGGTTTGCCAGGCCGGTCAGCTGGTCGAAATGCGCCATGCGCCTGATTTTTTCTTCTGCTTTTTTACGGTCGCTGATATCACGGACGATACCGACGAAATATCTGCCATCCGGCAGCATCATTTCATTGGCGGAGATTTCCATGGGAAATGTGTGTCCGTTCTTTTTCAGCGCGGTGACTTCCCGGCTGCCTATACCGATAATCCGTCCAATTCCTGTTTCAATATATTTCTGGAGATCACTGTCGTGATTGGCCCGTTCGGATTCCGGCATAAGAAGTTTGATGTTCTTTCCAACAACCTCTTCCTTCATATAGCCGAACATGTGTTCGGCTGCCGGATTGAACGAGATGATAGTTCCCTGATCGTTGATGATGATAATTCCGTCGATGGCGGTTTGAATAATAGCCTGAAGCTCGTGCTGACTTTTTTGCAAGGCATCCCGCGCGCGCTTGAGCTTGGTAACCATGAGCCACATGAGCTTGGCTTCCTGTCCACCCATGACGCATTCAGGACCGGCAATACGTGCCGCCAGAGTGGATACGGCTTCATCATGTGTCAGGTTGATGGCAAGACATGGGATGCAGGCACGCAGCGCTTCCTCGGCATCGGAAAAGGTGCGGATGCCGTGGCTTTCTGCAAGCGCAAGGCCGGGGGCTTCGGGATTGGCATCGCTGACACCGACAACCCGGGCCACTTCCTCTTCCATGAACATTTCGATCATGGCGGTGCCGCCCCGGCCGGCACCGAGAATCAATATGGGATGACCATGTGACTGCCGTGCATTCATATTTGGTTGCTTCCCCCAGCCCGCTTCCCCGAGTGGGCGAAAATACAGCAAACTGAGTCATGTTTCCACGTATCTAGAGTGAGATGATCGGGTGAAGCTGGCGTCGTCCTATTTGTTGCCCAGGTTTTTTTCCCGCAGGTTACGCATGATGTGTGCTGTAGCCTTGTCGGCAGGTAGGGGTTTGCTGAGCAGGTAGCCTTGTGCTGCATCACAGCCTTCCTGGCGTAGAAATTCGAGCTGTGCCTTGGTTTCCACGCCTTCAGCAATAGTTCTCATTCCCAGTGCGTGTGCCATGGCAATGATGGAACAAACAATGGCGGCATCTTCCCTGTCATCTGGAAGATCACGAATAAAAGCAATATCAATTTTTAGCCACTCGGCAGGTAAGCGCTTTAGATAGGCAAGCGAAGAGTAACCGGTTCCGAAATCATCAATGGCAATGGTGATACCTTCCTCCACAAGCTCACGCATGATATGGATGCCTATTTCGGGCTCACGCATAACAGCAGTTTCGGTGATTTCAACCTCGATCCATTCCGGTTTGGCTCCAGCCATGTGGATACGGTCAATAATTTCTCTGGCTAGCCCTTTTTGCATGAGCTGTACTGCGGAAAGGTTTACACCGATGCGCCCAGGGCGAATCCTCTCTTTTTCCCAGGATGTGGCCTGACGGGCTGCTTCCGTCAGCACCCAGTGGGTGATGGGACGAATGAGGCCGGTTTCCTCAGCCAGCGGGATGAATTCGGCCGGTGAAACCATGCCTAGTTCTGGGTGGTTCCACCGGATCAGGCTTTCCACACCGATAATGGCGTCATCATCCAGGCTGTGTTTGACCTGGTAGTGTAACGGAAACAGGTTATCTGCATGAAGAGCATGCTGGCTCTGATAGTAGAGGGCAAGCTGTTTTTCATCGGCAGCTTTTGCCAGCTCCTGTTCCAATTTTAACAGGCGTACTGCCCGTTCTTCCATCCCTGTGGAGAAGTAGTGAATATGGGCCTGATTCTTTTTGGCATGGTACATCGCCGTATCGGCATGCTTGAGGACAGTGTCTTGCTTGTCTCCATCCTGAGGGAAAATGGCAATGCCAATACTGGCATCCAGCACGAGCTCCTGTTCGCCCAGTTTGTAAGGTTGTTGCAGTACCGTGCGGATCTTGTTTGCCACACGCATGGCCTTGTTTACGTCGATTTCGGGAAGCAGTACAGCAAACTCGTCTCCGCCCATACGTGCTGCCGTATCCGATGCGCGAAGCGTTTGCAGGAGGCGTGCAGCAACCTGTTTCAGTACTTGGTCACCACAGGTGTGACCCAAGGTGTCGTTGATGAACTTGAAGCGGTCGATGTCCAAGTACAACAGGGCCACACTGGTTTTTTCGCGCCTGGCAATGGCAAAGGTTTGTTTGGCGCGGTCGGCGAATAGCCTTCGATTGGGCAGCCGGGTTAATTCATCGTAGTAAGAGAGCCAGGAAAGCCTTTCTTCGGCCTTTTTTCGGGCGCTGATATCCTGAACCAGCACCTGTACCGCAGGTTTACCGGCATAGTTGACAATTGTGCCCTGAACTTCTGCCCAGAACCGGCTGCCATCTGTGCGGATAAGTTCTTCTTCGGCTGGCTCTACCTTTTCCCCTTGCTGCAATCGGGAGATACGTTCTTTGACTTCGGAACGGTCTTTTTCAGCAACATAGTCGATGATATTTTCGCCCAGCAGTGAGGCTGCATTTTCCACTCCTAGCATGGCTGCCATCGCCGGGTTTACGTAACGGACGATACCACCCTCATGGATGATGATGCCGAAGGGGGAAGACTCAACCAGAGATCGATGGTTTTTCTCACTTTGCTCAAGTGCTTTCTTTGCCCGTTCGCGCACAAGCATCTCGGCTACGATTTCCTCCGCTTGGCGGAAAAAATCACGAAAGGTCTCAGGCATGGTACCGCCTGACTTGAGCTTCAGGTTGACGAGTCCCAGCCGTTCTCCCCCATACATGATAGGTGCACAAAGATAACCTGCATCTGCCCCGCCTTTTTTCGCCAGGCGGTGCTCTGCCGGTTGGTGTTGGTATACCAGTGCCTCACCATTTGCAATTGCTTTGCCGCACAGGCATTCCCCAAAAGGCACTGTGGCGCAGAGCCTTTTATCCTTCTTCCCCCAGCCATGACTTGCAGCTAAGCGCAAGGCTTTACCTTCCACGGTAAAAATGGCACCTGCCTTGCAGAGAAAAGTCCAGGGGTCTCCGAACATACAGTCCAGCATTCGTTGTAGACGCTTGTTCAGTATTGCCTTTTCCTGACTGATAGTACGAAGTCGAAGCAGTGTCTCGCGTGCCCATTCCTGTCGCCGGCGCTCGGTTAGGTCACGCAGAATGGCAGAAAAATGGCGCACACCTCTGCTCTCAAAGGTGTTAACAGTAATTTCACAGGGGAACACCGAGCCATCTTTTTTTTGTCCCCTGATTTCTCGTATCTGCCCCATAGTATCGAGTCGTCCCTTTCCCTTGGCAATCCAATCCGTGGATTGTCGGGAGGTGCTGTCTGGCAAAAGCATGCGCATGCTCATTCCCCGCCATTCCTCCGGTGCGTAGCCAAACATTGCTGAGGCGGCTGGATTAGCGCGCAGAATATCTCCGTTATCATCGATGAGCAGAACAGTTTCATTGGCGTGGTCGATAATGCTCGCCAGCTTTCGTTGCTCGTCTTCGGCCTCCTGTGTGCGCTGGGCTACATTCAGCCGCAGTCGTTCACCATAGCGGCCTCGGTTGTAAGCGAAGTAGGCCAGCAAGGCGGAAAGTATTAGCCCCAATAACAAAGTCCAGGCAGGGTCTGTTGTTGCCAGGCTCTTCAATACAGCGGGCACGGCGCGGGTGCGCACTTCGAAATCAATGCCATTCATACGAAATGTGCCGCGCCACGTTACTTTATTATTGCTCTCATCTATCTCCGTTTTTCTAAGTCGTGAGCGGTGCTGGTAGATACGAGTAAAGTGGCCATTTCTGATTATGCCTACTTCGATATCCAGGCCGGACCTGGGTGTGCCGTCGATGGCAATGTCGATCATGTTGACAGTATCCCAGTCCGTGATGGTGTAGAGCGTGATATTTTGCCACCGGACAGGGAAACACAGTCGTGTGAGCCAGCGTCCCCCGTTATTCTGGACAAGCTGAATTTTTGGCTGCCCTGGAGACAATTTGCGTAACTGTTGCCAGTCCAGCATTGGATCAAGATGGCCGGATTGCCCGATAATCTGTGCCTGGTCTATTTCTCTGGATGGAATAATGGCAATGGTGATAAGTTCCTGTGGGTGAGTGTCCAGCATGACGCGACCAAAACCCGTCGTTTCATCCACTTCCAGGTGCTCATGTGTGCTCAGTTCACCTTTGACAAAGGCGTTGATGGCCATCGTTGTATCAAAATGCTGCCGAAATATGGCACGGATGGCATCAAGCTTGGCCTGGCTCCGGTGGTTCATTTCGATTTGTGCGGATTCCATATCCAGATCACGGAGCCAACCGTAGGCGGCAGTACTTGTAGCCATGCCAGCGATAAGCACCAGAATCCAGAAATGGCGCTTGATTAGTTCAACACTCCCCTCCTGCGGGTCCATGGAAATACTTTATAGCGCGCATACTATGCGTGGGGCAAGGT
>CAZROR010000011.1:0-31332 GCA_964601765.1 uncultured Zetaproteobacteria bacterium
CACCCGCTCCCCCCACGTGCGTCGCGCTGTTCGCCGCATCATCGCCTCCTTCGGCGCAGAAACGCTACATTCCCCATATTACCTTGATAAGGGCAGTTACACAGATCACATACTGTGCCCTGTGCTACAATGGATACAGGCCGCTCGGCCTTCCATCTGCGGGGGCGTCATGCTGAGAATCAGCATTATGCTTGTCTGTTGTCTGTATGGCATGTTCGGTGCCCACCAGGCCATGGCAGCGAATGCCTCCCTGCTTGACATCAAAGGTACCATCGGCCCGGCAGTTAGCGATTATATCCACCGAGGCATGCAACAGGCACAGGATAAAGGGGCCGATATCATCATTCTGCGCATGGATACCCCTGGTGGACTGGATGCCGCCATACGTAACATCATCCGTGATATTCTCGCCTCGTCTGTGCCGGTTACTGTGTTTATCGCCCCCAGCGGTGCCCGCGCGGCCAGTGCCGGTACCTACATCCTCTATGCTGCACATATCGCCGCCATGGCGCCGGGTACGAATGTGGGAGCCGCCACCCCGGTACGTATCGGTGGCATCCCGTCCCCCTCTCGTTCACCGGAGGGACCCGGGAAAAGCGGGAAAGCGAAGCTGCAAGCAAACGCCATAGACGCCATAGAGAAAAAAGCGCTCAATGATGCCGTGGCCTATATCCGCAGCCTGGCGGCGATGCGAGGACGTAATGCGGACTGGGCGGCACGTGCTGTCAGGGAGGCGGCCAGCCTGCCGGCGGAGGATGCCCTGCGCATGGGCGTGATTGATATCATGGCGATGGATATCCCCGCGCTCCTGAAAAAACTCGATGGCAGAACGGTCAAAATGCATCTGGCCGAGGTGAGGCTGAAAACATCAAATGCCCGCATCAGAACAATTGCACCGGACTGGCGCAGCCGCTTGCTGGCCATGATTACCGACCCGAACATCGCCTACATCCTGATGCTGCTGGGTGTCTGGGGGGCTGTTCTTCGAATTTGCCCACCCCGGGGTTGTACTGCCAGGTGTCGTCGGTGCTATCTGTCTGTTGCTTGCCCTGTTCACATTTCAGGCACTGCCCATCAGCTTCACCGGCCTGGCCCTGATCCTGCTCGGCATCGCGCTGATGATTGCCGAGGCCTTCGCGCCAAGCTTTGGTGCGCTAGGCCTGGGCGGTCTCGTGGCCTTTGTCATCGGCTCCATCATGCTGCTGGATACCGGCGTGCCGGGTTTTAGCATCACCCTGCCGCTCATCCTCTCCCTTGCCCTTGCCTCCGGTGCATTCTTCCTCTTCATCGTGAACCTGGCCACCCGTGCCTGGAAACGGCCGGTGGTCAGCGGTAGGGAAGAAATGGTCGGCGCAACAGGCCGGGCGTTACGCAGCTTCCGGCATATCCGCGGATTTCGGCATGAAGGACGCATCCGTATCCGTGGCGAAACATGGCGGGCGGTATCTGCCACACCAGTCAGAAGCGGTGAAAAGGTGCGTGTTACCGGCCTGGATAGTCTAACCTTGAATGTAGAGCCCGAAGGCAGAAAGGAGTCATGATCGTGGTTGCTCTGTTTGTCCTTGTTATCATCATCGCATTTTTTGCCTCGATGCTGAAAATCCTGCGCGAATACGAGCGCGGGGTTGTTTTCATGCTGGGGCGCTTCTGGAAGGTGAAAGGCCCCGGACTGATCATCATCGTTCCCATCATCCAGCAATGGGTACGGGTGGACCTGCGAACCATCGTGTTCGACGTACCGACACAGGATGTGATTTCACGTGACAATGTGTCGGTCAAGGTCAATGCAGTCATCTATTTCCGCGTGATCGACCCGCAGAAGGCCATTATCAACGTGGAAGATTTCTTTGCCGCCACCAGCCAGCTGGCACAGACAACGCTCAGAAGCGTGCTCGGCAAACATGAACTGGACGAGATGCTGGCGGAGCGGGACAAGCTGAATGCAGACATCCAGGCTGATCTCGATGAACAGACCGATGCCTGGGGCATCAAGGTGTCCAATGTCGAAATCAAGCATGTGGACCTGGATAAGTCGATGATCCAGGCCATTGCCAGACAGGCCAAGGCCGAACGTGAACGCCACGCCAAGGTCATCCATGCCGAGGGTGAGCTGCAGGCGTCACAGAAGCTGCTGGAGGCGGCACAGACACTGTCCAGGCAACCGCAGGCATTGCAGCTGCGCTACATGCAGACGCTCACCGAAATTGCCGGGAAAAGAACTCAACCATCGTCTTTCCGTTACCGATGGACCTGATTCACCCGTTTCTTGACCTTGCCGCAAAAGCGGAAAGCAGCACACCGAAAGCAAAGGGTTAGGCAGGCCGGGACACCATCGGCACAAAGGCCACGGGCAACACATTTCTTTCGTGCACGCCACCGGCTGCGTCCTTCTCGATCAGCAGCAGAGACTGTGAATAGCGGTATTCACCGACAGGAATCGCCATGCGGCCGCCGGGTTTCAGCTGATGCACGAGTGCGGGCGGTATGGCCTCCGGTGCAGCCGTCACCATAATGGCGTCATACGGCGTATGCTGCGGCAGACCCGCATAGCCATCGCACACGCACACCTCCACATTGTCATACCCGAGCCTGGCCAGTCGTGCAGCCGCCTCCACCGCCAGTGCCTCCACCACCTCCAGTGTATACACCCGTGCCGCCAGCCGCGAGAGTACGGCAGCCTGATAACCGCAACCGGTGCCAACCTCCAGCACCGTATCCGTTTTCTTCAGCGCCAGCAGCTCGGTCATCAGGGCCACGATATACGGCTGGGAAATCGTCTGCCCGTGGCCGATCGGTAACGGCTCGTTGACATAGGCAAGGTGCGCCATGTCCGGCGGTACAAAGGCATGCCGCGGCACCTCGCGCATGGCCGCCATGACGGCATCGCTCAGGTGCGCAATCCCCGTGCAGTACGCCGTGTGGCGCACCTCCTTCTCAACAAGCTCCAGCATTCGCCGGTGATCGGGCCGCATCCGCATCCTCCACCACTTGCGCGACATGAAAAAAAGCCCAGCCTTGCCGCGCTGCCAGTTAACAGTGCCGCTATACCGTTTATAGCTCAGGAGGAGCAACCATGCCGGACAGCTTTCACGCCAGGGGCACCCTCAGGGTGCATGATCGGGAGTATGCCTACTATCGCCTGGAGGCCGCACCCGGAGACATTTCCCGGCTGCCCTATGCGCTGAAGATTCTGCTTGAGAACCTGCTCAGGCGCGAAGACGGTGAAGTGGTGACGGCAGCCGACATTGAGCGGCTCGCAAACTGGGATGCGCAGGCCGAACCGGCGCATGAAATCGCCTACATGCCCGCACGCGTGCTCCTGCAAGACTTCACGGGCGTGCCTGCCATTGTCGACCTTGCCGCCATGCGTGACGCCATGCTCGCACTCGGCGGCGATGCCGGAAAAATCAACCCGCTCGTACCGGCCGAACTTGTCATCGATCATTCCGTGCAGGTGGACACGTTCGGCTCGGATCAGGCGCTGGCGAAAAATGCGGAAATTGAATTCATCCGCAACCGTGAAAGATACACGTTCCTCAAATGGGGCCAGCAGGCCTTTGACAACTTCCGGGTGGTGCCGCCCGATACCGGCATCGTACATCAGGTAAACCTCGAACACCTTGCGCGCGGCGTGTTCGTCGATGAGGACAACGTCGCCTATCCGGACACGCTGGTTGGCACCGACTCGCACACGACCATGATCAATGGCCTCGGTGTGCTTGGCTGGGGCGTTGGCGGCATCGAGGCGGAAGCAGCGATGCTTGGCCAGCCGATCTCGATGCTGGTGCCGCAGGTTGTCGGCGTTGAGCTTACGGGCAGGCTGCCGGAGGGTGCCACGGCAACCGATCTCGTGCTCACGCTCGTTGAAATGCTCCGGGCACATGGCGTTGTCGGCAAGTTTGTGGAGTTCTACGGCCCGGGACTGGATCACCTGCCACTGGCCGACCGTGCCACGATTGCGAACATGGCGCCCGAATATGGCGCCACCTGCGGCATCTTTCCGGTCGATGATGAAACCCTGGCCTACCTGCGTCTTTCCGGCCGCAGCGATGCACAGGTTGCGCTCGTCGAGGCCTATGCCAGGGCCCAGGGCATGTTCAGGGATGATCATTGCCGGGCCGTGTACAGCGAAACGCTGCAGCTGGACATGGCTGGCGTCGTGCCGTCGCTTGCCGGCCCGAAGCGGCCACAGGACCGCATTCCCCTGACAGACTCCCGGCAGCATTTCCTGAAGGATGTGGCAGCCATCCGGCATGAGGCCGGGCTCGATCCGCAGCCCGTCACCACAACGATCGGGGGCGCGGAGGTAACCATCGATGACGGTGCCGTTGTTATCGCCGCCATCACCTCGTGCACAAACACATCGAACCCGTCGGTCATGCTCGGCGCAGGGCTTGTCGCCAAGAAGGCCGCGGCGCGCGGGCTGACCGCAGCACCATGGGTGAAGACCTCGCTCGGGCCGGGCTCCATGGTTGTTTCACAGTATCTCGAAGATGCCGGCCTGATGACGCCGCTGAAGCAGCTCGGCTTCCATGTTGTCGGCTACGGCTGCACCACATGCATCGGCAATTCCGGACCGCTGCCTGCCGAGGTATCGGCTGCCATTGCGGAAGGAGGCCTGTCTGTCTGTTCGGTGCTGTCCGGCAATCGCAACTTCGAGGGGCGCGTCCATCCCGAGGTGCGCATGAACTACCTTGCCAGCCCGCCGCTTGTCGTCGCCTATGCCATCGCCGGTACGATGAACATCGACATGTACCATGATCCCATTGGCACGGATGCGGACGGACAGGACGTATACCTGAAGGATATCTGGCCCACGCAGGCAGAAATTGCCGCCGCCGTGGCCTGCCTGCGCCGCGACCAGTTCACGCGCGCCTATGCCGATGTATTCGCCGGTGACGAGAACTGGCAATCCGTGCAGGCGCCAACCGGAGAGCACTTTACCTGGCAGGACGATTCAACCTATATCCAGCACCCGCCTTATTTTACCGGCATGGAGAGAGAGGCCGGAGACATCGGCGACATCGAGGGCGCCCGCGTGCTGGCCATGCTCGGTGACTCGGTGACTACCGACCATATCTCTCCGGCCGGCGTCATCAAGCCGGACTCTCCGGCCGGCAAACACCTCATGGCACGCGGTGTAGAGCCAAAGGGCTTCAACTCCTACGGCTCACGGCGGGGCAACCACGAGGTCATGATGCGCGGTACGTTTGCCAACATCCGCCTGCGCAACCGCCTTGCCCCCAACACCGAAGGCGGTGTCACCCTGCACCTGCCGGATGGCAAGCAGATGAGCATTTACGATGCCGCCATGCGCTACCAGCAGGAAGATGTGCCGGCCATCATTCTGGCCGGTCGGGAGTATGGTTCCGGCTCCAGCCGTGACTGGGCCGCGAAGGGACCGGCGCTGCTTGGTGTGCGCGCGGTTATCGCTGAATCCTATGAGCGCATCCACCGTTCCAATCTTGTTGGCATGGGCATCCTGCCGTTGCAATTTACCAACGGGGACAGCGTGGATGCACTCGGCCTGACCGGTCATGAGACCTTTTACATCGAAGGCATCCGGGATGGCGTGCGTGAAGTGACGGTAAGGGCTGACGGCAAGGCATTCAGGGCCCGGGTGCGTATCGATACACCGAAAGAATGGGTGTACTACCGCCATGGCGGCATCCTGCATTATGTGCTGCGCCAGCTTGCCGGCTGAAGTACACCACCATACGAAAGTGAGGGCCTGAATTTGGAAAGCCTGTGGAACGATTGCGATGCCCGCAACTGTGGCGATGATCTGCTGCAACTCAGGGTCTACACATCACGGCTGCTCGGCCGGGAGACATCGCTTGTGCTGCACGGTGGCGGCAACACCTCGGTCAAGGCCACAGTCACCGACCTGTTCGGTGATGCCATTGAAACCCTGTATGTCAAAGGCAGTGGCTGGGATCTGGCAACTATCGAGGCGGAGGGCTTTGCGCCGGTTCGGCTCGACGTGCTGCGCCGCATGGCTGAACTCGAGACCCTGAGCGATACGGACATGGTACAGGCCCAGCGGGCAGCCATGCTCGACCCTTCCGCTCCGACACCATCGGTCGAGGCCATCCTGCACGCCATCATTCCGTTCCGTTTCGTGGATCACACGCATGCCGATGCTGTCGTCACGATTACGAACACGCCCGACGGCGAGGCCCGTATTCGTGATCTCTATGGTGACCGCGTACTCATTATCCCCTACGTTATGCCCGGCTTCATTCTGGCCCGAACCGTTCATGAGCTGACGCGGAATATCGACTGGCAACAGATCGAAGGCATGGTGCTGCTGAACCACGGCCTGTTCGCCTTTGCCGACGATGTACGTGAAAGCTACGAGCGCATGATCCGTCTGGTATCCGCTGCCGAGGATTATCTCGCGGAGCACGCTACCTTCACCTGGCAACGGCAGCCGGCAGTGGCAGACCTCCTGGCGCTTGCCCGCCTGCGCCGTGCCGTTTCCCGGCAACGCGGGGCACCCATGCTGGCGCGAATAGACACATCGGATGCTGCCGTGGCCTTCTCGGGGCTCAGGCACCTCCGTGATCTCGCCGGGCGCGGTACGCTGACGCCGGACCACGTGATTCGCACCAAACCCACACCACTGGTGATTGATACGGATATCGACAGCGCGGTGGACGATTATGCGGAGCACTATCGGGCGTATTTCTCCCGGCATAGCAATGGCAGCCAGACGTGTCTGGATGCCGCCCCACGCTGGGCTGTATGGCCCGGTCACGGCTGTGTCAGCTTCGGCCGATGCGTACGGGAAACAGATATCATCGCCGACATACGGGCGCACACGCTGCCCGCCATCATGCAGGCGGAGGCGATGGGTGGCTGGCGGCCCGTGTCCGAGAAGGACCTGTTTGACGTCGAATACTGGGAACTGGAGCAGGCGAAGCTGAAGAAGGGCGGCCATGCTCCCATGTTTCAGGGTAAGGTGGCGCTGGTTACCGGCGCGGCGAGCGGTATCGGCAAGGCCTGCGCCGAGGCCCTGCATGAGTACGGGGCTGCCGTGCTCGCCTGTGATATCAGCCCGGAGATTACGGCGCTGTTCGACAAGCCCGACCTTGCCGGCATCGTTTGCGATGTCACTGATGATGCCGCCCTGAAGGCCGCCGTGGATGCCGCCGTGCATCGCTTCGGCAGTCTCGATATCGTGATCAGCAATGCCGGCATCTTTCCTGCCAGCGCGGCCATTGCAGACATGGCCCCGGAAACCTGGGCAGCCAGCCTGAGCGTGAACCTCACGAGCCACGAACGCCTGCTGCAATACACCATCCCGTATCTCCGGCTGGGCATCGATCCGGCCATCGTTATCATCGCCTCCAAGAATGTGCCGGCCCCGGGACCGGGAGCGGCAGCCTACTCGGTGGCCAAGGCGGGACTCACCCAGCTCGGCCGGGTGGCGGCGCTGGAGCTTGCGGACAAGGGCATTCGCGTGAACATGCTGCATCCAAATGCTGTCTTCGATACGGCCATCTGGACGGACGAGGTGCTGGAGAAACGCGCCCGTCACTACGGCCTGAGCGTGCAGGAATACAAGACCAGCAACCTGCTTAAGGTCGAGGTGACATCGCGTGACGTGGCCGAGCTTGCCTGTGCCATGGCCGGGCCGCTGTTTGCAAAAACCACGGGTGCACAGCTACCGATCGACGGTGGCAACGAACGGGTTATTTAGGAGCTGAAATGCCGATCAAGTCCAGAATACGCACGATCCCGCATTATCCCCGCCAGGGCATCATGTTTCGTGACATCACGAGCCTGCTGAAGGACCCGGTAGGCTATCGCGTCATGATCAATGAGCTTGTCAACCGCTACACCGGCGAGCGTATCGACAAGGTGGCAGGCATCGAGGCGCGCGGCTTCATCATCGGCGCAGCCCTGGCCTACCTGCTCGGTGTCGGTTTCATCCCGATCCGCAAGAAGGGCAAGCTGCCCGCCAAAACCGTCGGCCATGACTACGACCTCGAATACGGCAGTGATCGCATTGAAATCCATGCCGATGCCATCGACAAGGGTGAGAAAATCCTGCTCGTGGATGACCTGATCGCTACCGGCGGTACGGCCGAGGCCGCCGCCGCACTCATCGAAAAAATTGGCGGTAAGGTGGTGGAATGCTGCTTCGTGATTGACCTGCCGGATATTGGTGGTGCCGCACGCCTGCGCGACAAGGGCTACAAGGTCTTTTCCCTCTGCGAGTTTGAAGGTGAGTAACCACCGCATATGAAGGTCGAAACACTACGCTGGCGTGCGGGTCAGCTCGAGATGATCGACCAGCGCATCCTGCCCGGTGCATTCCGCTATGTGGCCTGCGACTCGGCAACCTCCGTCGCTACGGCCATCCGCGACATGGTTGTGCGCGGTGCCCCGGCCATCGGCTGTGCGGCCGCCTACGGCGTGGCGCTTGAGGCCAGGCGGCTTGCCGGTGCGGCAGGCAAGGCGTTCCGTGCCGGGCTTGAGACGGGATTCGACATACTGGCTGCAAGCAGGCCCACAGCTGTTAACCTGTTCTGGGCCCTGCAGCAGATGCGCACATGCTGGCAGGAGATAGCAACGGCACGGCCCCGGACCATCGCCGACAAGCTATTGCAAAAAGCGCATGAGATTCGTAATGCCGATATTCAGGCGTGCCGGGCAATGGGAAGCCACGGTGCCGAATTGCTGCACGATGGCAACACGGTGCTGACACACTGTAATGCAGGGGCACTGGCCACGGCCGGACATGGCACGGCACTCGGCGTGATCCGCTCCGCTGTTGCCGCAGGCAAGCGCATTGCCGTCATCGCCGATGAAACCAGGCCTTTTCTCCAGGGTGCTCGGCTGACCGCCTGGGAAATGGTGCAGGAAGGCATTCCGGTCACGCTGGTCTGTGACAACATGGCCGGCCACCTGATGCAATGCGGTGATGTTGATGCCGTCATCGTCGGTGCCGACCGGGTGGCCGCCAATGGTGATGTCGCCAACAAGATCGGCACCTATATGGTAGCCGTCCTGGCCAGGCGCCATGATATTCCGTTCTATGTGGCCGCTCCTGTTTCCACCATTGATACGGCGATAGCGACAGGTGCGGATATCCCCATCGAGGAGCGTGCGGAAAGCGAGGTGACAGGCTATGGCGATACGCGCTGGGCGCCGGATGGCGTGCAGGTGCGCAACCCGGCCTTCGATATCACCCCTGCGGAACTGATCTCGGCCCTGATTACCGATAAAGGCGTGGTACATTCCCCCGACCGTGCTTCCATGGCATCGCTGCTGGGAGACAGATCTGGCTGACAAGATGTTATTCTTTATGCTATGGAATCCTCATAGGGATTGCTGCATTATCCGGAAAAACCATGTGACAGCCTGACTGTTTATTCTGTCCGAGGTTAGGGAGGTGCGTTTGGTGCAAGCCGACAGACGCACAGATGTATCCATGCAGCGGCGGATTGTCGATACCCAGGTTGCGCTGCTCTATAGCCAGTTGCCCATCGGCCTGCTGGTCAACCTGATCGTAGGCATAGTCCTGATTGTGGCCGTATGGAACCACATTCCGGCTGTCATCATTGCCGGCTGGGCCGTTGCCATGCTCATCGTCAGTGCAGCGCGCCTGGCCCTGTACATGGTATTCAACAGTGTACAGCCCGAGAGCAGGGACATATGGCGCTGGCGCCACTATTTCCTGGTTGGCTCGGCTGCAAGCGGCACGGTTTGGGGTGCGGCCGGCGTGCTGCTGATGCCCGCAGGCGCTATTGAGCAGCAGATGCTAGTCATCTTCATCCTCAGCGGCATGATGGCCGGGGCATCGCAATCGCTGTCGGCCGTGCTCACGGCCTATGCCGCCTTCTGTATCCCTGCCGCTCTTCCCGTCAGCATCTGGCTGCTCACCCACCCCTCACGCCTGCATTCCTTCACGGCTGCCCTGTTCCTGTTCTTTGCCTTTGCGCTGCTGCTGCTTGGCAGATACTCGAACAGGGCGCTGGCTGAATCATTCCGGTTGCGCTTTGAAAACATAGACCTGATTGCCTCCCTGAGACGAGAGGTTGCAACCCGCAGAAAGACGGAAGACAGGCTGCACGGCCACAGGGCCATGCTGGAAACCCTTGCAACCGGGCAACCACTGGAAACCGTGCTGAATCAGATCAACCGCATGGTCGAGCATGAATGTCCGGAGGCAAAAAGCTCCGTGCTGCTGCTGGACAACACAGGCAGGCACCTGCTGTGTGCCTCCGCCCCAAGCCTGCCGCAGGCCTACAGCGACGCCATCCACGGTGGTGCCATCGGACCAAAGGCAGGCTCATGCGGCACAGCCGCCTTCAGGGATGAGATGGTCATCGTGGAAGACATCGCCAGCGATCCGTTATGGGCGGACTACAAGGATCTCGCGCTGGCACATGGGCTCAGGGCATGCTGGTCCGTGCCGATCCATGACAGTCGAGGTGCGGTGCTGGGCACATTCGCCCTTTATTACGCAGAGCCACGCCGTCCTGACGCCTGTGAAATCGAACTGATTCAGACAACCGCACGTCTGGCTGGCATCACCATCGAGCGATACCGGACCATGGAAAAGCTGGATCAGATGGCGCACTTCGATGTGCTCACCGGCCTGCCCAATCGGGCACTGTTTATGGATCGCCTGCAACAGGCCATCAGGCAGGCACAGCGCTGGCGACAATCGTTCGCCTTGCTGTTCATCGACCTGGATAATTTCAAGACAGTCAACGATACGCTTGGTCATGAGGCGGGAGACCGGGCGCTGTCTGAAGTGGCGCACCGACTGTTGTCCTGTGTGCGCGGTATCGACACCGTAGCGCGTCTGGGCGGTGATGAATTCACGATCATCCTGATGGACGTGCATGGAAAAAGAAACACATCCCGCATCGTTCGAAAGATACTTGCGGCACTGTGTGTACCCATTCACATGGAAGAGAAAGACTTTGAGATTGGCGGCAGCATCGGTATCAGCCTGTATCCGGCCGACGGCAATGATGCCGACACCCTGCTGAGAAAGGCAGATACGGCGATGTATCAGGCCAAGAAGAATGGTGGCAATGTCAGTGTATTTTACACGGATATCAAGCCCCCGAAGCCCAAACGCCAGCGCCAGAAATCAGCTTAGCGCATTGACCCTCGCTGCCATGATGAAATCATTCTCATGCAGACCACCGATCTTGTGGGTGTAAAACACGACTGTACAGTAACCCCAGCTGTAGGTAATCACCGGATGATGATTCTGCGCCTCGGCGATTTCCCCTACGCGAACGGCAAAGGCCTGGGCATCGGCAAAGTTGGCAAACGAAAATGTGCGGCTCAGCTTGCCGGCATGATCAATCAGCTCCCAGCCCGGCACATCGGCCAGGCGCGACTCGGCCTCGCTCGCCGCCATCGGCGGGATGCCGCCCTGGCAGGGTACGCATGTTTTTGCTTCCAGTGTCATGTTTCCCTCCCTGCATCCGCGGTACCGGACTCCTGCTGCTCTTCAGGCTCGGCCGGTGGAGGCACCTTGTCCAGCAGTAACTTGTACTCGATCGCATCCACGAGTGCCTGGTAGCTGGCATCGATCACGTTGGTGGACACACCAACTGTCCCCCACTTGCGCTTGCCATCGGTTGACTCAATAAGCACACGCACATTGGCCCGGGTAGCCTCTGTCGTTGTCAGCACACGTACCTTGTAGTCCGTCAGCCGCATGTCCGCCAGGCTCGGATAGTGCCCGATGAGCGCTGCACGCAGTGCATTGTCCATGGCATTCACGGGCCCGTTGCCAAGTGCTGCCGTGTGCGAGAGCTTGCCGCCAACCGTGATCATGACCGTGGCCTCAGCTTGTGGCCTGCCCTCGTGACCATGCTTTTCATCAATCACGCGAAAGCCCTCCAGCTCAAAATAATGCCTGAACCTGTTCAGTGCCTTCAAAAACAGCAGATGAAAGCTGGCCTCGGCCCCCTCGAAGGCATAGCCCTGATTTTCCATCTGTTTCACATGTGCGACGACCTTCGCCACGGCCGGATCATTCGGGTCCAGCCTTTCCCCCAGATCCAGTTCAGCGCTCTTGAAAATCACATTGCTGCGGCCGGCCTGATCCGACACCATGATGCGCTGCGTATTGCCCACCACTTCGGGCGAGATGTGCTCGTACAGCATCGAGGCCTTGCGGATGGCGGATACGTGGATCCCACCCTTATGCGCGAAGGCATTGAGACCGACATAGGGCTGGTGCCGCCAGGGCAGGCGGTTGGCCATTTCGTTGACGAAATCCGATAACGCGCGCAACTCCTTCATCTTTTCACGGCTGATGCCACAGTTCAGTCCCATTTTAAGCTGCAGATTCGGAATGATGGAGATGAGATTGGCATTGCCGCAGCGCTCGCCGATGCCGTTGATTGTTCCCTGCACGTGGTTCGCACCGGCCCGGGCCGCAGCCAGGGCATTGGCAACGGCCAGTTCACAGTCGTTGTGCGTGTGAATACCGATGGTTGTGCTATCAAAGTGCTTCAGCATCGCGCCCACCACCTCGGCGATACGGTACGGGATGTTGCCGCCGTTCGTATCACAGAGCACCAGCGCGTCGGCACCGGCCTCGCAGGCTGCCTGCAACACAGCAACGGCATAATCGCTGTCGGCATTGAAGCCATCGAAAAAATGTTCGGCATCGAAAAACACCGTGGGGAAGTGCTGTTTCAGAAAGGCGATGGAATCGCGCACAAGGTCGAGGTTTTCCTCAAGCCCAATGCCCAGCGCCCGCGTAACATGCAGCGTCCACGCCTTGCCGAAGATGCAGGCCGCATCAGCACCACTGTCCACGATGCTGCGCAATCCGGTATCCGCATCCGCCCTGCTACCGGGCCTGGCCGTGGAGCCGAATGCCACAAGTCGGCTGTGGGACCATCGCCTGCCACGCATCTGGCTGAAAAACTCATCATCCTTCGGACTTGCTCCAGGCCATCCTCCCTCGATCCAGTCGATACCGAAGTCAGCCAGCCTGTGGGCGATGCGCACCTTGTCCCCGGCCGAAAAATTAATGCCGGCGGTTTGACCACCGTCGCGCAACGTCGTATCAAACAGCTCGATACGCCTGCCGGCGGCACTGTCATTGTGCATGTTTTCCTCCGCTGTTGAACGGTACCGGCTCACCGGGCTGCCACCACAATACGCGGAAATGGAGAAGCCAAATCCTCACACCGTTCGCCCTTATATGCTGCCCCGACCCACGCTATAGTAAAGGGCAAATTCAACGTGGAGCCCGCCATTTATGCCGCAATCAGGTGACTACAACGACCTATGTGCCCGCATTGAGCAACTGAACGCCATTGGCATTGCGCTCTCCGCCGAAAAAGACGTTTCGCGCCTGCTTGAGTCCATCCTGATCCGCGCCAAGGCCATTACGCAGTCCGACGGCGGCACGCTGTACATCATTCATGATGACGGCATGCTGCACTTTGAAGTGGTTCGTACCACTTCCCTGAACCTGCGCATAGGCGGTACGACCGGAAACACCGTCGACTTTGCACCCATTCCGCTACACCTGCCTGATGGTTCACCCAATGATCACACCGTTGTCGCCTACGCTGCCCTGCACAATGAAACCGTGAACATCCCTGACGTCTATCAGGAGGCATCCTTCGACTTTTCCGGTCCGAAAAAATTTGACAGCGAGACCGGCTACCGCTCGAAGTCCTTTCTTGCCGTACCCATGAAAAACCACGAGAATGAAGTCATCGGCGTGTTGCAGCTGATCAACAAGATAGATAATGAGGCCGGCAAGCCCGTCCCCTACTCTCCGGAAGATCAGCAGCTTGCCGAATCCCTGGCCTCCCAGGCTGCAGTGGCCCTGACCAACAGGTACCTTATTGACAGCCTGAATGAGCTGTTTCATGCCTTCATCCGCACCATGGCGACGGCTATCGACGAAAAATCCGAATATACTGGCGGGCACTGTACCCGCGTGCCGGCACTGTCCATGATGCTGGCCGACGCTGTCTGCCGCAGCAACAACGGGCCGATGAAAGACTTCACCATGAGCGATGACGAGCGCTATGCACTTGAAATCGCTTCCTGGCTACACGATTGTGGCAAGGTCACAACGCCGGAATACGTGGTAGACAAGGCCACAAAGCTCGAAACCATTTTCGACCGTATTCACCTGATCGATACGCGCTTCGAGGTACTCAAGCGCGATGCGCGCATCCGCATGCTGGAGCGGCTCACGGAGGCGAATCCGGAACAGCGCTCGGCGATCGAGGCGGACTATCGTCGCGATATCGAACAGATCGAGTCCGACCGCGCCTTTCTCCATCAGTGTAATGTGGGCACGGAATCCATGAGCACGGCAGATCAGGAGCGCGTGCGTGCCATCGGCGCCCGCACCTGGATCAGTCCGGATGGGAAACGCGAGAACCTCCTGACGGACAATGAAATCTACAACCTCCAGGTATCCAAGGGCACGCTGACGCCGGAAGAGCGCGAGATCATCAACAATCACATCGAGGTAACGATTAAGATGCTCGAGGCGCTGCCGTTTCCGAAGCACCTGAAAAGAGTCCCGGAATATGCCGGAGGGCATCACGAGCGCATGGATGGCCGCGGCTACCCAAAAGGGCTGACGCGCGAACAGATGTCCGTCCCAGCCCGCATCATGGCCATCGCCGACATCTTCGAGGCGCTTACGGCAGCAGACCGCCCCTACAAGAAGGCCAAGCCACTATCCGAAACGTTGCGGATTCTCGGTTTCATGAAACTGAGTGGTCATATTGATCCGGATCTGTTCGATGTGTTCATCCAGCAGAAAGTGTACCTGGATTACGCACGGCAGTTTCTGGCGCCCGAGTTGATTGATATCGAGGAACCGGAAGAAATTCCGGGCTATCCCTTCATCCTGGAGGAGCTGGACTGATGCAGGCAATCATCATGGAACAATGTGGCGGCCCGGAGGTGCTCCGCCTGACGGACGTGCCCATCCCGGAAATCACGGCGAGCCAGATCAGGGTGCGGCTGCACGCGGCAGGCGTAAATCCGGTGGATACCAAGCTTCGCCGTAATGGCACCTACTTTCCAGCTGACATGCCGGCCATCCTCGGCTGTGATGGCGCCGGCATCGTGGATGCTGTGGGCAGTGAGGTCACCCGCTTCCAGCCCGGAGATGCGGTCTACTACTGCTATGGCGGCCTCGGCAAAAAAGGTACCGGTAATTACGCCGCATATGCGATTGTGGAGGAGGCCTTTGCCGCCCGCAAACCGGACTGCCTGGACTTCGTCGAGGCAGCGGCTGCGCCACTGGTGCTGATTACAGCCTGGGAGTCACTCTTCGACCGCGCACATCTGGCGACCGGCGACCGTGTGCTGATCCACGCCGGTGCGGGTGGCGTCGGCCATGTGGCCGTGCAACTCGCGCGTATCACCGGTACCGAGATAGCGACGACAGTCAGCAGTGATGAAAAGGCTGCTTTTGTCACCGGGCTTGGTGCAGACCGGGCCATCAATTATAGACAGGAGGACTTTGCCCAGTCTGTACTGGACTGGACAAATGGCATGGGTGTTGATGTCGCCTTCGATACCGTTGGTGGAGATGTGTTCAACAAAACTATCCCTGCCGTCCGCTTTTACGGGCGACTTGTCACGATTCTGCAGGCACCCGCAGATGCCGACTGGAAGGCAGCAAGGCTAAGAAATATGACCATCTGCCAGGAGCTGATGCTCTCACCCCAGGTGTACGGCCTCGAGCATGCCGCGCGTCACCATGGCGACATCCTGGAGCGCTGCGGACGCTGGTTCGAGGAGGGAAGGCTGAATATCCATGTGGCACAGTGCCTGGGGCTTGCCGAGGCAGCCCGGGCGCATGAACACATTGAATGTGGTGGCATGACAGGCAAGATTGTGCTGAAAATTGATGGTGACTGAGAAACAGGCGGCCGGCAGAAGAGGCAGCCCCGGCCAGATGATATGGGTGCTCATCACCGCGTGGCTCCTTGCCGCATGCAACACCCAGCCTGCCGATCCGGTAGCAGTGAAGAACCTGCAACAGGGCAGGGCTTTTCTGACACAGAACAAGGCACGGAAGAATGTCGTTACACTGCCCAGCGGCCTGCAATACCGGATACTGAAGCACGGCAGTGGCATCAGCCCGATGCTGCCCGACACCGTGACGCTCCACTACCGGGGCATGCATATCGACGGTAGCGAGTTCGACAACACCTATGCACGGGGAAGCCCCGTCGTGCGTCGCATCAGGACGATGATACCGGGCTGGAGGAAGGCCCTGTTGCTGATGAGCGAGGGTGCGAAATGGCGTGTGTTCATTCCGCATTACCTGGCCTATACCAACCGGGGCAAGGGTGAAATCAGCCCGAATGAAGTACTGATCTACGATATCGAGCTGCTGAGGATCAACTGGCGGGAGGAAACGCCAAAGTTCTGAGCCAGGGCCTGTTCACACTTCGGGTGCACTTGTCGAAGGCGCCGGATTTGATGCGGTGCAAGGCATTCCGAGCGGGATGTGCTGACTGCACATCCGGGAGGAATAACGCCGCAACGCGCAAAGACCAGCACCTTCCCTCCGGGCCGCGCCCCGAATGGCACGATGCCGGTGTTGCTCACCGCTTATTTGGCCCTGCCAAACCGCGCGGCTCGCGCCTTGGTCCGCATCCATTCGGTGGCAGCGGCGACTGCGCCCTCCGGAGTATGAACAGGCCCTAAATCAACCACCAGAGAATTTTGGCCTGAAGCCCTCCTTTTCGAGCAATGTCATCAGTTTGGGGCGGTGGTCGCCCTGAATCTCGATATTGCCGCCCTTGACCGCGCCACCCGTTCCCAGGGCGGCCTTGAGTCTTTTTGCCAGCAACCGCAGCGCATCACCGGCCAACGGCAGGCCTGTGACAACGCAAACCACCTTGCCACCGCGGCCCTTGCGCTCATAGCAGATACGCACGCCCTGGCGTCCAGACGGCCCGGCAGGCGTGCCGCGCCCGGGGCGCTTTTTTTCGATCACCTCTTCCGTGGAGTACACCACTCGCCTGTCTGTCACAGCCAGCCTCCTTCTATTACAGGAAACTATGTAACGATGACACCACATGTCCAGCCAGATGCATGCGTATTTGCCAGCCACCGGATTTGGTGCGTACGATGCGGTAAAATGCACAGGAGGAAGGCCATGGGATTGCTCGTTGATGGTATGTGGCAAAATGAATGGTACGACACAAAATCCACAGGGGGCAAATTCAGGCGCAGCGCAGCAAAGTTCCGCTGCCATATCGGCAGCACGGACTTCCCGGCCGAGGATGGACGTTATCATCTTTACGTATCGCTGGCCTGCCCGTGGGCACACCGCACTTTGATCTTCCGCATGCTCAAGGGCCTGGAGGACATCATCCCGGTCACGACAGTCCATCCGGACATGCTTGAAAATGGCTGGGAATTCAGGCCGGCACCCGAGCCGCTCTACGGATATCGCTACCTTCACGAGCTTTATACAAGGAGCGACCCGAAGTATTCAGGCCGAGTCACTGTGCCCGTATTGTGGGACAAAAAACGGGAAGTGATTGTCTGCAACGATTCGGCCGAGATCATTCGCATGTTCAACTCGGCATTCGATAGTATCACCGGCAATACCGATGACTATTATCCTGAACCGCTGCGCGCCGACATTGATGAGATCAACGCCTTCATTTACGAGCACGTGAACAATGGTGTCTACCAATGCGGCTTCGCCACCACGCAGGCGGCCTATGACGAGGCCTATGATGCGCTGTTTGTGGCGCTGGGTGAACTGGAGGCCCGGCTGTCCATGCAGCGCTATCTTGTCGGCGGGAACATCACCGAGGCTGACTGGCGGCTGTTCACGACGCTCGTACGTTTCGATGTAGTCTATTACAGCCATTTCAAATGCAACCGCCAGCGCATGGTGGACTTTCTCAACCTGTCGAACTACCTGCGCGACCTGTATCAGCAGCCCGGCATCGACGAGACGGTGCATTTCGACCACATCAAGCGGCATTACTACTACAGCCACGAAACCATCAACCCGACACGTATCGTGCCCAAAGGCCCCGAGCTGAACCTGCACGCACCACACGACCGGGATCGATTCAAACAAGGAAAGGAAGATTTATGAACAAGAAGCTTAAGCCGATCCCAAAATTCGCCTCAGAGAAGGAAGAACGCAGCTTCTGGGAGAATTATGACTCTTCGGAGTATGTAGACTGGAGCAAGGCAAAAAAGGCACGGCTTCCCAATTTAAAGCCATCCATGAAATCCATCTCCATTCGCTTGCCGGAGGATTTACTGGAACGCATCAAAGTGGAGGCAAATCGCCGGGACGTGCCTTACCAGTCACTGATCAAGATGCGGCTACGCGAGCACACGGACAGGAAGGTGGCCTGAAGCCGCCGGAAGGCAGTCCCGTGCTCCACACCGAAGACATTTTACCCCAAATACTCAGAAGCACATATCAACGCTTAATATCCCGATAAAAGTTTTCATGCGGGCCAATGGCCACCAGGGCAATCACCTGCCCTTCAGCGTCATAACTATAGCCCAGCAGATATTGCTGCCCGGAGAACCTGTATTTATACACCCGTAGGCCCGCCAGATCGCCTTTCTTGAGACTACCTGCCTCGGGATTAGTAAGGATGGCTTTCACAGCCTTGTCCAGGGCTTGCTTCTGATTCGGGTGCATCTTTTTCACCACCCGCTTGAAGCTGGCTGCCTGAACAATTTTCAATCGAATTCGTACTCGCTGACGTGACCGGCCTGGACTTCCTCAAGGCCGATCAGCACATCCTTAACGAAACTGAGTGGCAAATCCGGATTTTCCTCGGCGATCTTGCCGATCCGTGCCCAGTACTCAATCTGTTTCGGCGGTGTGCGATGCTGGGCCCTTGCATAAGCCCTTGCATCCTTAACCAGTTCATCGGAAAGCTTGATAGCCGTAGCCATGACATGCTCCTGTTCAGGTACGTAATATTGCAATCATAAACCATAGGTTTCCTCTTGCAACCTCAATGGACCGATTCATCGGTGCATATGAAGCGAGCCTTGCACCTGGAGTGAACATTATATCTTGACGTTCATTATTCACTGCAGCAGTCTCTTCAGCATGCCAGCACCCTGCAACAGGATACTCGATGCCGCCGAGACCCGCTTCGCCGATTATGGCTACGCCAAAACCACCATGGCAGAAATCGCTACCGACTGTGGCATGAGTGTCGGCAACCTGTATCGGCATTTCAAGAACAAGGAGGCCATTGCGCTGGCCAGTATCGAACGGGTACTGCAGGCCAAGCTTGATGCCGGTATCGCCGCAGCCGAAAAGGAGGAGAACGCGCTGCATGCTCTGGAGGCCTTTCTGCTCACCCGGCTGCGCATCGGTCATGCGCACTATGCCGGAACACGTCACCTGTATGACATGATCGGGCTGATCGACACACGCCATCGCGACACGCTGCTGGCCTACGAGTCACGTGTCATTGAGTCGCTGGCACGCATTCTTGAGCGCGGCGTGGCCCAGAAACGCTTTGCCGGCTGTGATACGCGGCAGACAGCCTACGACATCCACCAGGCCACGCTGCGCTATAACAATCCGGTAAACCTCCGTTTCAACCCGCTGCCGGAACTGGAGGCTGACCTGACGCGCCTGATTGCCTTGCTGTATAGGGGGCTGGCATGCTGAGAAATACCGCCGATGCCTACGGCTGGGTCATCATTGGCCTGCACTGGATCATGGCCGCCATCATTTTCGGCCTGTTCGGCATGGGCCTGTGGATGAAGGGCCTGGACTATTACGATGCCTGGTATCACCGGGCGCCATATCTGCACCAGGGCATTGGTATGCTCTTTCTGGCGCTGCTTGCCTGGCGGATTCCGTGGACCTGGATCAATATCAAGCCGCATACTGCCGGCCCGCGGTGGGAGCGCACAGCAGCCATGGCAGTCCACAGACTGCACTACCTACTGATGCTTGTCATCGGCCTGAGCGGCTATCTGACCCCCACCGCCGAAGGCAAGGGGTTCGATATCCCGGGCGGGCTGCATGTACCGGCACTATTGACGCTGTCGCCGGCACAGGCGGACATCAATGGCGCCGTCCACCGCTATGCGGCATGGGCCATTGTTATCCTGGCCATCCTGCATACCCTGGCGGCACTGAAACACCATTTCATCGATCACGATGCAACGCTGACACGCATGCTGGGCATCGAACACCACCCGGGCGCAACAGCGCCGTGATACTGCTGAAATACAAGGAGGGAAAAATGAAGCTGAAAATACTGATGGCAACCATGTTTCTCATGTTGATGGCCAGCACACCGGCGCAGGCCGAACAATACGCGTTCGACATCAAGGGCCAGCACGCCTTCATCCAGTTCAAGATCAAGCACCTTGGCTTCAGCTGGCTGCTCGGGTCATTCAGAAAGTTCGACGGGCACTTCACCTACGATGAGCGGCACCCCGAAAAAAACAGCGTCAGCGTGACGATCGACACCGCCAGCCTCGACACCAACCACGCCAAGCGCGATAAGCACCTGCGCAGCGAGGACTTCTTCGATGTCGCCCGCTACCCGACCGCAACATTCGTCAGCACCGCATATGAAGCCACCGGCAAGGATACCGGTATCCTTCGCGGGAAACTCACACTGCACGGCATCACCAGGAATATTGCCATCAGGGTCAAGCAGATTGGCACCGGGCCGGACCCGTGGGGTGGCTATCGCCGCGGTTTCGAGGGACACACGACGCTGCACCTGTCCGATTATCGCATGAAAAAGGCCGGCATGCTCGGCGCAGTAGCAGAAAACATTGAAATTTTTCTCTCCATCGAAGGCGTGCGTACAGCGCTCTTTTAGGAAAACATCCGGCATTCTGTAGAAAAGGAGGATACGATGAGCAAACCGACGATTGCAGCAAAGGAGCCCGCTGTTCTGGAGCTTGAGCCGGGCACGTATTACTGGTGCACCTGTGGCAGAAGCGGCAATCAGCCATTCTGCGACGGCTCGCATGAGGGCACGGCGTTCACGCCCGAAAAGCTTGAGATCACCGAAACACAGACCGTGGCCCTGTGCCAGTGCAAACATACGGCCACGCCGCCGTTCTGCGACGGATCCCACGACAGCCTGTAGAATAGCTGCCCCGACACTGCCGGAAAGGAGAATACATGGCCCAGCAACGTATGAATGTGCAGGCACCGATTGAGCGGCTGTTCGCCGAGCGCTGGAGCACGCGCGCCTTCGATGCGGACAGGCCGGTGGACCTTGAAGCCATCATCACCTGCCTGGAGGCAGCCCGCTGGGCGCCATCCTGTTTCGGTGAGGAGCCCTGGCGCTATATTGTCGCCGACCGGTTTTCCGACGCGCAGGCCTGGGACAGGGTGCTTGCAACACTGGCCGAAAAAAACCAGCACTGGGCGGTGCGGGCACCCGTATTCATTGTCGCCGTGGCAGAGCCGGCCTTTTCACACGACGGCAGCCCGAACCGATGGGCTGAATACGATACCGGCCAGGCAACCATCTGCCTGTGTCTGCAGGCCACGGCCCTCGGGCTCGTGTGCCACCAGATGGGCGGCTTCAATCCGGATGCCCTGAAACAGGCACTCGCAATCCCCGAACACATAAGCGTGATGAGTGTGACCGCCATGGGCTATGCCGGTGACACCGCGATGCTGGATGATGAATTTCAGACCATCGAGAGCGCACCGAGAACGCGCAGGCCACTTGCGGAAAGCGTCCACGCGGGGCGCTGGGACACGCCCATCCGCGTTCCGCTGGCTGCCGGCTGGGAGGCGCGCTATCAGGAAACACCAACCGAACAGCTGCCCTGGTTCTACACCGGACTGGATCCCGATATCGCCGCAGCGCTCGACAGGCTGGGACTTGCCGGCGGGCGGCTGCTCGATCTCGGCTGCGGGCCGGGCACGCAGGCAGTCGCGCTGGCGGGGCGCGGATTTGACGTGACGGCAAGCGATGTTTCCGAGACCGCTGTGGCCAGTGCGCGCAAACTGGCGGACCGGAAAGGCGCGGACATCGCGTTTTTTACGGATGACATCCTGCGCAGCGGGCTTGAAGGGCCCTTTGACGTGATCGTGGACCGCGGTGTATTCCACTGCTTTGACGATGCAGCCGGTCAGGACGCCTATCTCTCCAGTGTCCGGCGCCTGCTGGCACCCGATGGCACGCTGCTGCTCAAGTGTTTTCATGCGGAGGAAACACGGGAGGAAGGCCCGCCGGGCCGCTACGGTGAGGCGGACATCCGGCGTTTTTTCACCGACGGGTTTGAGCTGATCGGGGCATACGCCACCGAGTTTTCATCCAGCACGCAGGACACACCGCCAAAGGCGCTGTTCTGTATCCTGAAACGCGACAGAGACAACCCATGACGACGGACCTGTTCGCCCCGATCCGTTTGGGAGAACTTGCATTGCCCAACCGCATCGTGATGGCCCCGATGACGCGCAACCGCTGCCCGGACACGGTGCCGACCGATCTCACGGCGGAATATTACCGCCAGCGGGCAAGCGCCGGCCTCATCATTACCGAGGGCACGCAGATCTCCCGGCAGGGCATCGGCTATCCGGCCACGCCCGGCATCCACACGCCCGAGCAGGCAGCTGGCTGGCGCAAGGTAACAGACGCTGTGCACGATACCGGCGGTCATATCTTCGTGCAGCTCTGGCACTGCGGCCGCATATCGCACCCGGATTATCACGGCGGCGAGTTGCCGGTTGCTCCGAGCGCCGTCCGGCCCGAAGGCCAGGCATTCACTTACCAGGGACTGAAGGATTTTGTGACCCCGCGCGCGCTGGAGACGACCGAAATCCCCGGCATCGTCGAGCAGTATCGTCATGCCGCCCGATGCGCGATGGATGCGGGCTTCGACGGCGTCGAAATCCATGCCGCCAACGGCTACCTGATTGATCAATTCCTGCGTGACCACACGAACAAGCGCAGCGATGCCTATGGCGGCCCCATCGACAACCGCATCCGTTTCCTGCGCGAAGTGGCCGAAGCCGTCAGCGCGGAAACCGGCTCGAACCAGGTCGGCGTGCGCATCTCGCCGGTGAACCGCTTCAACGACATTGCCGATTCCAATCCGCAGGCGTTGTTTACAACGGTCGCGGCGATGCTCTCGGAGGTCGGCATCGCATACCTGCACGTCGTCGAGGTGAACATGACGGGCGATCGGGAGGACTCAGTCGATTTCACGGCCATCCGCAACGCCTTCTCCGGCATCTACATCGGCAACGGTGGCTTTGATAAGTCACGCGCTAATGCGGCGATCGCCGAGGGACAAGCCGATATGGTCAGCTTCGGCGTGCCCTTCCTTGCCAACCCGGACCTGCCGGAACGGCTGCGGCGCGATGCGCCTCTGAACGAGCCCAACCCGGACACCTTCTATGGTGGTGATGAAAAGGGATACACCGACTATCTTTTCCTGAACACATGAAATGCTAAAACTGCATGTCGCCCTGGCCGTACCCGAAGGTGACGGCGTGACCGTCCGGCGGCTGATGCCGGTTCATGAATTGCACCATTTTGACCCCTTTGTGCTCTGGGATCATTTCGACATCGAAGGCGGCGGTTTTCCGCCGCATCCGCACCGCGGCTTTGAGGCGATTACCTATCTGTTTTCCGGCCGTATGCACCATAAAGACAGCCTCGGCAACGAAGGCACGGTGGCAGCAGGCGGCGCGCAGCGATTCACAGCAGGACGCGGCATCACGCATTCGGAGTTTCCCGACGGGCATACCGCCGGCATCCAGCTCTGGATCAATCTGCCGCGCAGGTTGAAATCAATCGCACCGGATTATCAACAGGCAAAGTCCATGCATGTTGAAAGTATCGGCGAGGCTATCATCCGCCATATCGTCAGCGAACAGGGCCCGGTTCACCTACACACCGGGGTCGAGTATCTGGATGTTGAACTCCCAGCCGGCACCGAATGGCAGCGCCGTATCCCGGATGGCTGGCGCGGTATCGTCTATGCTGTTGAAGGAAGCCTGGCGCTTGCCGGGCATGCCATCGAAGCAGGCACTGCCGTGATCTTCGAGGGTGAACCGGCCGTGCGCATCGAGACGGAAAGCGAGGCGCGGCTGATGTGGTGCATCGGACGCCCGCACGGCGAACCCATCCGGCAGCACGACCCTTTTGTGGATTAGACATGGCCCGCTATTTCACGGAGTCAACGTTCGACTTTCTGCGCCTCCTGTCGCTAAACAACAACCGTGACCGGTTCAAGGTGCACAAAGACGATTACGAAGCGCACGTACGTGAGCCGGCGCTTGCCTTCATTTGCGCCATGCGACCGGAGCTGGCCCGGTTTGCACCGCACTTTACCGCCGATGACTGAAGACTGGGCGGCTCGCTGATGCGCGTGTATCGCGATGTGCGATTTTCCGGAAACAAGCGACCTTACAAAACCAATATCGGTATCCAGTTCCGCCATGAGCATGGCAAGGACGTGCATGCGCCGGGCTTTTATCTGCACATCGAATCGCATCAGGCATTTCTCGGAGCGGGCATCTGGCATCCCGATGGCACCACGTTGAAAAATATCCGTACCTACATCGATACGCATCCGGAACGCTGGCAGCAGGCAGTGCAAAACAGGCATTTCACATGGGCGGGGCAAGCCTGAAACGGCTACCCGGAGGCTACCACGCCGATCATCCCATGATTGAAGAACTGAAGCGCAAGGACTTCATTGCCATTGCACCATTGCTGCCTGAACTCATGCTGGAAGATGACCTGCCGACATTCGTCGCCGGATATTTTGAAACCACCGTACCCCTGATGAAACAGCTGTGCCATGCCACGGGGGTGCCGTTCTGAACGTTCGCAAACAGAGCATGCCACATGAGGCATCAGCCGGGAATCGTCATGGCGCATGACACCCCTATTCCGCTGAAACACTTTGCATCCACCATGGCGGCGGATGCACAAGCGCAACGCAAGGCCCTGCAACGCGACCTGAACGCGATCGATTCCGGCCTGCTGCCACTGGCGCAGGCCATGCAACATGGTTCCATGCCGGTTTCCGGCAGCCATCGTGCACTGGTACATGCGGTGCAATCCGATGGACAGCGGATCACAGCACGCGGGATGCTGCTGTTTCACAGCGTCGAGGCCGGCTGCGCCTGCGAAAACGATCCGACGCCGATGAATGAGCTTCAGGAGCAGGCAGATTTCGTCATCACCCTGGACCCTGACCATAAGGTGGTTATGTTATCGCTTTGTATCTGACGGAATCATGCAAGCCTGACGCCGGGCCGGGAAAGGCCTGCGATATGGAAGGGACGGGGTGCATATCGGCAAGGTCATCCCGAAGTCTTTGAGTATAAGGAAGGAACAAATGAGCAAGAAACAACGCTATGAAGGCAAGGATATTGTCATCCGCTTCGATGCCCGCCGTTGCATCCATGCCGGGAACTGCGTGCGCGGCCTGCCCGGCGTGTTCCGGGCAAATATGAAGGGAGCATGGATCCACCCGGATGCGGCCGAGGCGGCGGAGATTGCCGCGCTGATTCGCACCTGCCCTTCCGGGGCGCTGACCTATGAACCCGGCAGAGAGGCTGGAGAGGAATTGCCGCCGGCAACGAACAGTATCACCGTGGAGGCCGACGGGCCGCTGCGCATTCACGCCAGCTACAGCCTGAACGGCAAAAAGGCGGAAGGCTATCGCACCACGCTGTGCCGCTGCGGTGCCTCGAAAAACAAGCCGTATTGTGACAATGCACACAAGGCATGTGGTTTCCATGATCCCGGCGCTCTGCCGGCAACAGACCTGGCCGACATTGATACGGGCGGCACGCTGGACATCACGGCCGTAAAGGATGGCCCGCTGATCGTGAAAGGCGGCTGCGAATTGCGCAATGCCCATGGGGAAATCGGCGTCCGTGCTGAAAAGCTGGCGCTATGCCGCTGTGGTGCCTCGAAAAACAAGCCCTACTGCGACGGCAGCCATGCCGCCGTCGGCTTCAGGGCGGATTGACCCGAACCACAAGCCGAACAGATGCGACGATGGATATGGGCCGCATTCGGCCATAGCATGTGCCCATGGAAGCGCGCATCACCGAACTGGAAACGAGGTTTGCCTACCAGGAACGCCTGCTCCAGGAGCTGAGCGATGTCCTCGCCGGGCAGCAACAGCAGATCGATTCCCTGCACGCCGACTATGACCTCATCCTTGCCCACCTGAAGGCTATGGCCGCCACCCAGACAGCCAGGCCTGACGACGAGCCTCCGCCACCCCATTACTAGAAAAATATTTTTTATTTTTTCCTGTGACAACAAAAATAATTTTCGTATATGGAACAATACGTTAGCCAAATGCCCACACATACCATGCATGGCCATATGAAAAATATAAAAAATAATTTTTTCATGCGGCCGCCCAAAACAAAATGATTTACAAAAGGCTTGGCAACACGGACATCGAAGTAAGCGCCATCTGTCTCGGCACCATGACATGGGGCGAGCAGAACAGCGAATCCGAGGCCTTTGCACAGATGGATGCGGCCATTGAGGGGGGCGTGAACTTCCTTGACACCGCCGAGCTCTATGCCATTCCGCCACGGGCCGAAACATACGGACGGACAGAGGAAATCATCGGCAACTGGCTCAGGCGCTCCGGCAGGCGCAGCAGCATTGTGCTTGCCAGCAAGGTGTGCGGCCCGACCGCATGGTGCCCGCACATTCGCGGAGGACGTGCCCGGCTGGATGCAGAAAATATCCGGGCAGCCTGCGAGGGCTCGCTCAGGCGGCTGCAAACCGACTATATCGATCTGTACCAGGTGCACTGGCCCGAGCGCCATACCAATTTTTTCGGCAGGCTCGGTTTCCAGCCGGAGGCAGAGGAGGATGTCACACCGATCGAGGAAACCCTGAGTGCGCTCGGTGAGCTGGTCAGCGCGGGCAAGGTGCGGCATATCGGCATCTCGAACGAAACGCCCTGGGGCATGATGCGATACCTGCAACTGGCGGAAACCGCCGGCCTGCCCCGTATTGTCTCCATACAGAACCCGTACAACCTGTTAAACCGCAGTTTCGAGATCGGCCTGGCCGAAATCGCCTGGCGGGAACAGGCAGGCCTGCTGGCCTACTCGCCGCTCGCCTTCGGCACGCTCTCTGGCAAGTACCTTGATGGGGCCCGGCCCGAGGGAGCGCGCATCACGCTGTTTCCGGACTACACGCGCTATACCACAGCGGAAGGACAGGTGGCTACCGCTGCCTATGTGGAGATCGCCCGCAGACACGGGATCGACCCCGCGCAAATGGCGCTGGCCTTTGTGCACGCCCGGCCGTTTGTGACTGCCACCATTATCGGGGCCACGACCATGCAGCAGCTCGACACTAATATCGCCAGCATAAATCTCAGGCTTTCCGACGAGGTCATCAGCGAGATCGAGGCCATTCACACCCGACACCCGAATCCCTGCCCGTAATCCTTTTCTTACGCATGCGCCATATTCGGCTACACACATAGAAGGGGGCATGCATGGCAGAGGACAACGTGCTACAGACCCGCATCACGGAGATCGGCCGGCGCATGCTGGAGCAGGCCCGCGCCAATGAGGCGGATGCGTCCCCTCTCGTGCGGCAGATGCGGGGATTCATCCGCCAGCTTGCCAGGGATGACGTCTTCCGCGTGCAGGCCCTGCGCCTGATCGACGTGCTCCCTGCCATTGCGGACGACCAGTCACTTGCCAGTCATGTGGAAGCCTATTTCGGTGGCCATGACTTCCCGCTGCCGGAACTCATCCGTTGGGGCGCTGAGCATGCATCGGTCGCGCCGGCCCTGCTATCCCCCGCCATACGCCAGGGGGTCAGATGAGTCGGTCGCCACTTTATCGCCGGAGAAACACCCGACGCAGCCATGCAGGCTATTACGCACCTGCATGCATCGGGGCGGACGGCATCGCTCGACATCCTCGACGAGGCAGTATTCTCCTAGGCCGAGGCGGATGCCTACCAGCGGCAGTATCTGGAGCTGATCGGGCAGCTCGTGCCACGGCTTGCAGCCACGGGAATGCCCCTGCACCTGTCCATCAAGACATCATCACTCTACTCGCAGCCTGATCCCGTCGCCCCGGAGGCAGGCATTGCCGCCGTATGCGCAAGGCTGGCGCCGGTATTGCGGGCCGTCCGCAGCCATCGCGGCGGCATCACGCTGGATATGGAGCACGTTGATCTCAAGGGGCTCACCCTCGGCATCTTCCGGGCCATCCTCGATGAACCGGAGTTCGCAGACTGGCCGCAGTGCGGCATCGCGCTGCAAGCCTATCTCAGGGATACGGAGCGCGACCTGGCATCGCTCATCCGGTGGGCGGAAGCGCGCGGCACCCCCGTCGGCATCCGCCTCGTGCGCGGCGCCTACTGGGACCGGGAAACGGTCATCGCGCGCCGCGAGGGATGGGACATGCCGGTTTGGGAAACCAAGGCCGAAACGGATGCAAACTACGAGCGATGCATGGAGATGCTCATCCGGCATCATGTGCATGTTCACCCCGTGATCGCCACGCACAACATCCGCAGCCTGGCGCTGGCCATCGCCCTGATTGAGCGCCAGGGGCTTGCGCCCGCCGAATACACATTCGAAATGCTGTACGGCATGGCCGAGGGCCTGCAATCCGCGCTGACCGACATGGGCCATCCGCTGCGCATCTACACGCCCGTCGGGCCGCTTGTGCCGGGCATGGCCTATCTCGTGCGGCGCCTGCTCGAAGGCTCGGCCAACACATCCTTCCTGCGCCATGCCTTCGAAGAGGACACGCCCTGGCAACAACTGCTTGCCCCGCCCCGGCCGCCCGCCGGCGGCACACCGGCAAGGCCGGCAAGCCGTGGCGCGAGGCCGACGCCGATGTGGCCGAGGCCGTGGATTTCCTGCGCTACTACGCCGAACAGGCCGTCATCATGGCGCCTGGCCACGCCTTCGACGTGCCCGGAGAGGCAAACCGCTACATCTATCAGGCGCGCGGTGTGGCCGCGGTGATTCCGCCCTGGAACTTTCCGCTGGCCATTCCCGTCGGCATGTGCGCCGCTGCACTTGTCACGGGCAATGCGGTGATTCTGAAGCCCTCGTCACAGACGCCGGTCATCGCCGGCCGCCTGTGCGCCCTGCTCGCGGAGGCAGGCATCCCCGAGGGGGTCGTGAACTATCTGCCCGGACGCGGTGAGACCATCGGCAAGGCCCTGGCCGCGCACCCCGATGTCCATATCATTGCCTTCACCGGCTCCATGCAGGTGGGACAGCAGCTGCAGGCACAGGCGGCAACCACGCCGGGGCTGCGCCATGTCAAACGGGTGATTGCCGAAATGGGCGGCAAGAACGCCATCATCGTGGACGACGACGCCGACCTGGATGATGCCGTGGCCGGTATCACGGCCTCCGCCTTCGGCTATGCCGGACAGAAGTGCTCGGCCTGCTCGCGCGTGATCAGCGTGGGCGACATCCACGACAGGCTTGTATCGAGGCTGCTGGCGGCGACGCAAAGCCTGATCGTCGGAAACCCGGCGGAGCCACAAACATTCGTCGGCCCCGTAATCTCACAGGCCGCCCGAGAACGCATTCAGCGCGCCATCGAGGCAGGCCGCAAAACGGCACGGCTGGCGCTGGCCGTGGACGTCGCCACCTGCGGCGACGTCTACTATGTTGGCCCGAGTGTGTTCACGGACGTTGATGCGGATGATCCGCTGGCCCAGGAAGAAATCTTCGGGCCGGTGCTGGCCGTGCTGCGGGCCGCGGACTTTGCGCAGGCCCTGGCCCTGGCGAACAACAGCCGCTTCGCCCTGACCGGCGGGGTGTACACACGCCACCCCGCGCACCTCGAACGGGCCGGACAGGCATTCCATGTCGGCAATCTCTACCTGAACCGCAAGATCACCGGCGCCAGGGTGGGCAGACACCCCTTCGGCGGCTTCAGAATGAGCGGCACGGGCGGCAAGGCCGGCGGTCCGGACTACCTGCTCCAGTTCGTCGAGGCGAAAACGATCAGCGAAAACACCCTGCGCCGGGGATTTGCACCGCCCCCGGAAAAGTAGGGCACCCTTCCCGGGAACATGAACAGCATCAGCATCAGCTTTCTCGCCTATTCGCTGATCGTGCTTGGCCTCGGCATCTATACGGCGCGCTTCGCCCGCGATTCGAGTACCGATTTCTTCCTCGCCGGGCGAAGCCTTGGCCCTGGCTGACGGGGCTTTCCGCTGCCGCCTCGGCCGAAAGCGGCTGGGTGACACTGGGGTTTGTCGGCATGTTGACGGGCTTTCTCACCGCCATTGCCTGGGCGGAGACCTCCGCGCTGAAATCCGTGATGTATGAGCTGCCGCCCGCATTCCTGCTTGCGTTCATTGCCGCCGTGTCCGTCAGCTTGTGGACGCGGCGATGAGCTCAGAGCCGGCTGGCGCGGTTCCTCAGCAGGTGGTCGGCCAGCACGATGGCCAGCATGGCCCCGGCGATCGGCACGCGGATCACAGCGTCCGGAGTGGGTGCCCCTGAAGCCAGCCTCACCAGCGACGGCGCCCGCAGACCTGAAAGTGCAAAGTAAAGATCTGACCCTCATTGCACCGGCGAATGCTTGCATGAGATTCAGAACTTTAAGAAATACGTGATTTCCAAGGGTTTCCGGGCACTTATAGCCATTCACCATCATCGGAAGCACCAAAAAGCGATGCGATGCTGACCGCTTCATCGGCATCCGGAAAGAAAAGCCCCCTTCCCCTTTCGACGATTTCGATTTTCTTCAATTTGTTTTTTTCCAATTCGAGCAGTTCAGGGAAATAGGCAAGAGGAACGTAAATCTCCCTGCCGTCTTCGAGCAGCACGTAAATCTTACCATCGGTTATGGTTGCTTTACTTGCCCGAAGCTGGCTGTCATCAATCGCCAAATTTGTCATTCCATGCCTCCATATATTTTTCTCGATTCATCTTCACGATCAAAAGCGCCTTGTTCAATTCCCTTGCGGTAAAACCCTCGTTGCGTGCGATTCTTACAGTATCCAGCCAAATTTTGGCGCCAATATCATCTCGTTGCACGTGGACATGAGGCCTTTTTATCTCACGCAAATAAAACAGAATCCGATATGGACCTATGCGGTCAATTACTGGCATCAGGACGACCTCCAATGGATCCGTTCCCTTCCGGCATTGTAGCAAGGCTGTCCGCTTTTGCATTGCCGCCTTGCGGTGTCAGCCTGCCGGCATACAGCTCTGTTACCATCCCCAAAAAATCCTTATCCACGCCGGCCGGTCGTTGCGAAACACCGATCAATCCACTCCCGGCCCGAAGACCGGGAGAAGCGCAGATAGACGATGCCGGGCGGAGGTTCATATCCGTGACGAAAAACCAGT
>CAZROR010000012.1:0-31315 GCA_964601765.1 uncultured Zetaproteobacteria bacterium
ATTGTGCTGTACCCTGTAGCCCGTGAAGGTGCGAAGCGTTTTCTTTCCATTCTTCTGTAGTTTCAGCGGGATCTGCACGGTGATCTCGCGGAAGGATTGCAACAGCAATTTTTCCTGTGCTGTATCCAGCCCAAGATGCTGGATGGCCCGGAACAGGAACACCTTCTGACTGTCATGACAGCAGCAGCTCAGATTCTCGCTCATGACTGACTCGCACCGGGCTCGTAGCCGAGCTGCCGGATAACCCTGTCGGCCTCCGCGATGCGAAAGCGTGATTCGTTGACCTGCAGCCAGACACGGCTGGTTTTATGGTCCGCCCATGCATCCTCGATACCATCAACGCGCAGCAGGGCCTTGCGGATGGTGGCCTCACAGCCATCGCATGTCATGTTGCTGACCCACAGCGTGATTTTCTTCATCGCTGGCTTGCCTTTCCGTGCTGTTGCCATGCAACAAAGTTGGCCTCGTTTTCGAAATAGAGCACACGGCCATCCGGCAGCGCGCCGATGACGGCGGCGGATTTGTCCACGGTGTGTCCGCTGAACGGGTCGATGGCCTGTCTGGTGTGGATATCGGAGGTGAGGGTACTGACGCACATGGAACAACAGCCGTAGTAGGTTTTTTTGCCAACCTGGATGGGTATTTGCTTCCTGGCCATGAATTCGTCGTTGACCATGCAAACCTGTTCGGTTGGAACACGCTTCAGCTGGGCAGCCTGTGCATGCGCGGGCAGCGCTCCCGTAGCGAGCAAGAGGGCCGCGGCCACGGGGAGAAGTCGGAAAATTCCGGTGATGGGTTTCATCTTTACCTCCTGTAGGGTCGTTCCGGATAGTAGGTGCCGCTGGAGTGCGTCTTTCCATCCGCGGTTGTGAATGTCACGACGATCCAGTGGCGTCCCTGTTCGTGATCCAGGTTGTAACGCGCCAGGAACCAGTCCCCCATGCGTATCATGGCCTTTTTCTCCACGCTGCCATCGGGGTGCTTGACTCTGGAAAGCACCTGCAGATTCGTCAGGGTTGAACCGTTTTTTTCTATCGTGACCATCAGGTGGTAATGATCCTTGCTGTGTCGCATGCCCACTGGCGCCCGCATGATATGGAAGGTTACGGTGTAATTGCCTTCAATGCCCTTGCGGGCGATGAAGCCTTCCACATGCTTCATGGTGTAGCTGATGTCGGTGTCTGCCCGCACCGTTTCAGCATGGGCCAGGCCACCCGTGCCGGGCATGAACATGGCCATGGCCACAACGCCCGGCAGAAAAAGCCTTTGTCTCATGTCAGCCTCCTTATTTCTCCGGGTAAAACACGCCACCGAAGTGCTTGGCACCGTCTGATGTTTTGAACAACACCATAAGCTGGTGTCGGCCCTTGTGGCTCAGGTCATAGTTGGCCATATACCAGTCACCCATGTTCATCATCATCCTGGATTCGGATTCACCCACCGGGTGAATGGCCCTGGAGTTCACGATGGCATTCGTGATCGCCTTGCCGTTCTTTTCGATCTTGATCATGAAGCTATAGGCAGCACCGTGGCTTGAATGTTTCCCGGCCTTCATGACGTGGAAGCTGACCTGATATCCGTCGATTTCTTTTTTGACGAGAAATCCACCTTTCATGTCGGCCTGCATCGCGGGCATGCCCGCATTCTCACCACTGGCATCATTCTGTGCGCCGTGCGCAAGTGCCAGGCCGGGATGCGCGGCCATGACTGTCGCGGCGGCCATCCAGAATAGCTTCTTCATTTGCTGCTCTCCTCATGTGTGCGGGCTTTACAACAACAGCCCACGACATGGGTCATCCCGCCATGGCGGGAGACCCATGACCGCACGGCTTCTTCCTGCCTCATTCGCCTTCGCTTGAGGGGTGGTGCAGGCCGCCCATGTGCTTCCTGTGCTGTGGATCGGACATGAGGCGTGCTTCCCCGTCCTTCTCTCCGTCCTCCGGATGGCGCAGGCCGCCCATATGTTTCCTGTGCTGGACATCGGACATGGATGATGCATTTGTATTTTTCGCATCTGTCCCGTCTTTCGGGTGGTGCAGGCCGCCCATATGCTTTTTGTGCTGCATGTCGGACATCCGGTTGTCGCGTTCACCCGCAAAGGCTGCCGGTGATAAGGTAAAGGCCAGGCCCAGCAGGGCGGCCAGAATCAACGGTTTGTTTTTCATGCTGTACTCCTTTTGTATGCGATGATGGTGGCGGTTCGAGAGGCCTTCGTGACCCCAGCCCTTACCGCCGTTCGGGCTGGCGTGCGTGATGTGTGGAACGATGACCGGTTCACGCGGGACAGGTCGACAGGTCATGCTGTCTTCTCCACGTGCTCTGCGCGCCGTTTTTCCTTGAATTGCAGGATTAATCCGTAGATCAGGGGCAGGACGAGCAGGCATAACAGGGTGGTGGTGACCATGCCGCCTATCATGGGCGCGGCGATGCGCTGCATGACATCCGAGCCCGTGCCTGATCCCCACATGATGGGAAGCAGCCCTGCGATGACTGCCGTGGCTGTCATGGCAATCGGGCGCACACGCTTGCCTGTGCCGTTTTTTACGGCTGCCATGATATCTGTCGTGGTGAGGTGTCCTCCGCGGATGGCGCGCTGTTCCGCTACCTCCTGATCGATGAACGTCAGCACCAGCACACCGATTTCTGCCGCTACACCGGCCAGGGCGATGAAACCGACACCAACTGCGACGCTGATGTTGAAGCCGAGCCAATACACCAGCCAGAAGCCTCCGATAAGCCCGAAGGGAACAGCAAGCATCACGACAACCGGCGCAACCAGGTTGCGAAAGTTGAAATACAGCAGCAGGAAGATCGCTACAAGTGTCAGGGGGATCACGATTTTCAGCCTTGCCGATGCCCGTTCCATGTATTCAAACTGGCCGGACCAGCCGATCGCATAACCGGGCGGCAGCTTCACCTTGGCCGCAATCGCCTGCTTGGCTCTGGCGACATAGCCGCCGATATCGCTGGTTTTTAGATCCACATAAATCCAGGCATTGGGCCGCGCCGCCTCACTCTTGATGGAAGGGGGGCCACCAGTGATGCGGATATCTGCCACCTGGGTTAGTGGCACCTGTACACCTGTCGGGGTGGGGATGAGTACCCGTTTCAGGGCATCGATATTATTCCGGTATGCGCGTGGATAGCGCAGGTTAACCGGGTAACGCTCCAGTCCCTCGACCGTTTGCGTGACGTTCATGCCACCGATGGCGGACTGAATCACATCCTCCACATCACCGATTGTCAGTCCGTAGCGCGCGGCCTCGCGCCGCTTGATGCGGAAGTCCACGTAATGACCGCCGACAGCCCGGTCACCAAAGGCAGACAGGGTCTCCGGCAGCCCCTTGAGTACGTCCTCGATTTGCTCCGTGAGCTTTTGCAGGGTGGCGAGGTTCGCCCCGGATACCTTGACGCCGATGGGTGTCTTGATACCCGTGGATAGCATGTCGTTGCGCGTCTTGATGGGATAGGTCCAGGCATTGGCCAGCCCCGGAAAATGAATCGCCTTGTCCATTTCATTCATCAACTCGCGTGTCGTTTTGTCCGGGTCCGGCCAGTCTTCGCGCGGTTTGAGTTGAATGATGGTTTCGATCATCGAGAGTGGCGCCGGATCCGTGGACGTCTCTGCCCGCCCTACTTTGCCGAACACGGTTTTGACCTCGGGAAAGGTTTTCAGAATCTTGTCCGTTTGCTGGAGCATTTCCTTGGCCTTGGTGATGGAGATACCGGGAAAGGTTGTCGGCATGTAGAGGATGTCTCCCTCATCCAGTGGCGGCATGAATTCGCTGCCAAGCCGGGACAGCGGATAGGCGGCGCTTGCAAGCAATGCGATAGCCACGCCCAGCGACAGCCATTTTCCCTTGAGCGTGGCATCGAGTGCCGGACGATGCAGGGCAATCAGGGCGCGGTTCACCGGGTTTTTGTGTTCCGGCATGATCTTGCCGCGAATAAAGTAACCCATCAGTACGGGCACCAGGGTAACCGCCAGCACGGCGGCGCCGAGCATGGCATAGGTGGCCGTGAAGGCCAGAGGCTTGAACAGCCGGCCTTCCTGCGCCTCGAGCGTGAATACGGCGGCATAGGAAACGGTGATAATGATCAGTGAGAAGAACAGGGCCGGGCCGACCTCTTTCGCGGCCGTACCAACCGCAGCCCATCGCTCTTTGGTGGTCAGGAGGACTTCCTTTCCATGTTCCTCAGTGCCTTTCTGTTCCTGTGATGACTTTTTCGCATCCAGCGCGTGCTCCAGGTGTTTGTGCGCGTTTTCAATGAGCACAATCGCACCGTCCACCATGGCGCCAAGCGTGATGGCGATACCGCCCAGGCTCATGATGTTGGCTGCAAGTCCCTGTGACTGCATCAGGATGAATGCGATCAGCACGCCAAGGGGTAATGTGATAATGGCCACGAGCGCGCTTCTGGCATGCATCAGGAACAGCATGCACACAAGCGAGATGACGATGAACTCCTCAAACAGCTTGTCCTTGAGATTTTCTACAGCCCGCTCGATCAGGCTGCTGCGGTCGTAGGTCGGGACGATCTCCACTCCCTCCGGCAGGCCTGCCTTCAACTCCTCCAGTTTTTCCCGTACCTTCCTGATAACCTCGAGCGCATTTTCCTGGTAGCGCATGATGATGACGCCACCAGCCGTTTCTCCTTCACCATTGAGCTCGGCAAGGCCGCGGCGCAGTTCCGGTCCCAGGTGCACGTCGGCCACGTCTTTCACGTAGATCGGTGTGCCCTTCTGATCGACGCCAATAGGAATGTTCCTGATGTCATCGACGGACTTGATGTAGCCCAGCGCGCGCACCATGAACTCAGACTCGGCCATTTCAATCAGGCGGCCACCGACATCATTGTTGCTGCGCTGAATGGCGCGTTTCACCTTGGAGATCGGAATGTTGTAAAAGGCGAGCTTGTTTGGATCCACTTCGACCTGGTATTGCTTGACATAGCCGCCGAGGCTTGCCACCTCGGATACGCCGGGCACGGTTTGCAGGGCATAGCGGAGGTACCAGTCCTGGAGGGAACGCAACTCGGCCAGGTCGTGCTTGCCGGTTCTGTCCACCAGTGCGTATTCATAGACCCAGCCCACGCCCGTGGCATCTGGCCCCAGTGTGGGTGTAACGCCTGCCGGCAGGAACTTGGCCGCGTAGTTCAGATATTCGAGTACACGGGAACGCGCCCAGTACATGTCCGTGCCATCCTCGAAGATGATGTACACGAACGAGAAGCCGAAAAATGAATAGCCACGCACCACTTTCGAATGTGGTACGGCCAGCATGGAGGTGGTAAGCGGATAGGTGATCTGATCCTCGACCACCTGCGGTGCCTGTCCGGGATACTTGGTGAAGATAATCACTTGTACATCGGACAGATCAGGGATCGCGTCCAGAGGCATCTTTTTGATGGCCAGCCCTCCCGCGACGATGAGCAGGGCCGTGGCCATGAAGACCAGGAAGTGGTTTTTCAGCGAAGCATCGATGATGCGCCCGATCATGATGACGCTCCTTCTATTCCCGCCACAGAGGCACGGAGGGGCAAAGGAAGGAAGGTATTATTCATGGGAGCGATCCTTCTTCGACATGCCGGGCATTTTCATGTCTTTCTTTGTGCCCTGGTGTCCTTGTGCTGCCCCCATGTCCATGCCTTCCATCGGCATGCCCTTCATGGCCTTTCCCGCGTCCTTGCGCTTCTTTGGGGCGACCATCTTGGCGGCTGCCTCCTTCAGCGAAGATTCGGAGTCGATGAGGAACTGTGCTGAGGTGAGCACCTCCTCACCCGGCTTTACACCAGCCAGAATTTGCGTCTCTCCATTCGTATTGACGCCAAGCCGCACATCCCGGGGCTCGAATGTCCCCTTGCCCGTTCTGACAAACACCTTGGGTGCTTTGCCGGTGCGGATGACAGCCTCGGAGGGGATGACTACGGCATCCAGCCTGCGGCTGGCATGAATGCTGACATCGGCAAACATATCCGGCTTGAGCAGGCCATCAGCATTGTCGAACTCCAGCCTTACCTTGTTGGTGCGGGTCTTTGCATCCAGATAGGGATAGATGTAAGTGATTTTTCCCTTGAATACGCGCCCGGGCAGTGAGTCCAGCCGCATGTCGGCCGCATCGCCCTCACGCACCCAGGGCAGTTCGTATTCATAGACATCCACATACACCCAGACACGCGACAGGTCGGCGATGGCGTAAAGCTCCGTGGCCGGTGTGACATGTTGCCCCTCGCGCACACCGATGTTCAGCACAATGCCCGCGGCAGGGGAATGAATGTGCAACGACTTCATGATCTTGCGCGTTTTTTCCAGCTTGCGTATCTGATGGGCAGGCACATCCAGAAGCTCCAGCCGCTCGCGCGAGGAGCGCAGCAGGTCTTCCGCCCCCTTGCGAATATCCGGAAACGGGCTGGCCTTCAGTGTTTCCACATTTCTCAGCGCCAGCAGGTACTCTTCCTCGCTGGCCACGAGTTGTGGCGAATAGATGGACAGCAGCATGGTATCCGGCCTTACGACCGCACCGGTTTCATCCACAAACAGCTTTTCAATCCAGCCGGACACCTTCGGGTGCAGCCGGATCAGGAGCTCTTCGTCATAGCCGACCCGGCCCACGGTCTGGATGGTGCGCGAGATAGTCTTTTTCACTGCCTTTGCCGTGCGCACGCCGATGGACTGCTCGACGGTCGGGTTGATGACCACGGTGCCCGGCGCCTGGTCGGCGTCACCGGCATCATCCGCATAGACGGGGATGTAATCCATGCCCATGGCATCCTTGGCGGGCACGGGTGAGGTCACGGTGGGGTTCATTGGATTACGGTAAAACAGCGGCTTCCGTTCTCCTTTTGTCTGCTGCGCGTTTTCCTGCATCGAGGAAGGGGCAGCCAGCCACCTGGCGCCTGCCCAGCCGGCCCCCATGCCGACAAGTAGAATCAGGGCCCATTTTGCGAGGGTCATGGCGTTCAGCCGCGGTGTCTTATTCACGTGATATCTCCTTGCCGACAGCGGCTTCGAGCCGTGCCATGGATTGACGGGCGCTCGCAAGCGCCTTCCAGTATTCGGTTTCATAGTTGTAAAGCGTGATCTGTGAGCGGACGAGATTCAGGAAATCCACCTTGCCCACCTGATAGCCAGCCAGCATCGAGGCCACGGTCTGGCTGGCCTGGGGAATGATGCCGGTTTTGAACAGCGTGGCCTGGTGCCTGGATCTGATGTAATCCGCGAGTGATGCCGACGTTTCGGACCATACGGCCTCGGTGGCATCACGCAGGGCATACTCCTCCCTTGCCACCTCGGCCTTGCGTTGTGCAAGCGCCCTGTCCTGTTTCGTCGATGTAAAGATGGGCAGGTTCAGGCTGAGGCCAAAGCTCGCAAAGTCCGGGCGATTTACACGGTTGACGGGGTTGACTCCCTGGCGGAAGCCGTAGGCTGCCCCAATATTAAAGTCTGGATAATAGTCCTTTTTTGCCAGGTCCACCTGTGCACGCGCAGCGCTGATGTGTTCCTTGCGGCTGGCCAGCAGGGGCCTGGCCTGTAGCGCGATCTCGTGCAGCCTTTCCTCCGGTGGTGCGGGCGGTAGCGTTTCCTCCACCTTGCCCGGCAGGTGTATGGCAAGTTGTGTGGATCGGCCGAGCAGGGCATTCAGACGCGCTTCTTCAGTTCGGCGTGTGCCTTGCAGGCGGATTTCGATATCCAGCAGCTTGGATAGCTCCACCTGTGCAAGCAGGACATCCTGCTGCAGCCCCCGGCCAACCTTGTATTTCGTCTGGGCAATGGTGATGAACTGCCTGAGCAGCTCCTTATTCCGCGCCACAATTTCCAGGGCACGGTCCAGATAAAACAGGTTCCACCAGCTGATGCGCACGTTACGCAGTACCCGCAGTCTGACCTCTTCACTGGAAAGTGTGGAAGCCTCCGCCAGATGTTGCGCTGCTTCCTCTTTCAGGCTGAGCTTGCCAGGGAAGGGAATGGCCTGGCTCAGGCCTACCTGAAGCTGCGTCATGTTTTCCTGTGTTGTGGAAAACGAGTCCACGGGCAGGTTGATAGCCTTGAAGGAAAGGTGTGGATCGGGAAGTGTTCCTACCTGTGGAGGAACCTCTGCCAGCGCCCGTGCCTGCGCCCGGGATGTCGCCAGCGTGGGGTTTTGTTTCAAGGCCATGTATTCGGCCTGATGCAACGTCAGCAATTCTTCACCGTTGGCCGGCATGGCTGCGAATAACACGGCCAGTGGCCATAGGTAGTATATTTTCATTCCAGTCTCCTGAGGGCATAAGCGGTAACAGCCGCGTGAACACGTTGGTTCAGCGGCAGGGGGAGAGACTGGTTGTTACAGGCGGATTCTTAGACTGGTCTGATAAAGGAGTGCTGTGCTGTTCGGTGGGGCCTGGGCCTGGACAATATGGTGGATACGTGCATCCGGAGAAACGGTCAGCATGGGCCATGCATCTGGCATGACGGCCACGAGTGGCAGGTCAACAGACAGGAGGCTGGCTGTGCTGCTTGCCAGCGCACCGGTATCCGGCAAGTCACAATAAGTACATGGCACCTTGTCCTGGCTTGACCGGGCTGGTACGTCCATGCCCATGGGACAGGATGAATTCATGGCCGGTTGTGTGACCGCTGCCACTGCCTGATTATTGAAGCAGAAGACAACGGCAAGCATCTGCACTGCAAACACGGCGGCAGTACCGATGCTCAGACGGCGGCGATATATCCTATCCCGAAACATAGGCCGCACCTTAGGCAGCCAAAGATGAAAAATCAATGAAGTGCACTTAGGCACCTCTAAATAAGCCCCGCATGTCGCGTTGCTGTTGCGGTCGTGATGCGCGCAAGAAAGGCGACGCAGCTCAAAGCCGTAGCTGCGAGGCCAAGGAGCCTGACGCCACGAGCACGCGATTGCAGCACAACCCTTGCGGAGCTTTCTCAGAGGCTCCCTTGTTTTGTTTTTGGCTCATCCTGTCGGTATTCGGCCTTCAGGACACGTGCGCCTGCTGACTGCATGGCCTGTTCCATCCAGTTACTCAGAGCCTGCTGCCGGAGAACATCCACGATCTGGCCACGGGCCTCATCAAGGGTTTGCATGCTTGCCGGCTTTCTCCCAAGCAACTGGATGATGTGCCAGCCAAAGCGGGTTTTAACAGGCTTGCTCAACGCATCCTTCCCTTTCAGGGCAAAGGCGGCATCTTCAAACGACTTGACCATGGCCCCCCTGGGAAACCAGTTCAGGTCACCACCCCGGGACTTGTTGCTGTCATCCAGTGAATAAGCGGCGGCAAGGGCGACAAAATCCTTGCCCTTATGCAGCTCGCGCAGAATCTTTTCGGCCTTCTTTCTGCTCGATACAAGAATGTGGCGGGCATGTATCTGTTCTGGGGTGGTAAATTCGCTTGCATGTTTTTTGTAGTAGACCTTGATCCGCTCATCGGAAGGCGAAGGGAGATTTTTTGCCCGCGCCTGTTCAAGGGCCTGAATGAGAATGGCCTCACGGGCCCTTTCGATACGGCGTTTTACCATGGGTGTGGTCTCCAGATGCATCTGCCTGGCTTTCTGGCTTAACACGTAGCGGCGCATGATGGCCTGGAGTACCTTGCCGCGAAGCTCGGGGTTGTCGCGCAAATATTGTAACTGCTCCGGCAGGGTGGCGATTTCGGCATCGATATCGGACTCGTGAAAATCGTGTCCGTTTACCTGTGCGACCACCGGGCTGTTCCCGGCGTTATCTGCCTGTTTCCCGTTTTGCTGCCCCTGACAGGCGCTGAGTGTTAGCAGAAGGATGCAAATAGCTCCGGTGCGGAGGCATGTGTCAGCTTTTGTTTTCATCATCGCGGCAGACTCCTAGACTGGCGCACATATGGCAATGAATTTCTGGGACAGGGGGGCGTTCAAGTGACGCCAGTGGTCATGGCCGTGATTGTCTTGTGCCTGTATGTGCTGTTTTATCGCATCTATGCGCGCGGGGTGCTGGCCCGCCGGGTATTTGCCCTCAGTGATACAGCTGTTACTCCCGCACATGCGTTGCGCGATGACGTGGACTACCTGCCCGCCAACCGCTATGTGCTGTTCGGTCATCACTATGCATCCATTGCCGGCCTGGCACCGATGCTGGGCCCGGCCATTGCTGTTATCTGGGGCTGGCTGCCGGCCCTGTGCTGGGTTGTGCTCGGAACATTGCTGGTGGGCGCCGTGCACGATTTCTCCGCACTCGTATTATCTGTGCGCCATCAGGGGAAAAGCGTGGGCACGATTGCCCGCGAGGTTATCAGCCCGCGGACGCGGCTGCTGTTCCTGCTGGTGATTTTCTTTCTCGTATCACTGGCCATGGGTGTCTTTGTGCTGGTCATCTCGGGTCTGTTTGCTGCTCCTGACCCGGCCCACGTGTCCCCCACTGCACACCCCGAGGCCGTATTCCCGACCTATGCGCTGATGCTGATTGCGATGGTGATTGGCTTTCTCATCTACCGGCGCAATATGCCGCTGTGGCCACTGATTGGCGTGGGCTTTGTGCTGATGCTGCTGACGACGTGGCTGGGCCTGGCCATGCCGGTGACCGGTGTGTCGGCCTCGACATGGACATGGACACTGCTTGCCTACGCCTTCGCGGCCAGTGTGCTGCCGGTCTGGCTGTTACTGCAACCGCGCGATTTTTTGAATTCCCTGCTGTTGTATCTGGCCATGTTCAGCATGCTGGCCGGTTTTTTTGTCATGTCGCCGGCGTGGGTAGCTCCGGCGGTGAACATGCATCCGGCAGGGGCGCCGCCGATGCTGCCGTTTCTGTTCATTGTGATTGCCTGTGGCGCGGTTTCCGGTTTCCATGGCCTGGTGGCCAGCGGCACAACGGCCAAGCAGCTTGACCGGGAGACGGATGCCCCCTTTGTCGGCTATGTCGGCATGATCGGCGAGTCGCTGCTGGCCCTGCTGGCCGTGCTGGCAACCACGGCCGGGGCCTTCACCAGTCATGCGCAGTGGGCGAGCTTCTACGGCACATGGGAGAAGGCTGCGGGCCTGCATCAGAAGCTGGGTGTGTTTATTCAGGGCAATGGCCAGTTCATCCATCAGCTTGGCGTACCGCTTGATCTGGCGCAGGCCTTTATCAGCGTCGTTGTCGTTGCCTTTGCAATGACCAGTGTGGATACGGGCGCCAGGCTGCTGCGTTTCAACCTGCAGGAAATTGGCCATACGCTGGGCATCCGGGCGCTCGATAACCGCTATCTTGCCACGGTACTTGCGGTGGGAGCCATTGCCTTCTTTGCCTTTTTCAGGGTGGATGGGAAGCCGGCCGGGCTTTTCCTCTGGACGCTGTTTGGCACGACAAATCAGATTCTTGCCGGCCTGACATTGCTGGCCGTAACCATTTATCTGTATCGCAAGCGCAAGCCTGTGGTGTATACGCTCCTGCCCATGCTGCTTGTGCTTGGGGCGACGATTGCCGGCATGGTCATGGGTGTGATCAAGGCGGTTGCGCATCAGCAGTGGGCCGTGGCCATCGTGGGGGGGCTTGTTTTCGTGCTGGCTGTCTGGGTGCTGATTGAGGCGGTGCTGGCAGCTGTACGCATTCGTGCTGGGCATCGGGTCGCTGCGGAGCGTGAGGCGGAGGCCACCCGGTGAACGACCTGTTGCTGAGCAAGATTGCGGCACAATTGCTGTTGCCCCCGGGTGGGCTGATTCTGGCAGGTCTGCTTGGCCTGCTGTTCTGGCGACGCTGGTGGGGCAGGTGGCTTGTTTTTATCAGCCTCACTATTTTCTGGCTGATTTCCACGGCCCCCGGACGTGATGTGCTGCTGACACCACTGGAGTCTGCCTATCCACCGCTTACGCTTTCCACCGCACCGGTATTTGAGCCTGGTACGGCAATCGTACTCCTTGGTGGTGGTGTCTATGCAAAGGCCCCTGAATACGGGGGCCGGGATGAACTGAGTGGCCATGCGCTGCTACGCACCAGGTATGCCGCTGCCCTTGCCAGGAAGACAGGGCTGCCCGTTTTTGTCTCCGGTGGCGCCGTACTGTCCGAGACGACAGAGACGGAAGGGCGCATCATGCGCCGATACCTGATCGACTTTGGTGTGTCAGCCGAACGCGTGCATGTCGAGGCGCTTTCCCGCAATACCTGGGAGAATGCCCGGATGCTGTTGCCCACACTCAGGCTTGCCGGCATTCGGCACGTGCTGCTTGTGACCAGCGCCGTTCACATGCCGCGCGCGGTCTGGAGTTTTACGAGTCAGGGAATTGAGGCGACAGCAGCACCCTGTGCGTACATGGGCGGGGACCGCACCCCGCGTGACCTGCGCGGCTATATTCCTTACTGGACAACACTCGAGGAGTCCAGCCTGGCCCTGCATGAATATCTAGGGCTTGTCTGGTACGGCCTGCACTATGGTCGCCACATCTGGCCGCTGGGGACGTTCGGGAAACTGTCGCTTTTCAGGCCTGTTTGAGCTATAACGCTTTTTGTGAACAGGCCGAGCAAATCCACATCATCGATACCAGATACGATACTTGAACGCTTTGCCCGGGATGCCGACCTGTTCGGTGTGAACAGCGGCTATATCGAATCCCTGTTTGAGGCCTACCTGAATAACCCTGCTGCCGTGCCGACCGCCTGGGCCGAGCGTTTCTCATCTCTGCCGCACGAAGAGACAGGCACTTCGCACCGGGAAGTGGCCGGGCGCATGCGCAAGGCAGCACCCATGCACTTTGCCGCACCGTCTGAGGAGCTGGGAATAAGGCAGCCACTTAGCGACCTCAGCAACATTGAATATCCATCGCGTTCGCTTTACCTGATCCACGCCTATCGCGTACATGGTCATCTGCATGCGAACCTTGATCCGCTTCGCCTGGAGCCGCATCAGCCCAGCCCGGAGCTGGAGCTTGGCTACTATGGCCTGACTGAATCCGACCTGGATACACCGTTTCCCACCTGGGATATGCTGGGCCCACCCCGCCTGCCGCTCAGGGATATTCTTGCCATCCTGCAGAGAACCTACTGCGGCTGCATCGGCCCGGAATTCATGCATATCACGGATTCAGCCAAAAAACACTGGATCCAGGAGCGCCTGGAATCCATCCAGTCCACGCCGCAGTTCGATGCGGATACGCGCCGCCATATTTTCAGCCGGGTGATGAAGGCCCAGGAGTTCGAGCGCTTTCTGCATACACGCTATGTCGGTCAGAAGCGTTTTTCCCTTGAAGGTGGCGAGAGCCTGATTCCCATGCTTGACGCATTGATTCAAAAGGCGGGGACGCATGGTGCCAAGGAAATTATTCTGGGCATGGCCCATCGCGGCCGCCTCAATGTACTGGCCAACATCCTGGGGAAATCACTGAATGACGTGTTTGCCGAGTTCGAGGGGCTGCAGTTCGAGGATGACGAACAGGGATCCGGTGATGTGAAATATCATCTTGGTTATTCATCCGAAATACGCACCCCCGGTGGTGTTGTACATCTGTCGCTGGCCTTTAACCCTTCACACCTGGAAATCATCACACCCGTGGTGCTGGGCTCGGTGCGGGCCCGCCAGTGTCGCCGCCAGGATGCCAGCCGTGGCGAGGCGATTGCCGTGCTTGTACATGGTGATGCGGCATTTGCCGGCCAGGGTGTTGTGGCCGAATCGCTGAACCTGTCGAAGCTGGGCGGGTTCAGAACAGGCGGTGCGGTTCACATTGTTATCAACAATCAGATCGGCTTCACCACGAACCCGTTTGATGCACGCTCAACGCTTTATTGCACCGATATTGCCAAGATGGTGCAGGCACCGATCTTCCACGTGAATGGCGATGACCCCGAAGCGGTATCGCTGGTGGCGAATATCGCCATGGAGTACCGCTACCGGTTTCGCCAGGATGTGGTGATCGACATGATCTGCTATCGTCGCCACGGCCACAATGAAACGGATACGCCAGCCGTCACCCAGCCGGTGATGTATCGCAAGATCGCGGCACATCCGTCCGTGCAGCACCTGTATCGTGACCGCCTGGTACGCGATGGCGTGTTGAGCATGGAAGAGGTCGAGGGCATGGTGACCGGTTATCGCGAGGGGCTGGAGGATATCCGCCGGGCCAAAAGCAGAACGGTGCACCGCGTTGACAGCCTCCAGGGGCGGTGGGCCGGTTTCCAGAGAAAGGATGCACCGGAGCCCGATACGGCGGTGGACGAGGACACTTTACTACAGCTGGCCCACCGTGTGCATACGCTGCCCGCGAATTTTCAGCTACACGAAAAGGTCGAACGGATTTTTGATGCACGGCTTCAGATGATGGAGGGAAAGCGTCCCGTAGACTGGGGCTGTGCTGAAATCATGGCTTATGCCACGCTCATCAATGCCGGCGGCTGGGTGCGTCTCTCAGGCCAGGATACGGGCCGGGGGGCGTTTTTCCATCGCCATGCTGTCGTTTACGACCAGCTCACAGGCAAGAGCTATGTACCACTCAAACAGGCGGCAAGCGGCGACTTGGCCCGTATCATCGTTGTGGACAGCATGCTGTCCGAGGAGGCCGTGCTGGCCTTTGAGTATGGCTATACCGTGGCCGAACCGCGTGCTCTCGTGATTTGGGAGGCCCAGTACGGTGACTTTGCGAACAATGCGCAGGTTGTGATCGATCAGTTTGTTTCTTCATCCGAGACAAAATGGGGGCGCATGAGCGGGCTGGTGCTGTGGCTGCCGCATGGCTACGAAGGGCAGGGACCGGAGCACTCATCCGCACGGCTGGAGCGTTATCTGCAACTCTGTGCCCAGAACAATATGCAGGTTGTGTATCCAACCACACCGGCTCAGCTGTTTCATCTGCTGCGGCGGCAGTATCTCATCAATATGCGCAAGCCGCTGATCATGATGGCGCCGAAGAGCATGCTGCGTCAGAAGCTTTCCTTTTCCGCACTTGAGGATTTCACGTCCGGCAGCTTCCAGCCTCTGCTGCCTGAGCAGGATGAGGAGATGGATACAGCAGGCGTGCACCGCGTGTTGCTGTGTTCCGGCAAGATTTATTATGAATTGCTGGCAGAGCGGCAAAAATGCGGGATTGGCGATATTGCCATCATTCGTGTGGAACGGCTTTATCCGTTTCCACTCGACAGGCTGCGTACGGAGATTGCCAGATACCCGGCTGCCAAAGAGGTGATATGGGTGCAGGAAGAGCCAAGGAATCAGGGGGCGTGGTATCAGATCAAGCACCATCTACCCGAATGTATCCGGGAAGGCCAGTTGCTTTGCCATGTTGCCAGGGATTTTTCGGCTGCTCCCGCGGTGGGGTCGGTCCGGCGTCATGCCGAGCAACAGCAGGCCATCCTGAACCAGGCACTGGGAGGGGACGTGCTGTGCGAAAAAGTAAGGAGTGTGTGACATGAGTGTTGAAATCAAGGTACCAAGTCTGGGTGAGTCCGAAACGGAGGCCACGCTGGTGGCCTGGCTGAAACAGGAGGGGGACACCGTCGAGGTGGATGATGTGCTCGCTGAAATAGAGAGCGACAAAATCACCATGGAAATTCCATCGGCTGATGCCGGCGTACTCAGGGAAATTCGCAAGCAGGCGGGCGAGGTCGTTGAGCCGGGGGAAGTGATTGGCATCCTTGACGAACAGGCGAGGCCAAAGCCCAGGCCGAAAAAGGCCCCTGCTGAAGAGACAGGGCCTGTGAAAGGGGCCGAGGCGGCGCCTGCCGAGGCCACGGTATCCGGGCAGGTGGCAGGCGAGGAAGTCCATGCCACACCACAACCGGACGAGCCTGCCAGGGTGACGACGCCGCTTGATGCTGCCGGAGAAAATCGTGGAGAGGAGCGTGTTCCATTAAGCGCCCTGCGCAAGCAGATCGGCAAGCGGCTGAAGGATGCGCAGAACACTGCAGCCATCCTTACAACCTTCAATGAAGTGAACATGCAGCCGGTGATGCAGTTGCGCGAGCGTTACCGGGAGGCATTTAAAAACAAACACGGCGTAGACCTCGGACTGATGTCATTTTTTGTTTATGCCAGCGTCGAGGCATTGAAGCGTTTCCCCATTCTCAATGCCTATATTGATGCTGAAGATGTTGTTTATCATGGTTATTTCGACATCGGCATTGCAGTGTCAACTGACAGGGGGCTGGTTGTTCCGGTTCTGCGCAATGTTGAAGAGATGAGTCTTGCTGATATCGAGCGTGATATCGCGGATTACGCTGACAAGGCGCGGACAGGTGGCTTGTTGCCGGACGATCTCAAGGGCGGAACGTTCTCGATCACGAATGGCGGCGTATTTGGTTCACTGCTGTCCACACCCATCCTGAACCCGCCCCAGAGCGCCATTCTCGGCATGCATGCGATTCAGAAGCGCCCGGTCGTGGAAAATGACGCCATTGTCATTCGGCCGATGATGTATCTTGCCCTGTCCTATGATCACCGCCTGATTGATGGCAAGGATGCCGTACATTTCCTGCGCGCCATAAAGGATTTCCTAGAATATCCGGGCAGCGTGTTGCTTGGATTGTAGTCCGGTTTTTTCATGACACTGCGGATGGATGGTGCGGAGCAGTCACTGGTTGTCATACCGCTACGCCAGCCATCATGCCTCTGCGGCTCATAGCCTCGGAGGTGGTGGCCTGATCTGTCTTGGCGCCACCCCTTTTGGTGCGGCAAATTTCGGAGGTGCCACAATATTTGGTGCTGCCACTCCTCTTGGCCCGGAAATATTCGGTGGTGCTATACCACGTGGCATGGTGATGGCCGGGGCTTTGATGCCGGGCTGCTGCTGCGACAATAAGATCCCAGGCCCGCCGGGTGCTGCAATGCCAGGAGCAACGGCCGGGTTCGTCGCAGATTTCAAGCCGGGTTGTTGCTGCAACAAAGAGATGCCGGGCTGCTGTTGGGAGAGCGAGATCCCAACCTTCGTCTGCTGCGGAGAAGATGAGGCTTGTGTCTTCCCCGGCCCCATCGCTTTACCGCTGCCCGTGATGGCCTTTGTTCCTCTCCGGTCTGATGTGGCATTGCCACCCGGGCTGCCAGGGGCCTTGACCGCAGGATTAAAACCATTCGTACCTGAGGTTTCAGACTCTTTTTCCTGTGTTTCAAGCCCGCCGGATGTGCTGATGCCTTTCACTTTCAGCTCAACGGCTGAGGCCGCGTACCAGGATGTAGTACACAGCAGCACTGCGCTGGCCATCCATGTGGCATAGAAGGTGGAGAGGTGTCTCATGTATATCCCCGGGGCCGCAAGACCGCTTCCTGTTCTTATTACATAGCATGGAATACGATGAGCCGCAAAACAGAAGCTATACTGCAGCAGGCGTTTCGGTTAGCTGCAGAAGGTCGCATGAGGGAAACGAACCTGTCCTGTAAGGATGCAAATGGTGTGGCGACGAAGCTGCAAATCTGTCGAGAAGGAACGATGATGCGTTATTGTGCTGAGAGACTGTTGAGCAAGGGAGGAGAGCCGCGGTTCAATGTGTCGTGTTTCGCACCATGAGTCCCCGGACCCTGTCCGTATTCCGGCGGCTGCTTCCCATCCTCGTTCTGCTCCTTGGCATGATTGCCTTTCTTGCGCTTGATCTGGATCGCTTTCTCAGCTTTGATACATTGCGCGAACACCGCACGGCTCTGCTTGGCTGGGTGGCGTCTTACCCGCTGCTCGCCCCCCTGGCCTATGTCGGGCTGTATATCCTCGTCGTAACGTTTTCACTGCCCGGGGGCGCGGTGATGACGGTCAGCGGCGGTTTTTTATTTGGTACCCTGCTCGGTAGCATATATGCAGTTGCAGGAGCTACCATCGGGGCCACACTGCTGTTTCTGGTTGCAAGAACCTCACTTGGCAACTATCTGCTGGAGAAGGCAGGCCCAGGCCTGAAGAAAATGCAGGCAGGTTTTGCCGAGAATGCCCTGAATTATTTATTCGTGCTTCGGCTGATCCCGATTTTTCCATTTTTCCTTGTTAATCTGGCACCAGCCTTTCTCGGTGTCTCACTGCGCGTTTATCTGCTGGCAACATTTTTTGGCATCATGCCGGCCACTTTTGTCTATGCCATGGTTGGGGCGGGCCTTGGCAGCGTGTTCGACAGTGGCGAGGCCTTCTCGGCCTCATCCGTGATGACGCCTCAGCTCATGGGTGCGCTTGCGGGGCTTGCCCTGCTGGCACTGCTGCCGGTGGCGTATAAAAAGCTGAAAGGGTGGCGAACGGGCGCGGCCTGATGAGTAGTGCGCTGAAGGTTGATATCTGTGTCATTGGCGCCGGTTCCGGTGGGCTTTCAGTGGCTGCGGGTGCCGCCCAGATGGGGGCCTCCGTGGCACTGATTGAAAAGGGTCGCATGGGAGGGGACTGTCTGAATACCGGTTGTGTGCCCTCCAAGTCGCTGCTTGCTGCCGGCCATGCGGCTCAGCAGGCGCGCGACTCCTCAGCCTTTGGTGTGCATGTGAGGGCTCCGGAGGTGAATTGGCAGCAGGTGCATCGGCATGTACATGAGGTGATTGCAGCGATTGCACCCAATGACTCCGTAGAACGCTTCGAGGGACTGGGTGTGCGTGTCATCCGGGCAGCTGCCGCTTTTGTCGATGAGCGTACCGTCGAGGCAGGCGAACAGCACATTCAGGCAAAGTTTTTTGTTATCGCAACCGGCTCTTCCGCCTTTGTGCCACCAATTGCCGGGCTGAAGGGGCTGCCTTATTTCACCAATGAAAATATTTTTGATAACCAGGTCCCAATCAGGCACCTGATTGTCATTGGTGGTGGGCCGATCGGCATGGAAATGGCGCAGGCACACCGACGGCTGGGAGCGGAGGTGACAGTGATGGAAGTGGCGCGCCTGCTGCCGAAGGATGATCCGGAGCTGACGCGTATCGTGATCGACAAATTGCGGGGCGAGGGCATCGTGTTTCATGAGGGCGGACGGAATCTCCGCCTGGAAAAGGCGGGGAATGGCATCACCGCCTGTTGTGAAACCGATGTCGGCAAGCAGAGCGTAACCGGTTCTCATTTGCTGATTGCTACGGGCAGGCGAGCGAATGTTGATGGCCTCAACCTGACAGCTGCGGGCGTGGAATATTCAGCACGTGGTATCCAGGTGGATGTGCGCCTGCGCTCATCGAATCGTCGTATTTTTGCCATCGGAGATGTTGCCGGGCCCTATCAGTTCACGCATATGGCTGCCTATCAGGCGGGGATCGTCATTCGCAACGTATTGTTCGGGCTGCCGGCTAGGGTGGATTACACAGCCGTACCCTGGGTGACGTATACCGACCCGGAGCTTGCGCATGTGGGCATGAGCGAGGTCGATGCGGCAACGCGGGATGTCGATGTGCGTGTGCTTCGCTGGCCCTTTGCCGATAATGATCGGGCACAGGCTGAGCGAAGAACCGAAGGGCTCATCAAGGTAGTGACGACGCCGAAGGGACACATTCTGGGGGCAAGTATTGTCGGGCTGCATGCCGGCGAGCTCATTCAGCCCTGGGTGCTGGCCATCAGCCAGCGCCTGAAGATTGGCGCCATGGCCGGCATGATTGCACCATATCCGACATTGGCCGAGGTAAACAAGCACATTGCCGGCAGCTTTTATACGCAGCGGCTGTTTTCAGCGCGTACCCGTCGTCTTGTCCGCTTTCTCATGCGCTGGCGATAACACGCAGTGTTGGTGTGCGTGCACCTGCTACGCGTCCACGCTTCAATTAGGGCCTGTTCACGCTACGGCCGGCAATGGCGAAGGCGCCGGATTTGATGCGGTGCAAGGCATTCCGAGCAGGGTGTGCTGACTGCACATCTGCGAGGAATAACACCGCAACGCGCGAAGCCCGGCGCCTTCCCGGACGGGCCGCGCCCCGAATGGCGCGAAGCCTGTGTTGCTCGCCGCTTATTTGACGCAGCCAAACCTCGCGGTTCGCGCCTTGGCATCCATCCATTCGGGGCGGCGACTGCGCCAGGATTTGTGTGAACAGGCCCTAGTCTCCGGAAATCGCTAGCGTTGTTCCCACGTCTGTGTTGATGAGGGGAGCATCAATGAGGAAGGCGGGAATCCTGGTCCTGGGCATGTATTTGCTGACGCCTGCGGATGCAGTTGCCGGTGGATTCCAGATCGGTGAAATGGCCACGCGGGCATCGGGCATGGCCAGCGCCTTTACGGCCGTGGCCGATGACGCCTCTGCCGCATGGTATAATCCGGCGGCCGTGGCCTTTATGCGGGGTGGTGAGCTCATGCTGGGGGCTGACCTTATTTTTGTGCCTGGTGCCACATTTACTTCCAATTCTGCCAATCCGTTACATCCGGCCACGACGTCAGCCTCGGACAAGTTCGTTGCCATCCCACATGGCTATGTCAGCTATCATTCCCCGGGCACCAGGCTTGGCTTTAGTCTGGGGCTGAACGCCCCGTTCGGTCTGGAAACCGACTGGCCGGCCGATGCCGGTAATCCGTTTCGCGGCAAGAGTACGTTTTCACGGATTAACATGATTGCGGTAAATCCAAGCGTGGCATTTCGCATCAGCGATCACCTCGCCATGGCCGCGGGGGTGGACTATTTCAACCTGTTTCAGGTCAACCTGAACAATACGGTGCAGCTTCTAAAGGCGGATGGTGACGGATGGGGCGGCAATGCGGCTATCCTTTACCGCTCGGGCGCTGTCAGCTTTGGTGTGAATTACCGTAGCCGTGTCCGGGTGAAGCTGACCGGGACGGCGACAAGTCTCGGGGCCCTGGCCACGACCTTTGGCGCCGGGACAAGTGGAGGGTCGACCACCATTACGCTGCCCGACCAGGTGAATGTGGGCCTGGCCTACAGGCCGGATGAATACTGGCTGCTGAGCCTGGATGTGGACTGGGTAAACTGGAAAACCTATGACCAGACTGTTATCACTTATGACAATACCACGTACCTGACAGCGCTGAATAATTTTCGTACGGCACTCGGGGGGACGGCTGTGACCCAGGCCGTGATCCCGCATCACTGGCGAGCGACCGTGGCGATCCGCACGGGTGCGGAGTGGACGCCGGTACAGGGAATAACCCTGCGGGTTGGCTATATCATTTGATCCGACGCCAATCAATGCCGTGGACTTTTCACCATCCGTGCCCGGCAATGACCGCCAGTTGTTCACGTTCGGCTGCAGTCATGCATTCAGCAAGGCATCCGTCGTCGATGCTGCCTATGCCTTTGTCTACATCTCCAAGCGTAATCAGACTGCCTCGCCTGTCGGGGATGTGCCCAATGCACCGAATACGGTCAAGAATGGCCTTTACGAATCAAGTGCCCACATTGTGGCACTGTCCTGGCGCTACCGTTTTTGATGAGGCAAGGTCAGAGCCCACCACTGATTTTCCAGCCGACGTCTGTCTTTTTCAGACGGATCTGTTCGCGCTCAACAATCTGACGCCAGTCTTTGCCTGCGCGCGCCTTGAGTCGGTAGGTCTGTCTGCACTCGGCGTGCACATCGCCAAGCAGGCGCAGGTCGCGGTCGAACGACTGCATATGCAGCTCAACAAATGCGCTGAACATGTGCTGGCTGCGTTCCAGAATCTGCTGTTTGTCCCAGCCACGATCCTGATAATCCTCGGCGATTAGTCGGCCGTAAGCACGGATATCGCGTGCGGAAATGGCTGCATCGCGTGCATCCAGCAGCGCATAGATCTCAGCCTTGTCGTTTTCGCTGGAAAGGATGATGTTCAGACAGATAAAGATGATGGTGCCACATATGGCCACGAGGCTTGTCAGGGGAGCCTTGTTGTACTGGCTACACAGCCATGCCCAGCCCACACGCACAATGCCCAGAATACACGACGCAATCTCTGACAAGCTTGAGGAAGCACCCGGCTTTTCTGTCATGGCGGCTCAGCTCAGAGAAAACGCTTGGCCTTTTTGCTCCATTCACTGTTCGGGAAATTATGCTGGAGCAGCCGGGCCATATTGTGGGCAGAGTCATGAATGTCCAATGCCGCATACGAGGCCGCGAGATAATACAGGGCTTCTTCAATGGACGGTGTGGTCTGATAGTCCCGGATAACGGTCTGGAAGCGGTTGGCAGCGGCAACATACCGTCCCTTGTCAAAATAGAATTTGCCAACAGTCACCTCGTGCTGGGCCAGGTGGTTGTACAGCCTTTGTAACCGGCGGGCGCCATCCTTCGCATAGCTGCTGTTCGGATGATCCTTCAGCAACCGCTTGAATGCCTTGATGGCCTTTCTGCTTTCGCTCTGGTCTTTTTCAGGGGGGGAGACCTGCCTGTAATGGGTCATGGCAAGCAGGTATTTCGCATAGTCCACATCCGGATGCCGTGGATGACGGCGGATGAACTCCTCGCATATCACCTCAGCCAGAATCAGCTCTTCACCCTTGTAGGCGGCAAAGGCGCGCAGCAATTCCGCCTGCGTCGAGTAATGGCTGTACGGAAACTTTGTGGAGAACTTTTCGAGATCCAGCGTGACCTCGTTGTACCTGCCAATGCTGAGTTTGTGCTTGGCGCGCTCGTATTCAGCCTTGGCCGTGCCTTTTTCCAGGCTGTCGCTGGCGCAGGCGGTGAGTACCAGCAGAACGCAGGTGATGATAAATCTTTTCATGGTGTGAACTCTAGGATGCTGCCGCCCTCAGGGGAAGCAGCCGGAAGCAACAATAGCAAGGTGCCGGCCACTTTTCTCACCATCGCGCCGGTAGGAGAAATAGTCCGCCGCCTGGCAACACGTGCAGGCTGCCAGATGTTCAATCTGGCCGGCGGGGATACCAGCCTGCATAAGCTGCATGGTATTGATGGCCGCAAGATCGACATGGCCATCGCCCCGGACATGTCTGTCTGCTCCCAGGCATGAGGCAACAAGGCGTGATGCTGTAGTCGCATCCACCTCAAAACAGCATGGACCGATGCATGGCCCAAGGCAGGCAAAAAGGCTGTTGGGGCTTGCACCCAGCGCCTGCATCCGGAGAATGGCCTCGGTGGCTACGCCCTGTACCGTGCCGCGCCAGCCGGCATGTACGGCGGCAACGATGCCTGCACGGGGGGCTGCGAGCAGGATGGGCAGGCAATCCGCCGTGCGTACGCTCACCGGACACCCTCCCTTGCCAATCAGGATATCCGCCGATTCCGGGTGCATGCGCCCCGGTTCCTCGCACAACAGCCAGCCTGTACCATGTACCTGTGTGGCTTGGTGGGGGGTTGGAAGGCCTGCTTCATGCAGCAGCCGCTTCAGGTTTTCCTCGACCCGGGCCGGGCTGTCCCCGGTACCGTGGCCGAGGTTCAGGCTGGCAAACGGAGGCGGACTGACGCCACCATGTCGCAGACTGAAGATGCCAACGAGGCCATGATCCGCCAGCAGCGCGGAAGAGATGAATGCCCGTTCAGCCATAGCCAGCTTCGAGTGCCTCGGACAGGTGACGCAGGTCGTCAGGCAGTGGCGCTAGGCAGGTGATTTCCTTGCCGGTGATCGGGTGCGTGAAGCCAAGCGCTTCCGCGTGAAGCGCCTGACGCTGCAGGGCTGCAATGGCGTTGCGAGCTGGCTCGGGCACACGTTCAGAGGGATGAAAGGCCCTGGCATAGGTGTGGTCTCCGAGTATCGGCATGCCGAGGTGGCTTAGGTGCACGCGTATTTGGTGCGTACGTCCCGTATGCAGCGTGAGCCTTACGCGACAGAACATGTCATAGCGATGCTCCACGACACAGACGGTCACCGCCGGCCTGCCAGAGGTGCGGACACTCATTTTCTGGCGGTGCTGTGGATGTCGGCCAATGGCAAGATCAATGCGCCGTTTTGTCCAGTTTGGTGTCCCGCGACACCAGGCCAGATATTCGCGGCGGATGTCGTGGCGGGCAAACAGCGCCACCAGTCCGTGATGTGCAGCCTCGGTCTTGGCGACAACAAGCGCGCCCGATGTGTCCTTGTCCAGGCGGTGCACGATACCGGGGCGTTCGATGCCATTGATGCCCGGCAGGTCAGGGCAGTGATGGAGCAAGGCATGGACAAGCGTCCCCGTTGCGTGTCCTGCACCAGGGTGGACAGCCATGCCGGCAAGCTTGTTGACGACCAGCAGGTGTGCATCTTCATACAGAATGTCCAGTTCGTGGGCCTCGGGCTCAAGATGCAGTGGTCTGGGGTGGGGCAGGGTGATGTGGAAGCACTCGCCAGTTACTACTTTCCGGGAAGGCTTCAGGACGGCGGATTGCCCCCGGACATGGCCATCACGCAGCAGATGCTGAACATGATTTCTGGACAAACCGGAGAGCAGGGAGAGGGCATGGTCAAGTCGCAGCCCCGCATGCGCCTTGTCGATTTCGAACGTCAGGGTTTCAGACCGAGCTGTTGCCGGCTTCATTCGTCTCCGGTATCTGGACTCTGCTTTTGCGCGGTATCCGACGTCCTGTTCTGCCCACTGCGCGGTCTGCGCCTGCGTCGCCGCCGTCTCGGCTTGTCCGCAGCACTATTACCGCTTGCCTTTTGTGGCGCTGGTTCAGAAGCTGAATCAGCCGACTCCTGCCTGTTTGCATCCGGGCGATCTGCCTGTCTGTTTGCCGGTCTGCGACGACGGCCGCCACGACTGCGCCGCCTTCTGCTCTTTTGCTGCTCCTCTTTTTCACTGCTCTCAGCTTCGGCAGCCTCTTTTTCTCCGCTGCCAAAAAGCTTCTGGATCAGCTTTTTACCCCATCCCTCCTTTTCGTCCTTCCGGGCGGGGATGCCGACGATGGGCTGGCTGGATTTGAGCTTGCGTCCGGAGCGCGCCGGCTTTTTGCCTTTCAGCGTATCCTCGAGCACCTCGACGCGCTGCTGGTTCTCGTCCGCCCACTGCCGTTCAATGCGGTAATGCGGAATTTCCAGGTCGGGCCGGATTTGCAGGTTGATCTGAACGTCGTAGTTGTCCTCGATGCGCGCGATGTATTCACGCTTGTGATTCATCAGATATTCGCCTGTATCCGTTGGTACCTGCACCACGATTTTGGGACCCTTGCCGGATGCCGCATGATCTTCCATGCGGGTGAGCATTTGCAGCGCCATGGACTCGACAGTGCGTACACGTCCGCGTCCCATGCATCGTGGGCAGATTTGCGTGGTGGACTCACGTACTGACAGGTGCAGTCTTTGCCGGGACATCTCCAGCAAGCCAAAGCGCGAGATGCGGGCAATCTGAATGCGTGCCTTGTCGCTTTTGCAGGCCTCGCGCAGCGCCTCTTCGACTTTCTGGGCATGCTTGCGCGATACCATGTCGATGAAGTCGATTACGATCAGCCCGCCAATGTCGCGAATGCGGAGCTGGCGTGCAATTTCCTGCGCTGCCTCGAGATTGGTTGCCAGTGCCGTGTCATCGATATGCCTGGCCGAGGTTGACCGCCCCGAATTGACATCCACCGAGGTTAATGCCTCGGTCGGGTCAAACACGATGGCGCCACCGGAGGGCAGGCGTACCTCACGCTCGTGGATTTCCTCGCATTGGTCCTCGATGCCGTAGTGCCGGAAAATGGGCTTTTTACCACGATAGAGCTTGACCAGCTTCTCCTTGCCCGGCAGCACGGCATGCACGAACTGCTTTGTGCGCTGATAGATGTCCTGCTTGTCCACCCAGATTTCATCAATATCATCACTGAAGTGATCGCGGATGGCGCGGGTGGCCAGGTCGCCATCGAGATAGATGAATGATGGAGAAGGGGCGGATTCCGCCTTGATGCGGATCTCGTCCCACAGGCGGCGCAGGTAGGAGAAATCACGCTGCAGGGCCGCAAGTGTCTGATCCTTGCCGGCGGTGCGCACGATAAGCCCCATATGCTCGGGCACATCGAGTTCCGCCAGCAGGCGCTTCATGGCACGGCGTTCTTCATCGGAAAATTTGCGGGAGATACCGACGCGGGTGGTGTTCGGGCTGAGCACCAGATAGCGGCCGGCCAGGGATATGTAGGTCGTGAGGGCGGCGCCCTTGTTGCCGCGCTCTTCCTTAACCACCTGCACGAGTACGGATTGTTTGTTTTCCAGTACGTCCTGAATATTGACCTTGCGTGGGTCGGCTTGCCCGGCATCCTTTTTCCAGTAGTCCGGGTGAATTTCCCCGAGGGGGAGAAAGCCCTGGCGGTTGGCGCCGTATTCAACAAAGGCAGCCTGCAGGCTGGCCTCAACCTTGGTGACGGTTCCCTTGTAAATATTGCTTTTGGTCTGGATTCTGTCGGCGGACTCAATGTCCATTTCCTGCAGATATCCATCCTCAACAATGGCGACACGCGCTTGTTCCGGGTGCGTGGCATTGATGAGCATGAGCTTTTTCTTCATGCCGTATCCTGTTCGTCGCCCGGAAAATCACTACAGAAAGACACACCACCCCCGCCTGGGGTGGTCGTATGGATTATCGTCTTTCGTCAGCTCACGGCCTGTCCAGATATGGCCGGATGCTGGCATGAACTTCAAGGCGAAACCTTCAAGTATTTGCAGGCTCGACACGCAACATGCATCCCATACGTTGAAGCGTGGCTTGCACGCTCCCGGCCCTGTAGCTTTGCCATGATCCAGGGGCCGGCTTTGATTTGCACACCAGACTTTTGCGTGGAGCTTGCCTGATTAAGCCACGGAGAATAGCGAAGGGAGACATGGTTTGGCAAGTTTGCAGGCGGATGACGCTCGTTTGCGCATCGATGAGAGTGAAGCGGGAAGCCGTCTGGATCGCGCATTGCTGCGCCGCCTGGGCGGTGAATCCCGGTCATTGATCATGCGCCTTATCCGGCGAGGCAACGTGCGCGTCAATGGCCGGCGGGCCAGGCCGGAGCAGCGGCTGCAATGTGGAGATATTGTTTATCTGCCGGCCAGTCTGAGGAACGGGCCAGAGCTATCCGGTCGCATGCCCATCGCACGGTTTCCTGAGATTCCCGTGCTGTTTGAGGATGCGCATCTCCTGGTTGTCAACAAGCCGGCCGGCGTGGCCGTGCACGGAGGTAGCGGTCATCAGACAGGCCTGGTCGAGTATCTTAAGCACCAGCGCAGGCTGCCGGAGCTCAGGCTTGCCCACCGGCTCGACCGTGATACGACTGGCTGCCTGTTGTTTGCCAAGCACCTGTCCGCTCTGCGTGCGCTGGCGGCAGCCTTTCGGGAAAGGCAGGCGCACAAAACCTATCTTGCCTGGGTGAAAGGTCATCCTTTCCCATACGCAGGACGCATGCAATCGCATCTGATCAAGGGTGTGCTGCGTGGTGGTGAGCGCATGGTGGAGAGCCGGGAGGCGGGGAAGCAGGCGGTGACGGACTATCAGGTTGTACTCCAGGCCGAGTATGATGGCCTCCCCTTTGCGCTGCTTGCGCTCATGCCGGAAAGCGGGCGCACCCATCAGCTTCGCGTACAGCTTCAGATGGAAGGGCATGCCATTCTCGGTGACGGTAAATACGGGGGGCGGGGTGATCTGCAATGGCTCCGTGGCATGGGAGGCCAGGGGCTGGCGCTGCATGCCTGGCGGCTGCGCCTTGCTCATCCGGTGACGCATCAGATGCTTGAATTTCGGGCGCCCTGGCCGGCATGGTGGTCGGATTGCTTCGCCAGAGCATGCCGGGGGTCGTGCTGAGGAGTTTAACAGTCCCTGAAAGCGAGGCTTTGTCCGATAGCCGGGTTATTTGCCTGCGGCCCGGAAAAACAGGAAAGCAAGCAGGATAAGAACCAGGGCAGTAGGCAAGCTGGCCCACAGGGGTAGCGGCCAGCCGCCGATGACAACTTCTGTTTCTGTCACAATACGGGTGATATGGGCTGCTGCAACAAGCGAGAATATCACCCCACCAACGATCAGAAGTACGCGTTGCATTTGTTTTCCTCCGTGGCTTCAGCTCATCTCTAATTCTAGCAGATGATGCCGGGCAGCCATCAAAGAGATGGGATCATGCTATGTGTCGAATGCCTTTTGTGCGATGCGCGCACGAAAAATGGCACGTTTCAGCTCCCGGTTATCCAGCTTGCGTAGCTCCGTAGCTATCTGCTTTCTGCTCCCCAGGGGGACGTGGCGAGGCTCCGGTTGCTTTTCAGGCGCCACTACTGCGATATCGGGTTGTACGCGGGTGCGCAGGCGGGAAATGCCGCCGATCCTGCATTTTCTGAAACAGGCCTCGCGTATTTCCTGCTGCAGAAAGCGGATCTGTTGCGCAACGGTGGGGTGGCTTACTGCGATCAGCAGGCAGCCAGTTTCTATCGTGATGGGTTGGGTGCTGCCGGCAAGCATCGGCCCCACGATATCGTGCCAGCGCCGTTGCAACCGGGAAATTTCTGCCAGCCTGGAGAGCTTTTCCGCTCCCAGTACGTCGGCAAGGCCCTTTTCGATGGGAACCAGGTGTGACCGCCTTTGCCGGGTGGACATATGCGTCAGAAGGGGAGGGTTTTCCCACCGAGGATATGTACATGCAGATGGAAGACCTCCTGCCCCCCACCGGAACGCACGTTGATGACCACGCGATAGCCCTTGTCGAGACACAATACATCGTCGGCGATGTTCTGTACGCGCACCATCAGCGTGCCGAGCAGCGCCGGGTCATCGGCGTCGGTCAATGTGGTGACATGTCGTTTGGGCACCACAAGCACATGCGTCGGCGCTTTCGGATGAATGTCCCTGAAGGCGAAAACCGCATCGTCTTCGTAGACCTTGTCGGAAGGGATGGTCCCGGCAATGATGCTGCAGAACAGGCAATTCGGGTCGGAGCCTGTGTCCGTTCCTTTTGGTCGGCCGGTGTTGTTCATTTGTTTATCTCCCCAGGCAGATACCGTCATAAAGGTATTTGGATTCGTTAAAAATTAAAAGCCGGCTGGTGCTTCCATATGATTCACGGCTTATATCTCATCGCCTTTTCCTCATGTCCGGAAACACCGAAGCGGCGGGCGAGCTCTTTCAGCACGTCATCAGCGGATAGTCCGTGGTCGGCAAGCATCACCATGGTGTGAAACCACAAGTCAGCAGTTTCATGAATGATGTTCTCGCAGTCCCCGTTCTTGGCGGCGATAATCGTTTCGGTGGCCTCTTCACCAATTTTTTCCAGGATTTTGTCCTTGCCCCTGGCGTACAGGGAAGCGACATAGGAGTGCTCGGGGCTTTCATGCTTCCGTGCCTCCAGCACGGCAGTCAGCTCCTCCAGAATTCCGGTGCTGGCGGGCTTGCTCATGTTTCGGCCTCCTCGATGATATGCCAGTCTCCATCCCGACGCTGGCGATAGAAACAGGACGTACGATTTGTGTGGCAGGCTGGCCCTGTCTGCTCGATTTTGAGCAGCAGCGTGTCGCCATCACAGTCGAGAAACATGTCAACAACGCACTGAACATGACCGCTTGTCTCGCCCTTTTTCCATAGTGCCTTGCGTGAACGGCTGTAGTAGTGAGCGAATCCCGTTTCGCACGTGGCCTCGAAGGCGGCACGGTTCATCCATGCAACCATCAGCACGCGCCCTGTAACGGCATCCTGAGCCACGGCGGGCAGCAGGCCGTGCGCATCGAATTTCACTTCATCAATCAGGCCCATGTGAGGAACTACCTAAAGGCACGAAGGCACAAAGGTTTTATATTTTCCCCTGTGTCTCTGTGGTTCAGTTTCATGCTGTGATCTTCGCCAGCGCGCGGCTGGCGGCTTCGAGGGTGGCATCAATATCCGCATCGCTGTGGGCGGCGGATACAAAGGCCGCCTCGAATTGCGATGGAGCCAGATAGATACCTTCATCCAGCATGGCATTGAAGAAGCGGCCAAAGAAGGCGAGATCGCATCCCTCGGCCACATCGGCATGGGTTTTGACCGTATCCCGTTCCGTGAAGAAAACGGTGAACATCGAGCCGAAGCGGTTGGCCACGGCGGGTACACCCGCCGCCTTGCAGCCCGCCAGCAGGCCCTCGACAAGCCGTGCGCTCTTCGCTTCAAGCGAGGCATAGAGCTCCGCATCGCGCAGGCGGGAAAGCGTCTCCAGCCCGGCCCGCATGGCCAGCGGATTGCCGGACAACGTACCGGCCTGGTAGACAGGACCGTCGGGTGAAATCTGCCGCATGATTTCTTCCCGGCCACCATAGGCGCCGACCGGCAGGCCGCCGCCGATGATTTTGCCCAGGCAGGTCAGGTCCGGCATGATGCCGAATCGTTCCTGTGCGCCGCCCGGCGCCACGCGGAATCCGCACATGACCTCATCGAAGATCAGCAACGCCCCTTCGGCATCGCAGAGATCACGCAGCCCCTGCAAGAACCCGGTCGAATGCAGGTCCATGACGCCGGTATTGCCGGGCACGGGCTCCACGATGATGCAGGCAATTTCCCCCCTGTTTTCGGCAAACAGCCGTTCGACCGCCGCAAGGTCGTTGAACGGGGCGGTCAGTGTCAACCTGGCATAGTCGGCCGGCACGCCGCCGGAGTCCGGCACGCCGAAAGTGGCGGCGCCGGAGCCTGCCTTGACCAGCAGGCCGTCCGCGTGGCCGTGATAACCACCGTCGAACTTGATGATCTTGTCCCTTCCGGTGAAGCCACGCGCGAGCCTGAGTGCGCTCATGGTTGCTTCCGTACCGGAATTGACGAAACGTACGACATCGATGGATGGCACCATGTCGACAACGAGACGCGCAAGTTCAATTTCCAGCTCACATGGGGCGCCAAAGGACATGCCGCTGGCCGCGGTTTCCTGCACGCCCTTCACCACGTCCGGGTGGGCGTGGCCGAGGATCATCGGGCCCCAGGAGCCGACGTAGTCGATGTATTCATTGCCGTCCACATCACGGATGCGGCTCCCGGCGGCACTGGTGATAAAGCGTGGTGTGCCGCCGACGGACTTGAAGGCCCGCACCGGTGAGTTTACCCCTCCGGGCAGCAGCTTCTTTGCCTGCTCGAAATCCGATTGTGATGCTGCGATGGATGCCATGGCCCGCCCTTTGAGAAACAAGATGTGAGCGGGGACGTTAGGAAGCGCGGTTGCGGGTGTCAACCTGTGAGGGGAAACACACAGCAGGTGCTTGGTATGACTATCGTCTGCCGTCATCTCCGATTGTGTGGGAAAGGGGATAGGCTATGCTGCAACATACATGTTCAAATGCGGGCCTATGCGTAATCGCAAGCGTACTTCACACTGGAGTGAGAGCAGATGCGCCGTCCGGTTACGGTGGGAATTGAACCGCAGAAAAGCACCTTGGTATACACTGGATCACATCAGCTTTATTGACGAATTACTCTATTATGCATTCAGAACGGTTAAGAGGTGTATTATGAATACGATTACAGCGAATGAACTGAAAACCCGTGGTGTTTCACTGTTGGAAGAAAGGCTGCGCGATGATCCGGAGGCGATGATCTCCGTGCATGGCAGGGAGAAATACGTGGTTATGTGGGTGGGTAATCCCCCCGGAAAGTAGTTGCATTCAGAAGTAGAATTTTCTCATTATGGATTGGAGGAGATTTTACGATGAAGAAGTCGAGATTCAGTGACAAT
>CAZROR010000013.1:0-31127 GCA_964601765.1 uncultured Zetaproteobacteria bacterium
AGCGGACGGGACTTGAACCCGCGACCTCCGGCGTGACAGGCCGGCATTCTAACCAACTGAACTACCGCTCCGGAACGCGTCGCGCGGCGAACTATACGACGCCGCGTGGAACATGCAATGGTGGGCGAAACAGGGATCGAACCTGTGACCTACGGCTTGTAAGGCCGTTGCTCTCCCAGCTGAGCTATTCGCCCGTTGCCACACACCTGGTCGGCGACATGGAACAGCAAAGGCGGAACGCGCCGGTCCCGCCCTTGATCAAACCAAGTGAAGGGAGCCTTTACTTGACGGCGTCTTTCAGGCCCTTGCCGGGCTTGAACTTGGGGGCATTCGATGCCGGAACGTTAATGGTAGCGCCAGTACGAGGATTGCGAGCCGTGCGTGCCGCGCGCCGCGTAACCGAGAAGGTGCCAAAGCCGACCAGGCTTACAGAATCTCCGGATGCCAGTGCACTGGTTATGCCGCCGATTACAGCCTCAACCGCATCACCCGCTGCGGCTTTGCTCAGGCCTGCTGCATCGGCCACATGATTAATCAAATCTGCCTTATTCAATGTTTCCTCCCGCTTCAAGAATTAGGGCTGCGACTATACGTGCTGCACCCCATCATCTGTCAACTCATTTTTTCTTTAATGCGCCGTCGGGACATGCTCCTGCATCCGGATGCCAGATACAATCTGTGGAACATAGTCGGCGGCCATCTCCATCCCGGACGGCAGTCGCTCTAGCGCACATGCCAGCACCTCATCCATATGGCTCACAGACTTGATCTCCAGCCCCTGCAACACGTTGTCAGGGACATCCCTCAGGTCCTTGGAATTTTCAGCAGGAATCAGTACGGAAGTCAAGCCCCCGCGCAGTGCGGCCAGTAATTTTTCCTTCAGCCCGCCAATGGGTAATGCCTTGCCCCGCAGCGTAATTTCACCAGTCATGCACAGTTCGCGTTTGACGGGGATTCCGGTTAGTGCGGACACCATGGCAGTGGCCATTGCCAGCCCCGCTGATGGTCCGTCTTTGGCGATGGCGCCCTCAGGCACATGCACGTGAATCTCGACCTTTTCATGAAAATCAGGTTTTAATCCGAGCTGTACGGCACGCGAGCGGACATAGGCAAGCGCCGCCTGGGCGGATTCCTGCATGACATCCCCGACCTGGCCGGTAATCGTCAGCTTGCCCTTGCCCGGCAGAATGGCGGTTTCAATGGGCAGCAGGTCGCCGCCCGCTTCCGTCCAGGCCAGGCCTGTAACCACGCCAATCTGGTTTTCCTTCTCCGCCAGACCAAAATGAAACTGCCGCACACCGAGATACTGCTCCAGGTCCGTACAGGCAACCTGCACGCTCTGCTGCTTGCTATCCTGCACCACCTTGCGAGCCGCCTTGCGGCAGAGGGTTGCCAGCATGCGCTCCAGATTGCGTACGCCCGCCTCCCGGGTGTAGTAACGGATGATGTCGATAATGGCATCATCGTCTACATCAAGCTGTTCCTTCTTCAGGCCATGCGTGCTGCGCATTCTCGGCAGAAGATAGCGGCGGGCGATAGCCAGCTTCTCATCCTCCGTATAGCCGGAAATCCGAATGATTTCCATGCGATCCATCAGGGCCGGCGGAATATCCAGGCTGTTGGCCGTGGTAATGAACATCACCTCGGACAAATCGTAATCCACCTCAAGATAATGATCGTTAAAGGCATGGTTCTGCTCCGGGTCCAGCACCTCCAGCAGGGCCGAGGAAGGATCACCGCGGAAGTCCGCGCCCATCTTGTCCACCTCATCAAGCATGATAAGGGGGTTTCTGGCGCCGGCCTTCTTCATCGACTGGATGATCTTGCCCGGCAACGAGCCGATGTAGGTACGGCGGTGGCCCCTGATTTCCGCCTCGTCACGCATGCCGCCGAGGCTAAGGCGCACGAATTTCCGACGCGTGGCCCGGGCAATCGATTTTCCGAGTGAAGTCTTGCCCACACCTGGCGGACCAACAAAGCAGAGAATCGGGCCTTTCATCTTGCGCACGAGTTGCAGTACGGCCAGGTGCTCGACAATACGCTCCTTGACCTTGCTCAGGCCATAATGGTCCTCATCCAGCACGCGAACGGCTGCTGTCAGATCGCGATTGAGGCGTGTCCGCTTCTTCCAGGGCAAACCGAGCAGCCAGTCCAGGTAGTTCCGCACCACCGTGGCCTCGGCACTCATGGGCGGCATCATCTTCAGCTTCTTCAGCTCTACCTCGGCCTTCTCCTTTGCCTCGGCGCTCAGGCCGACTGATTCGATCTTGGCGGCCAGTTCCTCAAACTCATTGAGTGCATCCTCATCGCCCAGTTCTTTCTGGATGGCCTTCATCTGCTCGCCCAGATAATATTCGCGCTGGCTCTTTTCCATCTGGCGTTTGACGCGCGTGCGGATACGTTTGTCAACCTGCAACAGCTCGATCTCGGTTTCCATCAGTACAAATAGCCGTTCCAGTCGCTCACTGATGCCGGAAATTTCGAGCAGCTCCTGTTTCTCTTCCAGCTTCAGATTCAGGTGCGCGGCAATCGTATCGGCCAAGCGTCCAGCATCGTCGATGCCGGAGACAGACATCAGTACCTCGGGCGGCAGCTTGGAATTCAACTTGACATAGGATTCAAATTGCTGGACGACACTTTTGCAGACAGCATCGAGCTCGGCTGCGTTTTCCACGGTTTCCTCGAGCACACTGTAACCGGCGCGCAGGCAATCCCCTTCGCCGGCAAATGTCGTAATGCGGACGCGGAGGCCACCCTCCACAAGCACCTTGATCGTGCCATCGGGCAGTTTCAGCAACTGCAGCACCTGTCCGATCGTGCCCACGTCATAAAGGTCTTCGGCAGCAGGATCATCCTTGGCCGGATCTTTCTGGGCCAGCAGGATGATCCGCTTCGGGCCCGACATCACCTCCTCAAGCCCGCGCACGGACTTCTCCCTGCCCACGAACAGCGGCACGATCATGTGTGGAAAAACAACGATATCGCGCAGCGGCAGTACCGGCAGCACAGTGCCTTCCTGCCCGCCTTCTATATCGCTTGCATACCCCTCAGGGTGCAGGATTCCGGGATCATCGATTGACTGGGCCATATGTTTATCTCTCTCCTAGAATAAGCGGATCGTGCAGATAATGTTCGGGGAACGCAGATGAAGGCAGCGTGAAGCCTGCCAGGGCGATCAGCTGCTGGCTTCCGCGAGTACGTCCTGGTCAGAAAATGCAAGAATCGGTTTGGCCTTGCCCAGCACGACATCCCGGTTGACCAGACAGTTGCTGACATTTCCGAGTGAAGGAATGTCATACATGACATCCAGCATGATGGACTCCATGATGGCACGCAGGCCACGGGCACCGGTCTTGCGCTCAATCGCCTTGTCGGCAATTGCCTCCAGGGCACCATCCGAAAATTCAAGCTTCACACCATCATAGGTAAGCAGGGCCTGGTACTGCTTGACCAGCGCATTCTTCGGTTTCGTGAGAATTTCAAGCAGGGCTTCCTTGTCGAGCTGATTCAGTGCTGCCACAACCGGCAGCCTGCCGACAAGCTCCGGAATGAGGCCGTACTGGATCAGATCCTCGGGCTCCACCTGGCTCAGTACTGCGCCAATGTCCCGCTCCTCATCCGTTTCCACCTTGGCACCGAAGCCAATAGAGCCGTGCTTGCCCTTGGCCTCAACAATCTTCTCAAGGCCCGCAAAGGCCCCGCCCAGGATGAACAGGATATTGGTTGTATCTACCTGCAAAAACTCCTGCTGTGGATGTTTTCGGCCACCCTGGGGCGGCACGGCGGCCACCGTGCCCTCAATCAGCTTCAGCAGGGCCTGCTGCACACCCTCACCGGATACATCGCGTGTAATCGACGGGGAGTCGGACTTGCGTGACAGCTTGTCCACCTCGTCGATATAAACAATGCCGCGCTGCGCCTTCTCGACATCATAGTCGGCAGCCTGCAGCAGCTTCAGGATGATATTTTCCACATCCTCACCGACATAGCCTGCCTCGGTCAGTGTTGTTGCATCAGCCATGGTGAACGGCACGTCAAACAGCTTGGCCAGCGTTTGTGCGAGCAGTGTTTTGCCGCAGCCGGTCGGGCCCAGCAGCAGCACATTGCTCTTGGCAATCTCTACATCACTCTTCTTGTTGTGCTCAACACGCTTGTAATGGTTGTGTACGGCCACGGACAGCATGCGTTTGGGACGCTCCTGACCAATGACATAATCATCAAGAAAGGCTTTGATCTCAGCCGGGCGGGGAATATAGCCATCCGGCTTGCCAGCCTCGATTGTATCACTGCCGGCTTTTTCCTCGACAAGGATTTCATTGCAAAGCTCGATGCATTCGTCACAGATAAAAACAGTGGGCCCGGCAATAAGCTTCTTGACGTCGTGCTGGCTTTTGCCGCAAAACGAACAGTAAAGAGTCGAGTCGCCACCGTTATTCTGTGTTGCCATCGTCACCTCCGGCCCCGCCATACAGGGTCTCCGGGCGCTTGCTCAGCACATCATCAACCAAACCGTAATCGCGTGCCTCCTCAGCGGTCAAGAAATAATCGCGTTCCACGTCCTCACTGATTTTCTCAAAAGTCTGCCCGGTGTGCAGGGCAAGCATGTTATTCATGCGTTCCTTGAGCTTCAAAATTTCCCGCGCATGGATTTCCACATCCGTGGCCTGTCCCTGGAATCCTCCCAGCGGCTGGTGGATCATGATGCGCGCATTCGGCAATGCAAAGCGCTTGCCGCGGGCACCAGCAGCCAGAAGATGCGCCCCCATGCTGGCAGCCTGGCCAAGGCACAACGTCGACACATCACAGCGGATATACTGCATCGTATCATAAATGGCGAGCCCCGAACTCACCAGGCCACCCGGGCTGTTGATATACAGGTAGATATCCTTGTCCGGCGCCTCTGATTCCAGAAACAGCATCTGGGCCGTCACCAGGTTGGCCATCGCATCATCCACCGGACCCGCGAGAAAAATGATGCGCTCCTTCAGGAGGCGCGAAAAGATGTCGTAAGAGCGCTCGCCTCTGGCGGTGCGCTCAACAACAATGGGGACGAGGTTCATGCCTTCTCCTGCTGAGCCTGCTCAGCCTGCCATTCATCCAGACTCTTGCTCACGTTCTTTACCTTAGCCTGCGAAATAATGAACTCCACAACTTTTTTCTCAAGCAGGCGATCCCTGAGTGCATCCATCTGTGCCTTGTTGCCGCGTATCCATGTGACAAACTGTTCACGCTGTGTCTCCGGATATTCGGTGGCCAGCCGCTCGATCTCGGCGTTGATGTCATCATCACCGATGTCGATGTCGCCCGCGCGCCGCACCGCCTGCAACAGCACGGCGATCTTGAGGTTTTCCTCCGAGGTGCTGCGCATGCGCTCCACCAGCTTGGCATCGGCAAACATCTCCGGCGGAACCTCCATGCCCTGCGCCTGCATATCCTTGACCATGCGCTTTTGCATCTCGCCCATGTCGCGCCGGATCATGGCCTCCGGAATATCCACCTCGTTGGCCGCCAGCAATGCGTCAAAGATGGCCTGTCGCGTTGCCTCATAGGCAGCATCCTCGGCCTCGTGATGCAGACGCGTGCGAATGTCCTCGCGCAACGCATCGACACTGTCAAATCCCATCATGCCCGCCAGCTCTTCCTCATTGCCGGCGCGAACAGCCTTGCCAACCTGCCTGACCACCACCTCAAAGCGCGTGGTCTTGCCGGCCAGCCCGGTATGGCCATAATCCTCGGGAAAACTCACCTCAATGCTGCGTTCATCGCCCGCACGCACGCCGACCAGCCCTTGCTCAAGGTCTGCAAGCAACTGACCGGAGCCGATCACCACACGCGCATTTTCCGCCGAGCCCCCCTCAAACGGCTCGTCACCGAGATAGCCGGTGTAGTCCACGTGCACCTCGTCGCCATCGGCGGCTACGGCATCGGCAGCCACATCATAACGCACCTGGGATGTCATCAGCCGATCCATCACCCCCTGAACGTCGGTGTCCGATACGGTGATCTGTGTCCGCGTGACGGAAAGCCTGGCAAGCTTCTTCAGCTCAGGCTGAGGCCAGGTCACCACCTTGATGGTAAAGGCAAAGCCCTGCGCGTCCGCCTGGCCATCCATGTCGATTTCCGGCTGAATGGCAGGCGTCAGGCCACTTTTCTCCAGCGCCTCGATATAATGCTCCTGCACGAGCGCGGTGGCCGTATCCTCGATCAGCTGCGCGGAAAACTTCTGCGCGATCACATGCGCCGGGGTCTTGCCTGGCCGGAACCCCGGCAGCCTGGCTTTGGTCGCAATCTTTTGCAGCTCGGTGGCATACACACGATCATATTCCCCGCGTGGCACGCGTACATGGATATCGTGCTCGTTTGCACCACGGCTTGTTATCTCGGTCTGAATCATTCAATCCTCCGGCTTGCTTGTCACAACTGGTGCGAGAGGGGGGAGTCGAACCCCCACACCGTTAAGGTACTGGAACCTAAATCCAGCGCGTCTGCCAGTTCCGCCACCCTCGCGTCATGCTCTTGCGCCTGCCGGCGAAAGACATGAAATACAAAAAGGGGAGCAAGCATGGCCTGCTCCCCTCCTGCCTGGTGGGCCGTCAAGGGCTCGAACCTTGGACCCGCTGATTAAGAGTCAGCTGCTCTACCAACTGAGCTAACGGCCCCAACCCTGCGCATCATATGAATATGTACGCATCATGCAACTGGGGTGGATGATGGGACTCGAACCCACAACCACCGGTACCACAAACCGGGGCTCTACCATTGAGCTACATCCACCATATCAACTGGCGCGCCTGGCAGGGCTCGAACCTGCAACCTACGGCTTAGAAGGCCGTTGCTCTATCCGGTTGAGCTACAGGCGCATGCCGTGTCCCCCAGGTATAAAAATGGTCGGGGAGAGAGGATTTGAACCTCCGGCCCTCTGCTCCCAAAGCAGATGCGCTACCAGGCTGCGCTACTCCCCGAATCATACCCGCGTGCCGCTTGGGCGCGGCGCAACTTACGGCCAAGCCCGCTTTTCGTCAATGCCTTCGTGGCGTGGAATACATACCACAAAGGTATAAAGCCACAAAGCAATACCGGATACTATTTGCCACAACATCCCCATGAACGCGCACATGGTTTCCGCTCCCTCCATGCTCAGGGCTCGAAGCATACGTTGCGTGACCCCATACACGTCAGGCCATAGGATACCGCGCCTGAATCACGCGCATCCGAGAGGTACCACATCATGCACGCCACCACCATATGCTGCGCCAGACGGGACAATGAGGTTGCCATCGGCGGTGATGGCCAGGTCACGCTCGGCGACACCATCGTCAAGAATACCGCGCGCAAGATTCGCACGATACGCGATGGCGCCATCCTCGCCGGCTTCGCAGGTTCAACGGCCGATGCCATGAACCTGTTCGAGCGCTTCGAGGCCAAGCTCGATGAGCATGCCGGAAGTCTCACGCGTGCCGCCGTGGCGCTGGCCAAGGATTGGCGCACGGACCGCTACCTGCGCAAGCTGGAGGCCATGATGATCGTGGCCGATCATGAGCGTACATTGCTGATATCCGGCAACGGTGACGTACTGGAGCCGGACGAGGGTGTGGTCGCCATCGGCTCCGGTGGCGCTTATGCCAAGTCCGCCGCCCTGGGTCTGCTCCGGCACAGCACGCTGTCCGCAAGGGAGATTGTCCTGGAGGCGATGAAGATTGCCGGCAGCATCTGCATCTATACGAACAGCGAGATCAGCATTGAAGCTATTTCAGCGGAGAAACAGGCATGAGCGAGACCATGACCCCACGCGAGATCGTATCCGAGCTGGACCGACACATCATCGGTCAGGATGCCGCCAAGCGCGCCGTTGCGATTGCGCTCAGGAACCGCTGGCGGCGAAAGCAGGTTCCCTCCCCCTTGCGTGAGGAAATCATGCCCAAGAACATCCTGATGATCGGGCCGACGGGTGTCGGCAAGACCGAAATTGCCCGACGCCTGTCGAAACTTGCCCGCGCACCGTTTCTCAAGGTTGAGGCTACAAAATACACCGAGGTTGGCTATGTTGGCCGTGATGTGGAATCGATGATCCGCGATCTTGTCGACATCGCCATCAAGATGGTGCGCGAGGAACACCTGGCACGGCTTGATGCGAAGGCGGAGGAAGCGGCTGAGGAACGGCTGCTCGACATCCTGATTCCGCATCCGGTGCCGCCATCAGGACCGGTCTCCACCGAGCAGAAGAAATCGCACCAGGAATCACGTGAGAAGATGCGCCGGAAGCTGCGTAGCGGGGAACTGGCCAAGCGGCAGGTAGAAATCGAGGTGCCGCAGACGCCGCAGTCACCAATGTTGCAGATTTTCTCGAATCAGGGTACCGAGGAAATGAACCTGAACCTCCAGGACATGCTCGGCAACATCATGTCCGGACAGAAAAAAACCAAGCGCATGAGCGTCGAGGACTCCTATAAGATCCTGAAGCAGCAGGAAGCAGACCGGCTGCTGGACATGGATCGCATCAAGGAAGAAGCCATCGCACGCGTTGAAAACGATGGCATCATCTTTCTCGACGAAATGGACAAAATCACACACCGCTCCGGCAAGGATGCGGATATCTCCCGCGAAGGCGTGCAACGTGACCTGCTGCCGCTCGTCGAGGGCACAACGGCGAACACGCGTTACGGACCGGTCAAAAGCGACCATATCCTGTTCATTGGCTCCGGCGCCTTTCATCTGGCCAAGCCATCCGACCTGATCCCGGAGCTACAGGGGCGCTTTCCCATCCGTGTCACGCTGGATGCCCTCTCCGAGGCTGACTTCCGCAGAATTCTGGTGGAGCCGGAGGCTGCGCTGACACGACAATATGCCGCACTGCTGAAAACCGAGGGTGTGGATGTCGAGTTTACCGAAGACGGTATCGCTGAAATCGCCAGACTGGCCGTCCAGGTCAACGAACAGATGGAAAATATCGGTGCCCGCCGACTGCATACGCTGCTCGAGCGCGTGCTGGAGCAGGCCAGCTTCGAGGCCACGGATCGCGCCGAAAAAACGCTGACGGTAAACGCCGCCTATGTACGCGAGCAACTGAAGGACGTGTGTACCGACGAGGATCTCACGCGTTACATTCTATAAGCTTGGGAAATCTGTCCTACAGCCCCCTGCCAAGCACGGGCCAGACCAGGTGAGCCACGAGGATGAACACCAGCCAGGCGGAAACGGACATGGCCGCACCACGCCTGACCATAAGGCGCAGGGGAACAAAGCCGGTCGAATAAACCAGGGCATTGGCCGGCGTGCCCATCGGCAGCATGAAGGCAAAGCCCGCCACAATGGCGACCGCCAGCGCCACGGACACGACATCCAGTCCGGCCTCCACCCCAAGTGGAATCGCAATGGGCAACAGAATGGCCACGGCAGCGGCATTGCTCACCGTCTCCGTCAGCAGCAGCGTGACACCAACAAGCAGCATGAGCAGCAAAAGCGGTGAAATCCCGCTCGGAATAAGCAACGCAGCCAGCCAGGCAGCAGCCCCCGTTACGGACAGGGCCTTGCCGACCGCGATGGCGCCCCCGTACATGAGCACGACGCCCCAGTTCACATGCTGATCGACATCATGCCAGGAGATCAGGCGCAGACTGAAGGTCGCCACAACCGCTGCCAACGCGATGCTGGCAAGCCCAAGTACATGGCCTGCTCCCACCCAGGCGGCAACGGTCAGCACCATCACGAGCGCCATCCATTTGCCCCTGATCTGCAGCTCACCCAACTCAAGCTGACGCTGTCTCAGCCGCTCACCAGCACCGGATACATCAACCTCTACACCACGCACGCAGCACAGCAGAAAAACAAGGGCCACGCCCAGCATCACGACTACCACGGGCAGTGATGCCATGCTCCAGTCCGTAAAGCTGATGCTGCGGCCGGTGATTTCCTGCACGATACCGATGGCCAGCGGCCCACGCGCGCCGCCTAGCAACGTGGCCACGCCACCGATGATGGCGCCCCAGGCCATGGCCAGAAACAGTGAGGCCGGATAGCGATGGCCGGCGGGCAGGTTCAGCCCCTGCACAATCTTCAGTACGATGGGCAGAAAAATTGCGGCCACCGCATGCTCCGGAATAAAGGCGGCCATTAGCGCCGGCAATACGAGTACCGCCAGCAGCAAGCGCCGGGGCCCGAGCCCGATTGTCTTCAGCATCGTCAGGGCAATGTGTTCAGACAGGCCCGTCTGCATCACGCCGACGGCCAGGATGAAGGCGCCCAGAATGAAAAATACCGCCGGATTACCGAACAGGCTGTAGGCCTCCGATGCCGGCATCACATCGAGCAGCGACAGCAGGGCGAGGCCCAGCAGCGAGGTCACGGCCAGCGGCAGCAGCTGCGTTACCCATAGCAACAGACAGAGCACGAACACGATCAATGCCCGCCAGCCTGTCTCGCCAAGGCCCGCCGGAGGCGCGGTGCCCAGCGCCCACCAGGCGCCCAGTGCCAGAAATAGCAGGCCGATGTAAGGTGCGGCGTGCCTGAGCAGCAGCGCCTGCCAGGGCCCGCGGTCGATTGAAACCACGGCTAGGTCCCGGTATCCCGCTGCTCTCCGGTCTCGCGTACACGCAGGCTGCGCCGCCAGGCATCCATCATGGCACCGAGACGACGGCCGACTACGGACAGCGCCAGCGCATCCACGCGCTCGCGCAGGGAGACTTCGCGTCCCAGAAGAAAACGCCCTTCCATCGGCGTCATTACCCGCCCCATGTCGCGCAAGCGGCGTAATGGCAGCCTGGCACTCTGCAACACCCCGTACAGGTGCAGGAAAACGGCCTCAAGCTCCACCAGGCGCGGTAGTGGCGCAGCGGAAAGTGGCGTATCCGGCAGGGGCCGGAACGGCTGCAACAACGGCACAACACCATCGCTGACCAGTTCCTCGATACCCGTCATCGTCGCCTCAGCCGGCTCCAGGCCAACAATCAGATTACTGACCACGGCACCGGCAGGAAAGGTCTGGACAGCATGCGCAAGTGCCGCGCGAATGGCCTGCTGTCCGCCATGCGCCTGTTTGCCGGGACAAACGGCGGCAAAGCGTCCGGCATCGGAAAGCTCCAGATTGCAGATGAAGATATCGAGACCGGCGCCATACAGCTCATCAATGACGTGCAAATCCCTTGGCGCCACCGTTTCCAGCGCAATTTGCTTGCCCGGCAGGTGTCGCCTGAGCAGCTCGATCACGGGCAACAGCCGTCCCAGGCCACAGGCGCTGTCCGGAGAAAAGCCATTGTACAGGTAGACCGTATCCACATTTCGCTCAGCCTGGGCCGCGTGCAACACCTCGACAAGCTCCAGCGGCGCACGCAGCGGTGGCACGTGTTCGTTGAGCATCGAGTCATACAGGCAGTACTGGCAGGCCGCATCCGACATGGCAAAAAAGCCGCAGCCGAAAAATGGATGCATGACAAGCAGCTTGTCGTGCAACGCGGAAAAGGCGCCCATGCGCGCACCGCTACGGGTCTGGTGATGATAGAAATCCGGTACAGCCTGGAGGCTGACCGGCAATGATTCCCCGCCACAGCGCAGCTCGAACGTGTCGCCATGTTGGTGAAGGCTGATGGCGCTGGCCTCGGTATAGGGTTGCCCCACCGGCACGCTGGCCCAGTGGGTGCTGGGCAGCACCAGATCAACGACTGCCTCGCCGGCGTTGGTCTGTGATATCCAGCGCGAAGGCCTGTCCAGGCCTTCGGGTAAGGCAGCGCCAAAGCTGACCAGCGCCAGCTTGGTCAGCCCCGGATTATCAAACAGGTGCGCCAGGCGATCCGTCATTCTCCGCCCCTGTCAGCCACCGCATTACGCATCAGCAACTTGCGTGGATCAGGTCCCCCGCTGCACAACAATACGCCACTGGCTGGAGGAAATGCGCTTCTGGCTGATCACCGCATGGCCCTGCTCGACAAGCGAACGCGGCACATTTTCAATCGGCTCCCCATCATCAAGCACAACCGCCAGCTGGCTGCCGGCAGGCAGGGTTTCCAGCTTCAGCTTTGTTTTCACGAAATTCATCGGACACGCCACACCACTCAAATCGAGTTCCGGCACATCCGTGCCCGCGGTATCCGCCTCCGCGGCCTGTGTTGCAGCAGGCTTGTCCTCAACCTCTGTCGGCACCAGGGCAAAACGCGCCCTGGCCAGCACAAGCCAGTCAGCCAGCCTGTCACGCAGCCGTCCCACGCCGGGCGCCGGATCCGCCAGATCAATATCCATCAGTGCCTGCTGGACGGCATTCAGGCCATCACGTACCGGTGCATCGGCGACAGCATTTGCGGCCAGCAGGCTAAACACCTCGCTGTCATCCTCGGGGGCCTCGCCATATGGCACCAGGAAGGCCCGGGCTGCGGAAATTGCCGAACGCTTCAGCGACGCGGCGGCCTCGGCCCAGAACATGCCGTCCATGTGCGCGCGGGCCAGCAGCATCTCATACTCCGCCTCGGACATCAGCGCATCACTCATCGAAAGCACTGCCCCGGCGCACTCGCCCTTCTTCGTGCCCGCTGTCGTGAAGGCTTCATTCTCGCTCCAGTCGTAGATGAGCCCCTCAATCTCGCCCTCACCTGCCGAAAACGGTGCCAGAATCGCATTGATGGCATCCTGGCCAATGCGCGCAGCCCAGTCGTGTACGCTCTCACCTCTACCGCGCTGCTCGCTGTAGGCCCTGAGCACGGCAATGCCGGCCTCAGGCGCCCGCTTGGCGGGTACAGGATCGGTGGCAAAGGCCAGAGGCTGGCCAGCCTTGCCCGAGCCGCCCACGTGCAGCTGATAATGCGGCACAGCCTGTCGGTTGATCTTCTTGGCCAGGCCGTGGAAACCAAGATCGGCGATATGATGTCGACCGCAGGAATGCTGGCAACCGGAGGCCTTGATGTTGAGGCTGGCCATAGTCGGATCCTGCTTCAGTTCCTCCAGGAGCGGTTGCATGGCCGCGGCCAGCCCGCGGCTGGATGTGATACCAAGCCGGCAGGTTTCCGTACCGGGGCATGCCGTGATATCGGCCACACCACGGGCGTGTTCGGTGCGGATATCCGCCGCATGCAGGATATCCAACACCTTATTGAGCGAGTCGCCACTTACACCGGCGATTACCAGGCCCTGCTCGGCTGTCACGCGCAGGTCCTCCGTGCCACCCGCGCGTGCAGCCTCTGCCACGGCATGGCACTGCGACGGTGTCAGGTCGCCGCGAAACAGGTTCAGCAGCACGGCATGCCTGCCGTCATGCTGTGCCACCACACCGTCGTCGGAGACCGGCAGCTCACCGCTTGGCTCACGCCAGCGGGCACCAGTTACCTCGGCATCGGTCAGGTGGGTCTTTTCGATGGCTGCACGCTGCCGCTGGTATTCCTCCCGGAATCCCTCCTCGCCCAGTTTGAGCATAACGTACTTCATGCGCGCACGGGCCCGGCGCTTGCGATCTGAATACTTGAAGTGCATGCGCATCAGGGCCTCGCTAACCAGAAGCAGCTCATGCTCTTCGATGAATTCCTCCAGCAGCATGGCGGAGACAGGCTGGCTGGACAGTCCACCCGCGGCCCACACCTGGAAGCCGTGCCTACCATCCTTCATCGTCGCGATAAAGCCAATGTCATGCATGCCGGAGAGGCCGCAGTCGGTAGCGCAACCGGAGAAGTTCACCTTGAACTTGCGCGGAAACTGCTGTGTGAGCGGATGACGCAGAAAATACTCGGCAAAACGCCGGGCATGCACGGATACATCCGCATGCTCGGCCGGACACACCCCGCTCAGGAAGCATGAGGTCACGTTGCGCACCGTATTCCCGCAGGCCTCACGCGTGGTCAGCCCTGCCGCATCCAGGCGGCGCAGAAATGGCAGCGTGTCTGCCAGGGCCACGAAGTGTGCCTGAATGTCCTGCCGCGTCGTGATATGCACAAGCTTCGGCATGTCAAGCCGGCCGGCATAATCGTCGATGCAATCGGCAATTACCTCGAGCTGCGCGGGTGTCAGGCATCCGCCCGGCAGCTTCACGCGTATCATCTGTACATCGTCCTGGCGCTGGCCATACACCCCCATTTGCAGGCGGAATGGCGTGAAACGCTCCTCGGGCATGTGGCCATCAAGAAAGGCCTTCAGCCCCCGCTCGTATTCATCGACATCGGCTGTATGCGCAAAATCATATGCCATGCTTTTCACTCCTGTTTCGACACAGGTCGATATCTACCTGCATTCGTCCGTGTCCCATTCTTGTTCGTAGCTGTCAACTGTGGCCAAGTTGCAGCTCACAGGCCTGCTCGTAGGTTACAAGCTCCGTTACCGTCGGATTCGGGCCGCACAGCGGGCAAGCCGGATCCTTTCTGAGCCGGAGCTTCTTCCATTCCATGCGCAGGGCGTCAAACGTCATCAGCCGGCCGGACAGCGAATCACCGATACCGAGCAGCTCCTTGATCGCCTCCACGGCCTGGATCGTGCCCACGGCCCCGGCCAGTGCCCCCAGAATACCGGCTTCCGAACAGCTCGGCACAAGCCCCGCCGGCGGTGGCTCCGGATACAGGCAGCGATAGCAGGGCCCTTCGGCATCCGCATGTGGCTTGAACGTGGCCACCTGCCCTTCAAAGCGGAACATGGCGCCGGACACCAGCGTCTTGCGCTCGAAGAAACACGCATCATTCACAAGAAAGCGGGTCGGAAAATTATCGCAGCCATCGATTACAAGGTCGTAGTCACGAATAATCTCACGCACGTTTTCCTCGGTGATGCGGTAGTTATACGTGTTCACGCGTACGTCCGGATTCAGTGCCTGGATCGTCTCGCGGGCACTCTCCACCTTTGGCATGCCCACGCGATCCTGATTATGAATGATCTGGCGCTGCAGGTTGGACATGTCAACGACATCGGCATCGGCGATACCGATCGTGCCGACGCCAGCCGCCGCCAGATAATAGGCCACCGGCGAGCCCAGCCCGCCAGCCCCGATCATGAACACCTTCGACTCCAGCAGGCGACTTTGTCCCTCCCCGCCTACCTCGGGCAGGATGATGTGGCGGGAATAGCGTTCAATCTGTTCTTCCGTAAAATCAATCAATGCATTCTCCGTAAGGCGCAAGCGACAAGGCGTGAGGACATCAGGGGGCCACGCCCTGCGCCCTTCCTATATCTCGATGCCCTTGAACAGGTCCGTGCTTATATAGCGCTCGGCCATCGACGGGATGATTGCCACGATACGCTTGCCCGCAAACTCGGGCCGGGCCGCCACGCGCAACGCAGCAGTAAGCGCCGCGCCGGATGAAATACCGCCGGCAATACCTTCCTCGCCTGCCATTCTGCGGGCCATGGCAAAGGCATCATCATTGGAGACCTGCTCGACGCCATCCACGATATCCACGTTCAGGTTCTTCGGGATGAAGCCCGCGCCAATACCCTGTATCCTGTGCGGGCCGGGCTCACCGCCGGATATCACAGGCGAATCCTCCGGCTCGACAGCAATGGCCTTGAAATTGGGATTGCGCGCCTTGATGACCTCGGCCACACCGGTGATGGTGCCGCCGGTACCGACGCCAGCCACAATGGCATCCACCTCACCATCCGTATCGCGCCAGATTTCCTCGGCCGTGGTCAGACGATGAATCTCCGGGTTGGCTGGATTCTCAAACTGCTGTGGCATAAAGGCTCCGGAGGTGGACTCCAAAAGCTCGCCAGCCTTGGCGATGGCCCCCTTCATACCTTTCTCCGCCGGCGTGAGCACAAGTTCCGCACCAAGCAGCTTCAGCAGCTTGCGCCGCTCCAGGCTCATGGAGCCCGGCATTGTCAGAATGCAACGATAGCCCTTCGCGCGGGCGATGAAGGCCAGCGCTATGCCAGTGTTACCGGAAGTCGGCTCGATGATGACACCGCCTTCCTTCAGGCGCCCATCCGCTTCCGCTGCCTCAATCATGGCCTTGCCGATGCGATCTTTGACCGAGTTCAGTGGATTAAAGAACTCGAGCTTCAGCAAAATCTCGGCCGGCAGGTCGCGGCCGATGCGCTGCAAACGCACCAGCGGTGTATTGCCTACGGTCTCGGCCACATTGGCATTAATGTTCATTCTGGTCTCCTTGTCACATGCTCAATATGAAATCTGGCCTGTCGGCAATATGCCGCTACCCGGCAATGACACTCTGCTCGATTGGCTCCACATGCACGCCCTGCGCCTCCAGCCATTGCACGGCCTTCTCGATCACAGCCGCATCACCTTCCATTTCCAGGCCCACCAGGCCCATATCCTCTCTCACCTCGGCGGTACGAATGTTGGTCACCACATCGAACGTCTTGCCGAGCTTCCAGATGATGGGCTCGCGCACATTGTCCGGCGTGAACGTCAGGTAGACGCGCAGCTTCAAGCACGGCCTCCGGCAATGGCCGGCACGATGGATACCTGATCGCCATCGGCAACGGCTGTATCGCGCCCCTGCAGAAAGCGTACGTCCTCATCATTCACATAGATATTGACGAAGCGGCGGATTTCACCGGCCTCGTCGCACAGGCGCTCTTTCAGGCCAGGATGGTCAGCCTCCAGCCTGTCGATCAGCTCGCCAATGGTGGCGGCCTCCACGCTCACCTCATCGGCACCACCTGTCAGCTTGCGCAGCGGGGTTGGTATACGAACCGTTACACTCATGTTTCTCTCCTTTTTACACTACCACCAAAAACATATAACGTAATTTCATACTTCGGTGGTTTATCCTTCCTGTCCGTTCAGGCCGTATCGGTCGCCACCAGCGCATCAAATTCGGCCAGGCTGGGGCCGATCACGCGCGGCGCATCCACCCTGCCATCCAGTGCCTCCAGCGTCTTCAGACCATTGCCGGTGATGCAAACAACAATTGATTCATCCTTCGGGATACGGCCCGTCTCAATCAGCTTTTTGGTACATCCCAGGGTGACCCCGCCGGCGGTCTCCGTAAAAATACCTTCGGTCTCGGCAAGCAGTCGCATGGCAGCCACAATTTCGGCATCCGAAACATCCTCGGCCCAGCCACCGCTCTGATGAATGACGCGATTGGCATAATAGCCATCCGCAGGATTGCCGATAGCCAGCGACTTGGCAATCGTGTCCGGGCGCTCCGGATGAATCAGATCCGTGCCCTGCTTCACCGATTTCGTAATCGGCGAGCAACCCTCGGCCTGTGCACCGTAAATGCAGGTATCCGCATCATCGATCAGGCCAAGCCTGGAAAACTCCCTGATGGCCTTGTCAATCTTCGTGCACAACGAGCCCGAGGCCATCGGCACGACCACGTGCTGCGGCGCACGCCAGCCAAGCTGCTCCATGAACTCATAGGCAAAGGACTTGGAGCCCTCGGCATAGAACGGCCGCACATTAACATTCACAAAAGCCCAGTTGTATTTGCCCGCAATCTCCGAACACAGGCGATTGACGTCATCATAGGTGCCCTGGATGCCGACAATGCGCGTGCCATAAACAGCCGCACCAAGCACCTTGCCCCGCTCCAGGTCGTGCGGGATGAACACATAGGATTTCAGCCCCGCAGCCGCGGCATTGGCCGACACGGATCCCGCCAGGTTGCCGGTCGAGGCACAGGCTACGGTTTCAAAACCAAACTCCACCGCCTTGGACAGGGCAACGGATACCACACGGTCCTTGAATGACAGCGTCGGGTAACAAACCGAATCATTCTTGATATAAAGCTCGGAAACACCCAGTGCCCGTTCCAGGTTGCGGGCACGGATCAATGGTGTAAAGCCAACCTGGACACCCACGGTCGGATCACCGTTGATCGGCAACAGTTCGCGGTAGCGCCACATCGTTTGCGGCCGGGACTCAATCAGCTCACGTGTCAGCCTGCCGACCAGGGCGTCATAGTCGTACACGACCTCCAGCGGGCCAAAGCAGAACTCACAGACATGCGTCGGTGCGATATCGTATTCCTGCCCACATTCGCGGCACTTCAGCGCACGTACGATGCTATCACTCATCAAACCACTACTCCGCAGGCTTAAACCAAAAAACCCCCGCTTGTTGGATAAGCGAGGGTTGAACGCTGCGACCGTGCCGCACCAGATGTTCCACCGCTCCTTATCTCTCCCCTACAGGGCAGGAATTGGCACCGGACGCCATCCGCTTTTCGCTTAAGGCCGGTTGCCGCAGTTTCACAGGGCCTGGACCCTCCACTGCTCTTGATAAAGCCGGATCAAATTTTCAGGCGGCGATTTATACGCATCACGAACACGAAAAGCAACCACAAAATCATCAGGCCCATAGACAACACCCCCCTCGACAGAGCGGGAACTTGCACGATTGCAGCGAACCACTAGACTGCCGCGCCCGCCTGCGGCGGCCGATATCAAAGGCCGTGACAGGCACGCCGTAACGGGCCGACCCGACGGTGCATGTCACAAATCATCAGGAGCTATCAACATGAGCGATTATGTCTTGGACGCGATACTGCGTGAAAAAACCGGCAAGGGCGCAGCCCGCCGTCTGCGCCGTACCGGAAATATCCCGGCTGTACTCTATGGCGGTGACAAGCCGGAGCTTCCCATCGCGCTGAATACGCTTGCGGTTTCGAAGCTCCTGAATGATGAGGGCTTTTACACCTCGATGCTTGAGCTGAAAATCAAGGGCAGCCGTGGCAAGCATACGGCCCTGCTTAAGGATGTGCAGTGGCATCCGCTGCGGGACGAGGCCGTGCATCTGGATTTTCAGCGTGTCTCCTCCTCGGACAGCGTGCACATCGAAGTACCGGTGCACCCCGTCAACTACGAGAAGTGTCCTGCTGCCGTAGCCGGCGGTGTACTGTCGCTCATCCGACATTCGCTGGAGGTCACCTGCCGCGCCGACTCCATCCCGGATACCATCGAGGTGGACTGCTCCGGCCTCAATATTGGTGACAGCGTGCACATCGAGGATATCCCGCTGCCCGAGGGCACAGAAGTGGTGCATGACGTAAACTTCACCGTGCTGAGTTTTGTCGCCCCGACCAAGGCTGTTGAGGCCGCCGAGGAAGGCGCGGAGGAAGGAGAAGAGGCTGCGGAGGCTGAAACAGCCGAAGGCGCATCAGAATAAGCTTGCAGCTGCTGGTCGGTCTCGGCAACCCCGGCGACAGGTACCGGCAGACACGGCACAATGCCGGCTTCCGTTTCCTTGACCACCTGGCCTCACACGTGGGGTTGCGCTTTGCCTCGGTGCCACGGTTTCAGGCCGAGACGGCCACGTGGGAGCGTCCTGAGGGCCGTGTACTGCTCGTCAAGCCGCAGACATTCATGAACGATAGCGGCCACGCTGTTGCTGCTGCGGCGAGATATTATCGCATTGAACCGGCAGACATCTTCATCGCCTTTGATGACCTGGACTTGCCCTCCGGCAAGCTCAGGCTGCGCCGTGGCGGCGGTCATGGCGGCCATAACGGCCTGAAATCGATCAATCAGCATCTTGGCGACACCGGCTACTCCCGCATCAGGATCGGTATCGGTCGTCCCGAGGCCGGTGAGGTTACGCCCTGGGTACTCGGCCGGCAGACTGCCGCCGAGGCCGCTGCTGAGGCGCACATCTTCGACTGCCTGCTGAAACAGATGGATACGATACTTGCGCACGACCTGGCGCTGGCGGCCAATCACCTGCACCTGTGCCTTGAGTCGGATATAAAGGAGACAAGGGAATGAAGGCACAAGTACCACATTCAGCGATATCTGTGTCACACAGACGCTCCCGTGCACCTTTATCTCCCTGCAGTGAAATGGGGTTTGTTGCATGGCCTTAAGCATCGGGATTGTCGGCCTGCCGAATGTCGGCAAGTCCACGCTGTTCAACGCGCTGGCCGGTGGTGGCGCCGAAGCGGCCAACTATCCGTTCTGCACGATCGACCCGAATGTCGGCATCGTGCCGGTGCCCGACCCGCGCCTGGATCAGCTCGCCAGCATCGTGCACCCAAAGGAAACACATCCTGCTACGGTCGAATTCGTCGACATCGCGGGCCTTGTGGCCGGTGCCTCCAAAGGTGAGGGTCTGGGCAACAAGTTTCTCGCCAATATCCGTGAATGCGCCGCCATCGCGCATGTCGTGCGCTGCTTCGAGGATGAAAATGTCACGCATGTGGCCGCGACAATCGACCCGGTTTCCGATATCGAAATCATCGACACGGAGCTGATGCTGCGCGATATCGAGACCATGCAAAAGGCCATCGAGCGTGTGACAAAGCAGACAAAGACGGGCAACAAGGAGGCGCTCGCCACGCTGGCTACATGTGAAAGGGTACTGAAGGCGCTTGAGGACGGGCACACGGTCCGCAGCCAGGGCCTGGACGACGATGCGCACCAGTGCCTGAAGGAGTTGTGCCTGCTGACCGCCAAGCCCGTACTCTACGTAGCCAATGTGGATGACGGCTCGCTTCCCGATGGTAATGCGTATGTGGATGCCGTGCGTAAACGGGCGGCCCGGGAGGGCACCGGCACGGTTGTCATCTCGGCACAAATCGAATCGGAACTTGTGGAAATGGATGCGGAAAGCCGGGCCGCCTTCCTCGCCGATCTCGGCCTGGCTGAGCCCGGGCTGCATGCGCTGATCCATGAGGCGTACAGGCTGCTCGGGCTGATTACCTATTTCACCGCTGGTCCAAAGGAAGTGCATGCCTGGACGATTCACCGGGGAGACAAGGCACCGCAGGCGGCAGCCGTGATTCACACCGATTTTGAAAAGGGCTTCATCCGAGCAGAAACCATCAGCTTCGAGGATTACATCGCCTGTGGCGGGGAACAGGGCGCCAGGGAGGCAGGCAAGATGCGCCTGGAGGGCAAGGACTACGTGGTTGCCGACGGCGACGTGATGCACTTCCGCTTCAACGTGTAGCCGCACCGGGCGGGACAAACACCCCCATACCTCGCGTTTGCAACGCCAGGGACATACTTGCCGGCGACTTGTGACCGACAGCACAGTATCACCCGCTTCTCCGCCCAGCATGGCGGCCATGAAACGATTAACCCATTTCCCGTTACTGCTTGCCACCCTGTGGCTTTCCGGTTGCGCGGCGATGCCTGTTGTTTCTGCGGTGCCCGGCGCGCTGCTAAACATCGTAGCCAATCAGCTCAGTGGTGAGGAGGAAAGCTTCCCGCACAACATCCGCCCGACGCTTGCCGCCGTGCAGCAGGGCCTGCGCAGCATGAAGCTGGATGTCGACGTGCTGGAAATCCAGGACGACGGCTATGCCATCGCCTTCAGCAATGAAAAGCTCAGTGGCGAGATCAAACTCGAAAAAATGACGCCCAGGCTGACCACCATGCATGTCCGGGCGCGCAGCAAGATGCGCGAGGAATCGGTTGAACGCGCCATCATCAAAACGGTCCGCGTCAAACTGGAACACATGCCTGCCAACGCACGCTTTCGCTTTGCCGGCTATCACAACCTGCGGCAGAAGCCGAGCATCAAGACCGCACGCCTGGGCTGGTATCGCCCGCAGGCGAAGCTTGATGCGCATCGCAACGGCAAGTCGGACTGGTACAGGCTGAAGCTGCCCTCCGGCAAGGTTGCCTATCTGAAAAAAAGCCACATCGTCGCCGTAGCCAGCAGATAAACCCAGCCTTTCACCGGCCGTCCGATCGGGCAGCCGGCACATGCGCAGGACATTTCAGCACCGGGATGCTAGTATAGCATGGATTGTGGGGGGCATGGCATGCAAGGCGACGTCATCATAGTCGAGGCACATCACGCCAGGGCAGGCAAAGAGACCGTGCGCCTGCTTCTGCCAGATATCCGCGCCACTGCCGGAAAATATGCCCTGAGCGTGGCCGGCGAATCCGGTAGCGGCAAGTCCGAGACGGCAACAGCCATCGCCAACGCGCTCGAGGAAGAAAGCATGGCGAGCGTTATCCTGCAGCAGGATGACTATTACGTATATCCACCGAAAACCAACGATGCCACCAGGCGAAAGGATCCGGACTGGCTCGGGCCAAAGGAGGTTCGGCTCGACGTGCTGGAGGCCAGCGTGCGCGATATCCTCGATGGCAAGGTCACCATCCAGAAGCCGCTCATCAACTATGAACAGGATTGCATCACCACGGAAACACTGCCGGTGGACAAGGCCCGCGTGGTCATCACCGAAGGCACCTACACGAGCCTCCTGAAATCAGTGCATGCACGCATATTTATCGCGCGCAACTACACGGATACCCTCGCCCACCGCCAGAAACGCCAGCGCGACAAGGCCGAGCTGGATGACTTCACGGCAAACATCCTCATCCGGGAGCACGACATCATCGCCGCACACAGGGATATCGCCGACATCGTGATTACGCGGGATTACGAGGTCGAGGACAGGCGGTAAGGCAAGACATCCGGAGCATGCGCGTCGCCTTTCTGAACCCACAGGGAAACTTCGATCCCGAAGACTCGCATCTCACCGAACATCCGGATTTCGGTGGCCAGCTCATCTATGTCAAGGAACTCGGCATGGCCATGGCCCGCATGGGCGTGCAGGTGGACATCATCACCCGCCGCATCATCGATCCGGACTGGCCCGAATTTTTGGCCCCGCTCGATACCTATCCCGGCTATGAAGGCCGCCTGCGCATCGTGCGCGTTCCCTGCGGGGGAAAACATTTCCTGAACAAGGAAGCATTATGGCCTTACTTGGGCGAGTTTATTGACAATACCCTGGACTTCTATGGCAGCGATCTCCCCGACTTCATGACCGGCCACTACGGAGACGGGGGCTACTGCTGCGTGCTACTGAAAAAGAAAACCGGCATCGGCTTCAGCTTCACCGGTCATTCCCTCGGGGCCCAGAAAATCGACAAGCTGGGAGTGTGTACCGACAACTTTGCGGACATGGATGTGCATTATCACTTTTCACGACGCATCACCGCCGAGCAGCTCAGCATGCGCCATGCCCGCAGCATCATCACGTCCACGGCACAGGAGCGCTTTGAGCAGTATTCACACCCGCTGTATGCGGGCGCAGTAGATGTTGACGACGAGAAAAAGTTTTCCGTCATTCCACCCGGCGTGAACACGCAGATCTTCTCCACCAGGCCGGGTCCGGTGGACGAGATCATCGCGCGCAGATTCGCCCCGCTGCTGAATGACGACGCCATGCCATACATCGTGCTCGCCAGCCGCTTCGAAGAAAAAAAGAACCACCTTGGCGTTGTCTCCGCCTATGTCCACTCGCCGATACTGCAGAAAAAGGCCCGCCTGGCGATTTTTATCCGTGGCATCGGCGATCCGTATGCGGGTATCGAGGATCAGCCGGAAGACACGCGACGCGTGCTGGAGCCCATGCTGGCCATGATCGAGCAGGCCGGACTCAGGGAGCGGATGCGTTTCCTGCACGTGGATTCACAGGAAGAGCTGGCCGCGGCCTATCGCTATTTTGCCGGTCGCGGCTCCGTGTTCGCGCTCACGGCCTTTTACGAGCCATTCGGCCTTGCCCCCATCGAGGCTGCGGCCTGCGGGCTGGCCGTGGTAGCGACAAAAAACGGCGGCCCCTCCGATATCTTCGAAGATGGCTCCGGCATTCTCATCGATCCCGAGGATGGCGAAAGCATTGCCGCCGGGCTGCTGAAAAGCCTTGATGAGCATGCGCACTACGCCAGGCTTGGCTGTCAGCGGGTGAAATCAAAATACACCTGGGGGAAAACGGCCGAGGCCTATCTGGCCATCATCCACCACTATGCCGGCATGCCCTGCAATCGTAATTTCACCCTGCCCGAACTGCAGGCACCCGAACGTATCCTCCGCTATCTTGAACAGAAGGAGGGGGCATCCAGCAACTGATTGCTGACAGACCGCGCTTTGTGCAGGCTGCGCCGCCATGTCCGCGCTTCGTTTTGACATTCTGGCCACGGATCAGCACGGCCACGCCCGTCGCGGCCGCATGCAATTGCCGCACGGTGTGGTTGAAACACCTGTCTTCATGCCAGTCGGCACCCAGGCCACGGTCAAGGCGATGACGCCGCAAGATCTGCTCGATATCGGCGCTGAGATTATTCTCAGCAATACCTACCATCTCATGCTGAGGCCTGGTGGTAATGTCATCGAGCGCCTGGGCGGCCTGCACGCCTTCATGGCCTGGGACAAGCCGATCCTCACGGACTCCGGTGGCTTTCAGGTATGGTCGCTGGGCAGCCTGCGCAAGGTTGAACCGCACGGCGTACACTTTCAGTCACATATTGACGGCAGCCGTTTTTTCCTCGGCCCAAAGGAAAGCGTGGCTATCCAGCGTCAGCTAGGCAGCGATATCGTCATGGCCTTCGACGAATGCACGCCTTATCCGGCCACGTTCGACGAGGCCCGCGCGTCCATGCGCATGTCGATGTGTTGGGCGGCCGAGTGCCGCGAGGCACTGCCCGTCAACGATGTACAGGCCCTGTTCGGCATCGTGCAGGGCGGCATGTACGCCGAACTCAGGCTGGAAAGCCTGGAGGCCATCCGTGGCATGGAATTCGAGGGTATTGCCATTGGCGGCCTCTCGGTTGGCGAACCAAAGGCCGACATGCTCGCGATGCTCGATGTGCTGGCACCCCACATGCCCGGGGAAAAGCCGCATTACCTTATGGGCGTGGGCACGCCTTCCGATATCATCGAAGGTATCGACCGCGGCATCGACATGTTCGACTGCGTCATGCCGACGCGCAATGCGCGCAACGGCACGCTGTTCACCGACCACGGCATCATGCACATCAAGCAGGCACGGTATGCCGAGGATCCGCGTCCTATCATGGCCGACTGCGAATGCTATACCTGCCGCCATTTTTCACGCGCATATCTGCGCCATCTGTACAAGGCGGGAGAGATTCTAAGTTCGCGGTTGAATACCTTGCACAATCTTCATTACTATTGCGTGCTCATGCGTCGGGCCAGGGCCGCGCTGGAGACAGGAAACTGGCCCGGGTTCCGCGATGATTTTTTGCGCGCCTATCGAAATGAATAGAACCCCTGGAGAACAATGAACATGCACAAACCCTTCCGTCTCAACCCGCTGCGCCCGGCCGGCGCGGCAATTCTTTGCGTCCTGGCCACGGGGGGCAACGCGCTCGCCGCGAGCAACGCCCAGGCCGGCGCCGGTATCGTTCAGCTGGTACCGCTCATTCTCATCATGGTCATTTTCTACTTCCTGCTCATCAGGCCACAGCAGAAGCGACTCAAAGAGCACAAAAACATGGTAGCCAGCCTGAAGAAGGGGGACAGGGTGATCACCGGTGGTGGCATCTACGGCACCATCACCGAGGTCAAGGATGACTATGTACGGCTGGAGATTGCCAATGGTGTGCGCGTGAAAGTGAAAGCGGATACCATCGCCAGCCTGGAAGTTCCCGCTCCGGCAAAATCCTGACAAAGGGGCTCGCATGCACGCGTATCCACGCTGGAAAATCTGGCTGATCCTCATCGTACTCCTGGTATCGGCCATGGGGACCGCGCCAAACCTGTTCACGCCACCTGGCTGGTGGCCCGCTGCCATGAGCAAGCCCATGAATCTCGGGCTGGACCTGAAGGGTGGCGTGCATCTCGTGCTCGATGTGGACGTGGAAAAGGCCGTGGCCCGCAGCGTGGAAGAAGATATCAGCACGGCCCGGCAGGTGCTACGCAAGGCAAAAATCCGTTATCGCAAGCTTGATGCGAAGGGCCGGCAGCTCATGGTGACCATCAAGAAGGAGACAGATTTCGCTGCTGCCGAAAAACTGCTGGCCAAGACCTTCCGCAACTACACCCTTGAACAGACCGACAAAGGCCATTTCCTGCTGACGCTGGCCGACAGCGACGCGGAAGAGATTAGAAAGTTTGCTGTGGATCAGGCCATCGAGGTGATTCGCAACCGCATTGATGCGCTTGGCACCACCGAGCCCGTGATTGTCAAGCAGGGTGTGCACCGCATCCTTGTACAGATTCCCGGCTATGAGGATACGGCCCGCGCCAAGAGCCTGATCGGCCGTACGGCCCAGCTTGAATTCAAGCTCGTGGACGAAAAAGGCGATCTCGACAAGGCACTGGCCGGCGACATCCCGCCCGGTGACATCATCGTCTATGGTGAACCCCAGAAGGTGCGCGGCAAAAGCTACCGGCAGCCCTACCTGTTGAAAAAGCGCACGGAGCTTTCCGGCAGCGAGGTGGCCGATGCGCGTGTGTCGATTGACTCGCGCTACAACGAATACGCGGTAACGCTGAAGTTCAACAGCAAGGGGGCGCGCAAATTCGACCGGCTGACAGCTGCGCATGTCGGTGAGCGCTTTGCGATTATCCTCGAAGGCGTGGTCAAGTCCGCGCCTGTCATCCGCGAGCGCATCCCGGGCGGCACGGCGCAGATTACCGGTGGCTTCACCCCGGAGGAGGCACATGACCTGGCCATCGTGCTGCGTGCCGGCGCCCTGCCCGCACCGGTCAAGGTTGTCGAGGAACGCTCCATCGGCCCCAGCCTGGGGCGGGACTCCGTGGAACAGGGATTCAACTCCATCATCATCGGCGGCATTCTGGTGCTGGCCTTCATGGGCATCTACTACCGCCTGTTCGGCATGGTCGCGAACCTGGCGCTGGTCTTCAACATGCTGCTGATCGTTGGCGCCATGAGCATGATCGGTGCCACGCTTACGCTGCCGGGCATGGCTGGCATTGTGCTGACCATCGGCATGGCCGTGGATGCAAACGTGCTGATCTTCGAGCGTATCCGTGAGGAACTCCGGCTCGGCAAAACGCCGCTGGCCGCCATTGATGGTGGCTACGACAAGGCGCTATCCACGATTGTCGATGCGAACATCACGACCCTGATCGCCGCTATCGTGCTGTTCCAGTTCGGCAGCGGGCCGGTGAAGGGCTTTGCCGTGACCCTGTCCGTCGGCATCCTCGCCTCGATGTTCACAGCCATCATGTTCACCCGTGCTATCATCGCGCTGTCGCTTGGCAGGCGCAATCGCGTCGAATCCCTGAGTATCTGAGGCCCTGACATGGAACTGATTCGTAGTAACACCCACATTGATTTTCTGGGCCGGCGCAAACTCGCCTTCGGCATTTCCGGCCTGCTGATACTCATTTCACTTGGCTTCCTCATTTTCAGGGGACTGAATTTTGGCATCGACTTCACGGGGGGCACGCTCGTTGAAGTCAAGTTCAGGCAGGCCCCTGCCATTGCCGACGTACGCAAGGCACTCACGCCAGTCGGCTATGGTGCCGCCATCATCCAGGAGTTCGGCACCCCGGAGGAAATCCTGATCCGCGTTCAGAACCGGGATGGTGTGGACTCATCCAAAATCAGCACGGACATCCTTGATGGCCTCACGCATCACTTTGGTGCGGACAGTGTCGAGATGCGGCGTGTTGAATATGTCGGCCCGCAGGTCGGCGAGGAGCTGACGCGTGCGGGCATCATGGCTGTGCTCATCGCCATGCTTGCCATCCTGCTTTATGTCACCTTCCGCTTCGAGTTCCGCTTTGCGCTTGGTGCGGATGCGGCGCTGCTGCATGACATTACGCTGGTGCTCGGCACTTTCGCCATCACCGGCAAGGAATTTACGCTGCCGGTGATTGCCGCCATTCTGACCGTTATCGGCTATTCGCTGAATGACACGATCGTGGTGTTTGACCGCATCCGTGAAAATCTCGCAGCCAACCGAAAGAAAAAGAACGCCGTACCCGAGGTCGAAGTTGTCAACGCCTCCATCAACCAAACGCTGTCCCGCACCCTGATGACATCACTGACCACCCTGCTTGTGGTCATGGCCCTGTTCTTCCTTGGCGGTGAAGTCATTCATGATTTTTCATTCGCGCTGTTTGTCGGCATTGTCGTGGGCACCTATTCATCCATCTATATCGCCAGCCCGATCATGCTGGCGCTGGCCGGCCGCTTCAAATCCATGAGTGAGGATGAAATCAGGGAGATGGAGGCCCGTCCCTGAGCCTGCGTTTCGCCGGTGATATCAGCCCGGATATCCCGGCCGGCACGCCGGTTTTCCGCGCCTACGGTGAGGATTTCCTCCAGGTTGGTGACGAGCGCTTCGGGGCGGGCGTGCTGATCCACGCGGGAAACGTCACCTCTCCGTGGGGACCCATGCATCTTTCAGATCTCAGGCTGGAAGATTTGCAGGCCATCATGGATGCCACACCAGAGGTGCTGCTCATCGGCACCGGTCGAACGGCGGCCTTCCCCGCCGCAGACATCCTGGCCGCGCTTGAGGCACGGCACATCGGCTACGAATGCATGGACAGCCGGGCTGCTGCCCGCACCTACAACGTGCTGGTCGGCGAAGGGCGGCGCGTCTCCGCCGCCATCCTGCTGCCCCGCGCCTGAGACAGCCACAGGAAGCGCATTGCATGGCCCGCTATGAACTGATGATTGAAACCCACTTCGCCGCCGCGCACAGCCTGCGCGGCTATCCCGGTGACTGCGCCCGGCTGCACGGCCACAACTGGCGGGTAGAGCTGTATGTCGAATGCGAAACGCTGGATACGCTCGGGCTTGCCGTGGACTACAAGGTACTGAAACGGGAGCTCAGGGCAGCGCTGGAAGGCTGGGATCACTACAATCTGAACGACATCCCCCCCTTCGATATGCTCAACCCGAGCAGCGAAAACGTCGCCCGTGTACTCTACGAAGAAATGAGCCGTCGCCTGGATGACGCCCGCCTGCGCGTCAGCCGCGTCACCATTGGGGAAACATGCACTGCGAAGGTGACCTACTGGCCCTGAATGCCGTTCATCATACGGCTCATGGTCTTGCTGCCCTTGCCCCATGAGCCCGCCCGGAAGATACACCACATTCCGGCCCGTCATGGCGGCAATCTGTCTGATGCTTGCCGTCGGCCCGGCCTGGGCAGCAACACCTCAGGATGATATCCGAAGGTATGTGGAGGCCCTCGGGCGCGGGAGCAGGGTTGTGCTGGAGGGCGAACGCCTGGCCTCCCGTGTCATCCTCCCGGCACTGTATGAACAGGCGGCATTCAGGCCGCTGTGGCGCGAGCCCGATGCCGTCCATGAGCTTTTTGCAGCCCTGGATACCATCGATGAGGAAGGCCTCAACCCCCGTGACTATCACATGCCCGTGCTCGCCAGGCTGCGGAAAAGGCTCCGACATCGGCCCGATGCCAAAACACGGGCGCATTTCGACCTGCTGCTGACCGATGCCCTGCTTCGCCTGACCTATCATCTGCACTTCGGCCGCGCAGACCCGGCCGCGATCGACCGTGACTGGAACATCGAACTCACAGTGGACAAGGCCGACTACATCGCCCGACACGCCAGGGCTATCCGGCTGGCCCGCATCGATGATCTGCTTCAGGACATGGCACCGACCACACCATATTACTTCTCCCTCATTCGTGCCTACAGAATCTACAAGGCCATCCAGGCAAAAGAGGGCTGGCCGCACATACCGGCAGGCCCCACGCTCAGACACGGCATGCAAAGCGGGCGCATCATCGCCCTGCGCCACAGGCTTGCTGCCACGCGTGATATCCTGTCCGGAAACCTGGAGTCACCGCGATTTGATGATGAAGTGGAGGTTGGCCTCCGTCGCTTTCAGCAGCGCCATGGCCTTGACCCGACCGGTATCATGGATCGCCCCACACTGAAAGCGCTGAACATCCCGGTTGGGACACGCATCAATCAGATTCGCGCCAATCTGGAGCGGGCGCGCTGGGTGCTGCCTGTATTGCCGGAAAGGTTTGTGCTTGTGGACATCGCGGGATTCAGCCTGAGCTATTACCACGATGGTGCGGAGGTCTGGAAAACCCGCGTGCAGGTCGGAAAGGCGTACAGGAAAACACCGGTATTCCGCTCATCCATCAGGTATCTGGTACTGAACCCCACCTGGACCATTCCGCCCACAATTCTGCACAAGGACATTCTTCCTATCGTGGCACGCAACAGCAGCTATCTGAAACAACGGCATATCGAGGTGGTCGACCGTCAGGGCAGGCGCATCGATGCGGCCACGGTGGACTGGGCACGCTATCTGCACCAGCCTTTTCCGTATGCGCTGCGTCGGCAGGCCGGCCCCGGCAACCCGCTGGGGCGCATCAAGTTCGTTTTTCCGAACCGGCATGCCGTCTACCTGCATGACACGCCGCATACATCGATATTCCATCACAAAATCCGTACAAGCAGCTCCGGCTGCGTCCGCGTACAGCACCCCTACCGGCTGGCAGCGCTGCTGCTTGACGATTCAGCGCACTGGGGAGAACAACAAATCCGGCAGGCCATTGCCAGCGGAAAAACCAGATGGCTGAAGCTTACCAGGCCCGTTCCCATCATCATCATGTACTGGACCGTCCGCATGGACAGCCACGACACCGTGCACTTCCGGGAAGATATTTATGGCCGTGACCGGGCTATCGTGGCAGCGCTAAAACGCCCCTTCAGGTTCAGGCGACACACCGTGCTCAAAACAGTCAACTAAGGCTTGTCCTCAGCGATATTCACCTTGATCGTACGGCCCCCGAACTCGCTCCCATGCAAGGCCTTGATTGCCCTGGCGGCATCCGCTTCGTACATTTCGACAAAGCCAAAGCCGCGTGCCCGCCCCGTCTGACGATCCCTGACAAGGCGCACGGCCTTCACTTCACCATAGGCCGAAAACAGCTTGCGCAGCTCATCCTGCGACACCTTGAAAGGCAGGTTTCCCACAAACAGGCTGACCACCCTGCCTCCACCTGTAGTCGCCCGACAGCGGTGCCGGCAGCCACTGGCGAGCAAGGCGGCCAGCAGCATGCCGATGATGACGCCACCCGAGAAAACGCACTCCGGCCTGACATTCCCTAACCCAAGCAGGGGGTACGCAAAATAGGCTGCCACGCCGAGCAGCGCGACAACGAGAAGGCCCGAGGCCATACATTTCCATTTCATGACAACATCTCCACCATGATCATCCCCGGCCCGCGGGGCTGCTGCATGCTGCCAGCAAGCCGCCATCCCTGCCAGATGGCAAAACGCGGGAAGACTGAAATCCCCCGGCGCCCATGCTAGGATTCGCCGCACAGCACACAGTGAGGACGTATGCCGGGCAAACACATCTACAAAATCAGCTTTATCAATCAGGGCAAGGTCTATGAAATCTATGCCAGCAACGTCGGCCAGTCCGGTATGATGGGCTTTGTCGAGGTCTCCGGCCTTTTGTTTGGCGAAAAGTCCTCCGTGGTGCTCGACCCGAACGAGGAAAGCCTGCGCAACGAATTCAAGCGTG
>CAZROR010000014.1:0-29501 GCA_964601765.1 uncultured Zetaproteobacteria bacterium
GCTGGCGGATGACACAGAGGAGGAGGATGAGTGAGCAATTCATGTAACCTCATTCTTTTACCCGAACCATCGTTAACCTTCGGGTTTGAACAGCAACTGGAACATCCGAAGGATGGGTTGCTTTTATACGGGCCATATTTCAACCCACATGAAGGAGGAAGAATTCGGATAGGCTTGATATCCACGAAGGCAGGTGCCCGTTATTACAAGCAATGGCTGAACAAAATCTCTAGGCCAGTTCACCCGGCAAAAATCAATGACCCCAACCATACGATATTTCCAGGGTTCGAGGCAGTTTTCAAAACTGAGTGGCCGGAAAAACCAATAGCCCAGCTTCTAATTGGTGCGAATGAACTGCATAAAGCGATCTGCATGGAAGATCGGCACCAAGCCATATATAAAGCTGTGTCACTCTATGCGGAGCCGATTGTAAATTTTGTGCGCGAAAAAAGCGAAGTGTCCGTTGATCTATGGGCTGTAGTTATTCCTGAGGAAGTTTACCGATTGGGAAGACCTCAATCGAAAGTCCTTAAAGAAGATCGGCAACCTTCTGAATCTCCGATGACAAAGCGCCGTGCCAAAAGGCTGCTCAAAGAACCGTCGCTATTTGAAGCTGAAAATCGCGATGCTTTGATCTATCAGTACGACTTGAACTTCCATAACCAGCTAAAGGCCAGGCTGTTAAAGCATAAGGTGGTTGTGCAAGTGATCAGGGAAACGACTCTGGCTCCTGAAGCGTTCACGAAGAGTAATGGTATGCCGTTGCGAATGCTGCAAGACCCAGCGACTGTAGCTTGGAATTTGTCTACTACTGCCTTCTTCAAATCAGGAGGACAGCCATGGAAATTAAGCTCACCTCGTTCTGGTGTCTGTTATGTGGGCATAGTCTTCAAAAAGGAGACGCTTAGCTCGAATGAGAACAATGCTTGTTGCGGAGCCCAGATGTTTCTCGACTCAGGGGATGGAGTTGTATTCCGGGGCGCGGTCGGCCCTTGGTATTCACCAGATAACAAACAGTTTCATCTTACCCGCGACAAAGCTCGCGAACTCATGAGCTTGATAATAAATGCCTATAAAGACGCTCATGGCGGTCAAGCACCCACTGAACTTTTTATCCATGGCAAAACACGCTTCAATTACAATGAATGGCTTGGGTTTCAAGACAGTGTGTCAGATGACTGCAATGTGGTTTGTGTAAGAATCCGTGAAGACCGCACGTTAAAGCTATATCGCCTTGGGATGACCAATATCCCACGCGGTTTGGCTTGGGCTGAATCTGGTAAACAGGGATATCTTTGGAGTAAAGGTTTTATACCAAGATTGCAAACCTATCCGGGCAGGGAAGTCCCCAACCCATTGTCTATAGAAATCGTTAGAGGTGATGCGGATATTAACGTTGTCATGGGTGACGTTCTTGCACTAACAAAGCTCAATTATAATGCCTGTCTGTACGGAGATGGTGTGCCTGTCACCTTGAGATTTGCTGATACGATTGGGGAAATCCTGACTGCAGGACCGATACAAAGTGACCTTCCACCACTGCCATTTCGTTATTACATTTAACCCGTTTTCTACACCGGAAAGGTTTTTAGCGGTTATGGTTATGGTGCGGGAACAGGCGGAAGTACTCTGCAAAGAGTGGGTGACATCTTAGGGATTGCAGGGGGTGCCGGATTCAATTCCACACAAGCATGCCGTATCGTTGCAATACCATCCTTCAGGATAACCATTCGGCAAAATACTTGCTGAAACGGCAGTAGGGTTTTCTTACGCCGCACAAAAGTCCTTGTAAATTTCTCCCATGTGGCAAGCTGCCTGGAGAGAATGTTGTTCCTGACGGAAGAGGAAGTCCGGTTATTGACCGGCTACGAGCGGAAGGCTGCGCAAATACGATGGCTGCGTAGCCATGGCTTCCCGTTCGAGTTAGGGGGCGATATGGTTCCTAAAATCCTGAGAAGTTATGTCATTCAGCGTTTCGGAGGACATGTGAACGTGCCTAACAGTGAAAAAAGGCCGAAGCTGCGGCTATCGTGAGACCTCGCAAGAAGAATCGTCATCTTCCGCCATGCGTTTACCAGAAGCATGGGGCCTACTATCTGGTTAAAAATGGCAAGTGGGTCCGTCTTGGTTCTGAACTCGGGCCCGCGCTTGCTGAGTACGCTCGGCGGTCAGGCGGCAACAAATCCGGGACGATGGGCAAGCTGCTGCTGGAGACTGTTGAGATAGCCGCTGAACGGGTCAAGCCGAACACCCTCAGGCAATATCGTATAGCAGCCAACAAGCTGGCTGAAATTTTCATCGAGTTTGATCCCGATCAAGTGACCGCACGCGACGTAGCGCAGATGATGGATGCATTGCGGGGCACGCCGAATATGGCAAACCGAATGCGTACCGTGCTCAAGATGGCTTTTGACCGAGCCGTTCTGAAGGGGATGTGTGACAGCAATCCGGTGCTGGCAGCCCCTCGTCATAAGGAGCGACACCGCACGCGCTACCTGACCGACGAAGAGTTTGTTCTTATCCGCAAACACGCCAATCCCGTCATGCAGGTCATCATGGACCTCTGTTACCTTACGGGGCAACGCGTCGGCGATGTACTGTCGATCCGGCAGGGAGATATTAGTCCTGATGGCATAGTGTTTCGCCCGGCAAAAACGGATTCGGAAGGAAAGAAACTGCTGATCAAGGCTACGGATGAACTGATGGCGGCTATTGCCGCTGCGCGTGCGTTGCATTCCGGATTCTCAACTCCGATGTATTTGCTTGCTCAGTCGAACGGCAAGAAGCGTTCATACCGTGGCGTATGCGACCTCTGGGGCCGGGCCTGTGAGCTTGCAGGGGTGCGGGATGCGCATTTGCACGACCTTCGCGCGAAGGCGCTCACCGACGCAAAAAAACAGGGCCATGATGCCCAGTCGCTTGGCGCTCACTCAACTGAAGCTATGACGAATCGTTACCTGCGAGGGCGTGAAATTGTGGCGGTTGATGGGCCGAGTTTTAGACGTCTAATTGACAAGCGTGAAAGAAGTTAATAAAAACAATAAGTTAGGCCATACGCCGATGATGCAGCAGTACCTGCGCATCAAGGCTGAATACCCCGATGCCATCCTGTTTTACCGCATGGGCGATTTCTATGAGATGTTTTATGAGGATGCAGCCGAGGCCTCGCAGATTTTAGACATTGCGCTGACGAAGCGCGGCAAGTCCAATGGTGCGGATATTCCGATGGCCGGTGTGCCCTGGCATCAGGCGGAGGGCTATCTGGCGAGGCTTGTTGCCGCCGGCAAGCGGGTGGCCATCTGCGAGCAGATGGAGCCGCCGGACGGCAAAAAGGGGCCGGTTGAGCGCGCCGTTGTGCGCGTGGTGACCGCCGGCACGATCACCGAGTCCGAGCTGCTCGACAGTGAGCGCACGCGGCCGCTGGCCGCGATCAGCCGTCAGGGCAGGGCATGGGGCGTGGCCGCCATCGACCTGTCCAGCGGCCGCTGGCAATTGCGGGAAGGCACGGGAGAAGCGCTGCTCGAAGAGCATCTGGAGGTGCTCCGGCCTGCCGAGGTACTTCTCGGTGCGGATGAGGCGCCGCCTCCCGGCGTGCCGGCCGGCACCCCTGTGCAGCACCCGGGTGACTGGAGCTTCACACCGGAAGTGGCAAAGGAGCAGCTGAGGGCACGCTTTGGTGTCCGCGACTGGCACGCATTGAATCTCGAGACCCATGCTCCTGTTGCCGCCGCGCTTGGCGCGGTGCTCGTCTATCTTGAGCAGACACAGAAATGCAGCCTCGATCACCTCGCATTGCCGGTTTTTCATGATACATCGGACGGCATGCGCATTGATGCACGTTCGCGCCGCAATCTCGAGCTACACGAGTCACTCGCCGGGGATGCCCGCGGTGGCCTGATCCATGTGCTCGATACGACACGGACCCCCATGGGCGCAAGGCTTCTGCGCGACTGGCTGGATCATCCCCTGACTGACCTGGAGGCTATCACGGCGCGGCAGGATGCGGTCGAGTCCCTGTACGATGATGCCGAGGCGCGTGATCGCCTGCGCGACATCCTGGGAGGCATCCGCGACATGGAGCGCATGCTGACGCGTATTGTGCTGGATCGAGCCCTGCCCCGTGATTACCGCGGCATGGCCGAATCACTCGGACGTCTGCCGGAGCTATGCGCCGTGCTGGGTGAGCGGACAGGCGAATTCCTCGCCCTGCGCGAGGCGCTTTCCGGGCTTGAGGAAACGGCCGGCCGGCTCGATGCGGCGATTGAGGCGGCACCGCCGTTGCATGTGCGTGATGGTGGTGTGATTCGCGAGGGCTTTGATGCGGAGCTGGACCGCCTGCGCGGCCTGGCCCGTGATGCAAATGCCTGGCTGAGCGACTACGAGGCCGCCGAGCGGCAGCGCACGGGGCTTGCAAACCTGCGCGTGAAATACAATCGCGTGTTCGGTTATTTCATCGAGATTTCCAAGGCACAGGCAGAGCACGCACCACCCGAATATGTGCGCAAGCAGACGCTGGTGAATGCCGAGCGTTTCACGACCGACGAGTTGCATCGCTTCGAGCGTGAGGTACTGGGTGCGCGCGATGCAGCGCTGGCGCGCGAGCAGGCGCTTCTTGAGGAGATTCGGCAGCAGCTTTGCCGCGAGGCTGCGCGTATTCAGGCTGCAGCCGCAGCCGTGGCCCGGCTGGATGTGCTGGCCTGTTTTGCACACGTGGCGGAGGCGAATGCCTATACCCGCCCGGTCGTGCATGACGGCAGCACGCTGCATATCCGGGGCGGCAGGCATCCGGTGGTGGAACAGATGCTTTCCGAGGACAGCTTTGTTGCCAACGACTGCACGATGGATCTGCACAACCGCCGTTTCATGTTGCTGACGGGACCGAATATGGGGGGCAAGTCGACCTACATGCGGCAGGTGGCGTGGATTGTCTGGCTTGCGCACACGGGCTGTTTCGTGCCGGCCGAGGCGGCCGAGATTCCCCTGACACGGCGCATATTCACGCGTGTCGGCGCAGGTGACGAGCTGGCCAGTGGCCGCTCGACCTTTATGGTGGAGATGATGGAAACCGCCGGCATTCTGAACCAGCTGGAGCCGCGCAGCCTTGTCATCATCGACGAGATTGGCCGCGGCACAAGTACCTGGGACGGCCTGGCCATTGCCTGGGCGGTGGCGGAATCCCTGATTCAGTCTGATGCGGTACTGACGCTGTTTGCCACCCATTACCATGAGCTGACCGTGCTCCCGGATGAGTTTGACGTGGCCTTCAATGCCTCGGTCACGGTACGTGAGTGGAACGGCGAGGTGATTTTCATGCACCGTGTTGTCGAAGATGCGGCCGACCGCTCCTATGGCATTGCCGTTGCCCAGCTGGCCGGGCTCCCACGGGAGGTTGTGCGTCGTGCACGCGAGCATCTTTTCCGGCTTGAGCACGAGGCGGAAATACGGGCCGAATCCGGCAAGGCACAGCTTGGCCTGTTTGCCGAGGCCGAACGGGCCAGGCAGGGGCACCAGGATGAGCATCTTGCCGCAGTGCTGCGCCGCATCGCAGCATGGGATGTGAATGTGATGCGGCCTATCGAGGCCCTGAATGAGCTGGAGGCCCTGCAACGGGAAATTGCAGAGCTGAATCCGCAGGATGACAGGCATGGCTAAGACGCCATGGGCGGCTGAAAGGCTGGCGGCCCTGCATGCAGAGATCAGGACGATGTTCGCGGACGGGGCCGATGGTCGCAAAATGACGCGACACATGGCCCGTGGTGTAGATGCCCTGCTTGTGGAGCTGTGGCGGGAGACCGGTGATGTGGAGTCCGGCGTGGATATTGTTGCCGTCGGCGGCTATGGCCGTGGCGAGCTTTGCCCCTATTCGGACTGGGACCTGTGGTTTTTGCTGCCTAAGTCCGGCGCTGATGCTGCCGGCCGGCATGTCGAACGTTTCTTGTATGCGTTGTGGGATCTGCGCGTCAAGGTAGGGCATGCTGTATGGACGGTGGATGAGGCGATGGCGCATCTGAAGGAGGATCGTGACGCAGCCACTGCCATGCTGGAGTCACGGCTGCTGACAGGTGGTGGCGTGCAGTTCGAGCGACTGCAATCGCGGTTCGGCAGGATGGGCAAGCGCTGGCGCAGGCAGTTTCTTAAGGCCAAGATCGAGGAGCTCATGCGTCGCCGCCGTTGCGCCGGTGATACGGCATCTCTGATGGAGCCGGATATCAAGGAAGGCAAGGGGGGACTGCGCGATGTCCAGGCCCTGTACTGGATGAGTCGTGCCTGGCACGGCGTTGGCAGCGTCGCGGGTCTCGTTGAACGTGGCATCCTTACCCCCCGGGAGTCCGGCCAGCTGGAGCGGGCCTATCATTTTCTGCTGCGCCTGAGATGCGGGCTGCACATCGAGGCGGGTCGCGCCAGCGAACGGCTCGGGTTTGAGCAGCAGGCTAGCATGGCAGCGGCCATGGGTGTCCACGATCTGCCGCATCGTCCGGCGGTTGAGTCACTGATGAAGCGTTACTTCGGCCACGCCGGACGCGTGGCGACGATTGCGGATATGCTGATTCGTCACTTCAAGGTGCAGTTGCTGCCACGGCGCTTCTTGTTTCGCCGTGATATCGGCGATGGCCTGGTGCTTGAAGGGCGCTGGATTGATGTGCGTGATGAGCGCATTTTCGAGGATGAGCCCCTGCGCCTGCTGGGTATTTTTCGTGCCGCGCAGCAGGACAAGCGGCGAATCTCCACGCATGCACTGCGCCTGATTCGGGAACATGCCGCGTTGATTGATAGCGCCTTTCGCTCGCGACCGGAGGCCAATGCCCTGTTCATGGATATTCTCAAGCAGCCACGTAATGTTGCCTGGGCCCTGAAGGAGATGAGCGACACGGGCGTGCTGGGGCGCTTTATTCCTGCCTTCGGTCGTATTGTCGGGCTGGGGCAGTTCAACCGCTACCATACCTATACGGTGGATACACACACCGTGCGTGCCATCGCCGAGGCACGCAATCTGCGTCTTGGCCGTCCGGGCTGTGAGTCCTTTCCGCTGGCCTGTGAAGCTATTGCCAAAATCATGCGCCCCGAGCTGTTGTATATCGCGCTGCTGTTCCACGACATTGCCAAGGGCCGCAGCGGTGACCACTCCGAGATCGGTGCGGGGCTTGCACTCCGCTTCTGTCACAAGCTGGGGCTGAGCAGTGATGCCGCCGATCTCGTGCGCTGGCTAGTTGCCCATCATCTGGAAATGGCTATGACTTCGCAGCGCTGCGATCTCTCGGACAGGGCGGTCATTCGTGCCTTTGCCACACGTGTGGGCGACATTGAGCGGCTGCGGTTTTTGCTGGTACTGACCGTAGCGGACATCCGTGCCGTGGGGCCGAATGTCTGGAATGAGTGGAAGGGCTCGTTGCTGTCCGACCTTTACCGGGCTACTGAACGTGAATTGATGGGAGCCGAGGAGCCGGATGAAACGCTGGAGCAACGGATTCATCTGCGTGTGGAAAGTACACTGGCCAAATGCACACCGGGTGAGCGCCCGCAGGCGAGACAGATACTGGCCAGCCTGCCCTGGCGGCCTGTCATGCACTTTCGCTCGACTCAGCTGGTGGATGTGGTGCGGATACTGATGCGGGCAGGCGACGGTCATGCAGTGGATATTCAGACGGATACCGGGCGGGGAGAAACGCGCATTCTTGTACTGGCCGGCAACAGGGAGGGCCTGTTTGCCGACCTGACTGCGGCGATTGCAGCCGGACACATCGGCATCGTTGCGGCGCATGCCTTTGCCCTGAAGGATGGGCGGGTGCTGGATGTGTTTCACGTGCAGGATGCCGGTCGCCGGCCTCTGGAAATCGAGGGCGACATCCAGCGCCTCCGCCAGCGCATTGAGGATGTACTGGCTGGCAGACGCATGCGGACGCCAACCCCGGCCGTAAAGCCGAGCGTGCTGATGCGGCGTCAGCCTGTCAGCGTGCGGGAGTTGCCGCTTGCCTCCACGCGTCAGACCGCGATCGAGGTGGTGGCGGCCGACCGCCCCGGATTGCTGGCCGCGTTTGCCCGGACGATTGCGGAGGTGGGTGTGGATATTCGTGGGGCATCGGTGTCGACCTTTGGCGAGAAGGTGGTCGATGTGTTTTTTCTGGCAGACAGACAGGGGCATCCGTTGCAGCCTGAGAAGATTACACGCGTTTGTAAGGAGTTGAGGATGGTAGCAGTCCTCCCTGAAGAGCAATGAGCTGGTTCGTCAGACATCGGAAGTACAGCGGTTTTGTGCTGGCCCTGTCCGGCGGGGGCGGGCGTGGACTGGCACATCTGGGTGTGCTGGAGGTGCTTGATGAGCACGGACTCAGGCCCGATGCGATTGTCGGTACGAGTATTGGTGCGCTGTTTGGTGCCATGTATGCGCTGAATCCCAATGCCACTGCAGTACGAAAGCGTGTACTGGAATATGTTTATTCGGATGCCTTTCAGAGCCTGGACCTGCCCAGCCTGGAGGAGAGCGATGCGCAGGATGACAGCTGGCTGTCCAAACTGACATCTGCCGCACGTCAGTCACTGTTGTACGCGAAAGGCATTCTCGATGCCTCGTTCATGGATGCGCAGATTCTCACGGACATCGTGGATGCGCTCTGCCCGGGCGGTCGCTTCGAGGATATGCACGTGCCTTTGCATGTCACTGCAGTGAAATTTCCAGGCGGTGAGTGTCATGTGTTTTCCAGCGGTGACCTGGCCCGGGTGCTGACGGCCAGCATGGCCATCCCGGGTGTGTTCAACCCGGTGGAGATCGATGGTGAGCTTTACCTGGATGGCGGCCTGGCCTCCGAGGTGCCGGCGGTGGAGGCGCGTCAGTTTGCACGTGAGGACCAGCTTGTGGTTGCCGTGAATACAGGCGCACGGCCGGATCCTACGCGCAAGCCCAACAATGTGATGGGCATGATGGACTGGTCGGCCAGCGTGAAATCACTGTATCTGCGGCAGTATGAGAAGGCACATGCCGATGTGCTGATCGAGCCGCTGGTCGGTTACACGCAGTGGCAGGACTTTGCGGAGCCTGGGCGCGAAATCACCCGTGGCAGGGAGGCTGCCCTGGAGAAGGTTCCGGAACTGATGCGTCAATTGAAGATATGAACGCCCGTAGTTGGGATTTTTCCACACCCGAGCAATGGCTTGGCATGATCGGTTCTGCGCTCGTGCTCGGCGCCTATTTGGTGACCGTCATGCGGCCGGAACGCATGGCCCTGTACTGCTCTATCAGCTTGGCAGGTGGCCTGGTGCTGCTTGCTGTCGCCCTCATGTATCATAATGCTGGCCTGGTTACGCTGGAGGTTTTCTGGGTGCTGATTAATGCCTGGGGGCTGTGGAGGGCCGCCCGGCGTGCTCGTTGACCGTGCCATCGTGCTGGCGGCCGGACTTGGCACCCGACTGAAGTGGCTGACGCGCGACCGGCCGAAGGCGCTCATGGCGGTTGCAGACCAGCCGGTCATCGCATACGTGCTGTACCGGCTGGCCGCACAGGGCGTGCGTGATGTTGTGGTCAACGCACATTACCATGCCGACAACCTTATCCACTATCTGGGGGATGGGAGGCGGTTTGGCCTGCGCCTTCGCGTCAGCCGCGAAGAGGCATTGCTCGACTCCGGTGGCGGTATCGCCACGGCCTTGCCGCTGTTGCCTGGCTCGGGCCTGTTCGCCGTGCATAATGTGGATGTTCTGGCTGATATCGAACTGTCGGCCCTGGCGGCCCGCTGCCCGGCAGATGGTGGCTGTCTAGCCCTTGTGCCCAACCCTGCCCATCATCCGGCAGGGGACTTCGCCCTTGCCAACGGCTGTGTGTTGCGAGGGGACACTGGTGCACGCCCCTACACCTATGCGGGGGTGGCGGTGTTTGATGCCGGGGCCTTTGCCTCCTGTCCACAGCAGCAGCCATTTCCACTCATCGATGTGTTGCTGGCACTTGCCGACAGCCGGCGCTTGTGCGGTGTTGTGCACCGCGGCAGCTGGCTGGATATTGGCCGGCCACGCGATCTGATACAGGCCCGTAAATTTCGTTGGGAGGTGGGATGAACAACAGCAGGGAGAGGTGGCTGCTGTGGCTGATGATCGTGGCCATCCTTGCCGGATTTGGCGCAGGTTACCTTGGCGGCACGGCCATGATCTCGGTCAAGTGGATAGGCGAGTTGTTTCTGACCGCACTGAAGATGCTGATCGTGCCGCTCGTGGCCGCCAGCGTGATCACGGGTGTTGCCGGGCTGGGCGATGTGCGCCGGCTTGGCAGGCTTGGCGGCCTCAGCGTGGCCTACTATGCGATGACAACTTTTATCGCCGTCAGCATCGGCCTTCTGATGGCGAATCTCTGGCAGCCCGGTGTGGGTGTGCCGCTTGGCAAGCTGCAGGCGCCCCAGCATGCGCCGGGTGATATCGGCATTCCCGACCTGATTTTGTCGCTCGTGCATCCGAATATCATCGCCGCCGCGGCAGACATGAAGCTGTTACCGGTCATCGTGTTCTGTATCGCTTTTGCCGCGGCCGTGTCCGTGCTTGGTGAACGGGGCCGGCCTGTTTTCCTCTTCTTCGATGGCCTGAATGGCGCCATGATGAAGATGGTCGAGTGGGTCATGTGGTTTGCACCTATCGGTGTGTTCGCACTGATTGCAAGCCGGCTGGGCGAGGCTGGCGGAGGCGATGCGTTTTTTGCCCAGCTTGCCGGGCTGGCGAAATATGTCCTGACCGTGATCTCGGGTCTGCTTGTCCATGCCGCCTTTCTGTGTGCGGTGCTGATGCTGCTTGCCCGCCGTGCCGTTGCGGATTACCTCGGTCACCTTGCCCCGGCACTCGTAACCGCCTTTTCCACTGCCTCATCGAGTGCCACGCTGCCACTTACGATGGAGGGTGTGGATGCAGCCGGCGTGCCGGCCCCGGCCCGCCGCTTTGTGCTGCCGCTGGGTGCGACGATCAACATGGATGGTACAGCGTTGTATGAGGCTGTTGCGGTGCTGTTCATCGCCCAGGCCATGGGCATGGACCTGAGCTTTGGCCAGCAGATGATCGTGCTTGTGACGGCAACAATGGCGGCCATCGGTGCGGCCGGCATCCCTGAGGCCGGTCTGGTGACGATGGTTATCGTGCTCGAGGCGGTGGGCCTGCCGCTGGAGGGTATTGGTCTGATTCTGGCTATCGACTGGTTTCTCGATCGCTGTCGCACCACAGTGAATGTCTATGGCGATGCCGTGGGTGCCGCCGTGGTTGGCCGCCTTACGGGGTAGCCCGAGGCTACCGTACGGCTCTCCGCACCGGTATGCTTGGCCACATGCGTTTTTCCCAGCTCTTTGCCCCTACCCTGCGCGATGACCCGGCCGATGCCGAGGTGGTGTCGCACCGCCTGCTGCTGCGTGCCGGCTATATCCGGCGCGTGACCAGCGGCGTCTATGATTTCCTGCCGCTTGGCCTGCGTGTATTGCGACGCATCGAGCGCATCGTGCGTGAGGAGATGGATGCAGCCGGTGCCCAGGAGATACTGATGCCGATGGTGCAACCAGCCGAGCTCTGGCAGGACTCGGGGCGCTGGGACAAATATGGCCGCGAGCTGCTGCGTTTCACTGATCGCCATGACCATGAATCCTGTCTCGGGCCAACGCATGAGGAGGTGGTCTGCGATCTCGTGCGCCGCGAGCTGCGATCCTACCGGCAGCTGCCGATGAACCTGTATCAGATTCAGTCGAAATTCCGTGACGAGGTGCGACCGCGCTTCGGCCTGATGCGGGGGCGCGAATTCATCATGAAGGATGCGTATTCCTTCCATGCGGATGAGGCGGACCTGGCGCGTGAATACCAGAACATGTTTGATGCCTATACGCGCATTTTTACACGGCTGGGGCTGAAGTTCCGGGCGGTCGAGGCGGACACGGGGGCCATTGGCGGCCGTGCTTCACACGAGTTCCACGTGCTGGCCGATTCAGGTGAAGATGTGATAGCGCATTGTACGTCCTGCGATTACGCGGCCAATGTCGAAAAGGCGGAATCGACCAGGGATATTTGCCCCGGTGAGATGGAAGAGCTGGCAGAAGTCCACACGCCGGATGTCACAGCGGCGGAGGATGTGGCGGCCTTTCTCCAGGTTGACCCTGCCAGGCTGGTGAAAACGCTCGTCTATCGCGTAACGGGCGGCCCGCATGATGATGCGGTGGTTGCGGTCTGCGTGCGCGGGGACGACCAGCTTCAGGAAACGAAACTGCTGCGCGTACTTGGTGCCGATGCGCTGGAGATGGCGAGTGATGCGGATATCGCCGCGGTCGGCGGCGTGAGCGGGTTTGTCGGCCCCCTGGGGCTTGGTTGCAAGGTGATCGTCGATCGCAGTCTTGAAGGCGCCACCGGTCTGGTGGTCGGAGCGAATCGGGCCGATACGCATCTTGTCGGCCTGGACATGGGGCGCGACCTCCCCGAAGTGGATATGGCGGACCTGCGGGAGGCGCGGGATGGCGATGCCTGTGCCCGATGCGGTGGCGGCATGGCCTTGTCCCGGGGCATCGAGGTGGGACACGTGTTCGAGCTGGGCCGTGTCTATGCCGAGCCGATGGGGGTGGCCTTTCAGGATGAGCAGGGCCGGCGCGCTGTGGCCACGATGGGCTGTTACGGCATCGGTATTTCACGCCTGCTGGCGGCCGTGGTTGAGCAGTGTCATGACGATATGGGCATCATCTGGCCTGCGCATCTGGCGCCTTTTCATGTTGTCTTAATTTCGATTGGCAACAGTAGCGCCGTGGAGGAAGCATCCAGACAGGTTTACGATACATTGCGTGCGAAGGACATGGACGTGCTCTGGGATGAGCGCAGGGAACGGCCCGGTGTGAAGTTTCGCGATGCCGAATTGATGGGCTTCCCTGTACGCCTCGTAGTGGGTGAGCGCGGCCTGGCCGATGGTGTGATTGAGTGCAAGTCCCGTACCGGTGCCGTTGAGCATATTGCGCCGGCTGATGCGGCGGTATATGTGGAGCGGCTGATTCGTTGCCATTGAATGCCGCTGAATTGCATACACGTTTGCGCGGCATGTCCCCGAAGGCCCTGCTGGCCGGCATCCTCATCGCCGGGTTTTTCATTACCCTGCCCATCTGGCTGGCCAGCACGCCGGAAGAGCGGCAACAGCTGTCGCATACGACAACCGTCTCGCATGCCGTGGAAAAAAACGTCGGTCCGCTGGATCTGTTGCCGGCCGAGCAGGCCCAGTTGAAGGAAATGCTGAAGCCCGCGAGCCTCGATGCGGAGGGCAAGCCACTGACTGCAGCGGCCAGGCGAATTGCCACGCAGATCCGTCCGTATGTCAGCGATGATGCTACAGCCGAAACCATTGCCCGCTGGGTGGATGTCTACAGCAGGCGTTTCCGGCTGCCCGAGGCTCTCATTCTCGGAGTGATTGCCGTGGAATCCCAGTTTGATCACTTTGCCACAAGTCAGGTCGGTGCCCGTGGCCTGATGCAGGTGATGCCTTTCTGGAAAAAGAAGCTCGGATCGGAACGCGACGACCTGTTCGCAATCGAGACCAATATCCGTTACGGCGCTGCTATTCTGCGCACCTATATCGACCGCTATGGCAAGATTTCGCGTGCGCTGGCTGCCTACAATGGATCACTGGGCCATCGCAGGTATCCGGAAAAGGTGCTGCAGCAGATGCAGCTTTTCAAACCTGATACCCATGAGGTACAGCCCGCTACAGGCTGATTTTTGTTAATCCCGGAATTTTCATGAGCGTGCGCAATGCCCGGCTGCGGTGGGAAACGGCCATCTTTTCCGCCGGGGAGGCGCAGGCAAAGCTCTTGCCAAGCTCCGGACAGTAAAATAACGGATCATAGCCAAAGCCACCATCACCATCCGGCGCCTCAAGAATTCGGCCGTCCACGTGCCCCTCGGCCGTGAGCGGCACGCGGCCATCGGGGAATGCCATGTGCACGGCACAGACAAACCGGGCCCCACGCTGCCGAACGCCCTGCATTGCCTTGAGTAGTTTGGCATTGTTGTCCGCATCAGTAGCGGATTCACCCGCATAGCGGCTGGAGCGGACACCAGGTGTGCCTCCGAGCGCGTCAACCATCAGGCCCGAATCATCGGCCAGGGCCGCGCAGCCGTTGGCCTGTGCAAAGGCCTGTGCCTTTTTCTCAGCATTGGCAGCAAAGGTTTCCCCATCTTCCATGACCGTAACGAAGTATGTTTCACTTGCAGGCACGATATCGATACCGGTGGCGGCCAGGATGGTGGCGATTTCCCGCCGCTTATGTCTGTTGTTGCTGGCGATGATGAGTCGCAATGGGTTATTGTTCCACCACGGCGCACTGAATGGCGACAAGCTCCCGGATTCCCTTGTCGGCCAGGGTCTTCAGCTCAAGTACCTTTTCCCAGTCCACAGGGCGATCCTCAGCGGTAGCCTGGCATTCGATCATACGCCCTGCTGCATCCATGACGAAATTGGCGTCCATCTGTGCCATCGCATCCTCGCTGTATTGCAGGTCGAGCAGTGGAACACCATCCACGATACCGCAACTAATAGCTGCGACCTGGCCGCATATCGGGTCTTCTTCAATGATGCCTTCGCCGAGCATCTGATTGACAGCCAGCCTGAGCGCGACCCAGGCGCCGGTGATGGAAGCCGTGCGCGTGCCGCCATCCGCCTGCAGCACATCGCAGTCCAGGTGAATCGTGCATTCGCCCAGCTTTTCCATGTCGACGACGGCCCGAAGCGAGCGGCCGATCAGGCGCTGGATTTCATGTGTGCGCCCGGTCTGCCGGCCGCGCGTGGCCTCGCGTGCGCCGCGGGTGTGTGTCGAGCGGGGCAGCATGCTGTACTCGGCCGTTACCCAGCCGTTGCCGCTGCCGCGGCGGAATGGCGGCACCCGGTCTTCCACCGAGGCCGTACAAAGCACGCGCGTATCGCCAAAGCTCGTCAGGGCTGAGCCTTCCGCGTGAATATTGAATCCTGTGTCGATATCGATGGGCCGAAGCTCGTCGGGTCGGCGGTCTTCTCTCATGCGGGGCCTACTTTCCTGCCGTTGCCCAGGCTTCCAGGCGATCAGCCGGCACAAGACCGCTGATTCTGCGGCCGTCGTGCGCAATGATGGATGGCGTGCCGTGAATGCCGAGCCTGTTGCCGAGCGCAATGATATCCGCCACGGGAGTTTCGCAATTGGCCTTGCCGGGCTTCTGATCCCTGAGCATGACGTCGAGCAGGGCCTTGTGCCTGTCCCTGGCGCACCAGATAGCCTCGGCCTTGGCGCGTGCGTTCGGGTGCAGCCCTTCCAGGGGATACAGAAAGGTATAAATCTTCAGCGTTTTAATATCTTGTAGTTCCTTTTCGAGCCTGCGGCAGTATGGGCAGTCCGGGTCCGTGAAAATCGCAATGGGGGTGCCTTTGGGGTTGCCGGAAACAATGGCCTTGTTCAGCGGCAGGCTGTCCCAGTTCACGCGGTTGATTTCCTCCAGCCTCGCGGCGGTAAGGTTCTCCTTGGTGCTCGTGTCGAAGATGTTGCCGGCAATCACGTGCTCGCCCGTGGCATCGACATAGTAGATGTTGCTGCCGGAACGGATTTCATACAGCCCCTTGATCGGGGATGGCTTTACCCAGTCCACGGGTACGTCGGCCAGTCGCTGCCGGATATTCTTTTCGATGTTCTTATCCACGGCCTGTCCGGCTATCGCGTCGGTACTGGCGAGGCCGAGAAAGAGGATGCACACTATTGCTGCGGTTGTTCGCATGACGTTACCTCGTGAGGTTGTGACGGATGGCGGCATAGCCTGATGGGGTGGAGGGCAGGATGCAAACACGAATTGAGGTTGTAGAAGGCGATATCACGAAGCTGGCAGTGGATGCGGTTGTCAATGCGGCCAACCGCTCGCTGCTCGGCGGTGGTGGCGTGGATGGAGCCATTCACCGCGCTGCGGGCCCCGGGCTCGTGGCCGAGTGTCGTACGCTTGGTGGCTGTGACACAGGCCAGGCAAAAATCACACGGGGCTACCAGCTGCCGGCCAGGTGGGTGATCCATACGGTCGGCCCGGTCTGGAATGGCGGGGGACATGGTGAGGACGGGCTGCTGGCCGCATGCTACAGAAACTGCCTGCGGCTTGCCGATGAGCATGCGGTCCGCTCCATCGCCTTTCCTGCGATTTCCTGTGGCGTCTATCGCTTTCCGCTGGAGCGTGCCGTGCGCATCGCCGTGCGCGAGGTGCGGCAGTATTTGAACGGGGATACGGGCCTGGAGCGCATCGTGTTTTGCTGCTTTGGGCGCAATGTTGCCGATTGTTACCGCCGTGAGATTGCCTCGTTGACGGGGACAATGAGCGTGTATAGAGTGTGCTCCATGCGGCGCTTTATCGCATTGGCCATGATTGCCGCGCTTGTTTCGGTCAGCAGCCTGCCGCTGCTGCCAAAGCCTCTGGTCTGTGTGCACGCAGCCGAACGTCTGGTCGACTGCACATCCTGCCATAATAAGTCGGCAGCCGTGATGCAGCACACGGGGCGGCATCAGTCTGCAGCCATGCATACACATCACCAGCGGCTGTCGCCGGCGGCACAGCATTGTCGTATCGAGTGCGGTTGCGGCTGTCATGCAAGCCAGGATGGCCTGCCGCACCAGCTGGCGCCGCATACACTGCCACCCGTATCCTGGCTGCGGCAACCGGTCGTCGTTATGGCACCGATGCCATCGGTGACGCCTCTGGCATCTGTGCAGGCGGCACCTCCTTCTCCTCCTCCAAAGCCCGTTTTCTCCGAACTTAGTTAGGGCCTATTCGCACTCCGTCCGGCGATGCCGAAGGCGCCGGATTTGATGCGGTGCAAGGCATTCCGAGCAGGGTGTGCTGGTTGCACATCTGCGAGGAATAACACCGCAACGCGCGAAGCCCGGCACCTTCCCTTCGGGCTGCGCTCCGAATGGCGCGATCCCTGTGTTGCTCGCCGCTTATTTGGCGCTGCCAAACTGCGCGGCTCGCGCCTTGGTTCGCATCCATTCGGAGACAGCAGCGACATTCGTCAGCCGGAGTGTGAATAGGCCCCAACCCCTTTGGTTCCTGCGCAGTACCGCTACGGGCGGGCTGCGCCATTTGCCTGTGCCGCTATGCGTGGCGCAGGAAACGAGTTTTGGAGGAAATCATGAAACGCGTTACGTTAATCCTTTTGGCGGCCGGGCTTTGCCTGATGGCCCGGCCGGAAGATGCAAGTGCCTATCTGGGCATCTGTTGCGCCAAGTGCGGCGGCAACATGCCGATGAACATTCCCGGCGGTGGCGTGCCGGAGACACACGAGTTCCGGATCAAGTTCACGCCGGAATACATGCGCATGGAGGGACTGCGAACAAACAGCAGTCGCGTGGACGGCACCACCCTGCTGGGCATGCCGGCAGCGGGTAAGTTCATGGCCGTGCAGAAGAATATGGACATGAGCATGGCCAGTCTGTCCATCGGTTACAGCTTCACCGAGGACTTTTTCGCCGGCCTGATGTTCATGGGCATGGACAAGCGCATGGACATGCAGTTCAACAGCACGATGCAGACCATGACCGGACGCGCAGGCTATACGATGCGCTCGCATGGCATGGGCGATACGATGCTGATGACGAAATACCTGCTTTATGCGGATGACCCGCTCATCCCGACAAGTCAGGTGTCGATATTTGCGGGCCTGAGCCTTCCGACCGGCTCGATCAACGAGCGCAACAGCCGGCATCCGCTGGCAACGCGCCAGGACGAGCTGCTGCCCTACGGCATGCAGCTTGGTTCCGGCACCTTTGATCCGAGCCTCGGTCTGCTCTATCAGGGATCCGGTTCACCGCTGTGGTGGGGTCTGAATGCGCTGTTTACAGGCCGCTTCTACGACAACAACCGCCATTACCGCCGGGGCAACAAGGTGCGTGCGGATGCATATCTGATGTACCAGCCCCGCTACGACACGGTGCTCGAACTGCAGCTCAATTATGACTGGCAGGGGAAAATTCGTGGCGAGGCGGACGAGTCGCAGACCGGCGCCTCCGGTCATGCGACACAGAATGATCCCACATCGAACTTCATGACTCCGTTGTGGGACCCGAAAAACTATGGCGGGCACAACCTTTTCGTGACGCTTGGCGTGCAGTGGCAGCCCGTGCCCCTGCATATCATCAATCTGCAGGTCGGCCTGCCTGCCTACCGCAACCTGAATGGCCCGCAGCTGGAGCGGGACCTGCGCGTGTCTGTTACCTGGTACGTCGAATTTCCGACCAAGGCAAGCATTCGCGCGCTCACGCACCCGACCGGCCCCAGTGAACTCGGATTTTAAGGGAGGCATGACATGAAAACTCTTATCACGATAGCGATACTGACAGTGTCCATGCCGGCATGGGGCATGGATATTCCGGATGCGGATTCGGCCGGTGGCCGGCTGTTTGCCGCCGGGTGCGGCACCTGCCATGCACTGCCGCATCCGAAGCGGCTGGACTGGCCGCACTGGCGGCACATGCTCGGCCTGATGAAACAGCGCATGGCCGAGCGGGGCGTGGCTGAGCCCACGAAAGAGGAATGGCGGCAGATCGCGGCCTATCTGAAGTCCCATGCGCGCTAGGCGCTTTTGCGCCCTTGTTGTCGCGCTGGCCTGGGCGGTTTCCGCCCAGGCCGGCCCGGCCATGGCCGGAGCGCTTTCAGCTGTGCTGGATGACTTCGGCGTGCAGCAGCCGCGTGTGCATAAGCCGGCGCCTGTATTTTCGCTGGCCAGGCTGGATGGCGGACAGATGGGCCTGGCCGATATGCGCGGCAAGCTTGTGCTTGTGCATTTCTGGGCCACATGGTGCGTGGCCTGCCGGCACGAGATGCTGCAGATCGAGCAATTGTGGCGACGCTACCGGAAGCGCGGCCTGATGGTGATCGGTATCAATGTGGACCGGGGAAACCTCGGCAGCGTGCGCGCATTTGTGCGTGAGCGGGGCGTAAGCTTTCCCACCGTGCTCGATCCGTCCGGTGACGTGCGCAACCGCTATGAGGTGCGGGCGCTGCCCACGAGCTACCTGATTGGCCGCGATGGAAAAATCATTGGCCGCATCATCGGAGAGCGGGACTGGGCATCGCAGGCGGCGGGCGTCATGATGTCCACTCTGGTGTCGCAGGAAGGAGGCGGAGAATGAATGCACGAACATGGGTGATGGCTGCCGGGCTTTTGCTTGCCGGCTGCAGCCAGCAGCAGGCCATGCAGCCGCAACTGGACAGCATCCGCGTAAAGATCAAGCAATCGGCACTGATGGCGGCGAATGCCGCATGCGCCGGCAGTGAACGCGATATGCTGGTGAAGGCCGCGGCAGTGATGAACCGGCGGGCCATGGGCGGCCCCGAGATGGCGAAGATTCACAAGATGATGGGTATGCAGCCGGGAGAAAGTGGAGGTATACAGAAGAAGCCGGAGCCTGGTATGTCGCCGGAAATGCAGCGCCACATGCTGTTGCACGATGCGGGCGAGGCCGTGTTCGATCTGCTGGAGGCCATTTCCATGCATAAAGTCACCTGCGAGCAGGCTGCGGTGATCCATCTGGCGGCCGATGCGGCGATGCTGCGCGAGGCTGGCGGCGGGGAATCAGCAGGCACGTTACGCAAGCTTGACGTGCGCATCTCGGCCCGCCTTACATCCGCCCACCTCCCCGGGGCCGTGAAATCACTCACCCTCGCGTTGCAGAAGATTTAACGCTGTGAATTGCCGACGTATAAATCACATCTACGGAAGGAATTGTGATTAGGTCTTAGGAATGCCTGGGTGTGGCTGTCAACCGGTGCAAATGGTTTGAGTAACTCATGCCTCCCCATGCTCGATGGAGCGGTATGGGGCCATATGGGGCCTGTTGACATATGGGGTGGTCACGGGCCATAGTGCGCCATATAGCCCGGTTAGTCGGGAGATCATGTATGAGTTTTGTTGAAGTTAGAGATCATGCCCTGTGGGCCAAGCACATTCATGGCAACAAGGAACTGAAAGAAAAAATTCTTGCCATGGAAGCGGGAGATATTATTCACCTTGAGGTAGGGGGTGTAAGAGGCGTCTGGGTGAAAATGGATGACGGCAAGGATGGACGCCCCACTCCTGGCCTAAAGGGTATCGGAAAAGCTAGAGAACATTGGCATGGCCTGCAGGAACAGAGGGGCGACATTGTCACGATTTCCGAGGCTTCCTGATGGTACAGCTGAAATACTTTGGCGATGACAGGGACTTTTTCAAGTACGACCTGATTACGTTCATTCTCCAGCATTCCTCTCTGAACAACTATGTGTTTGTACCGATGCTCACAGAGCACAGGGATGATAACGAAGGAAACAAACAGGCTACTCACAAAAGAGGGAAGGATTCTGAGCTTCTCCGATTCATGCGGGGTTGCTCGACTATGAGCCTGACGCATTGGGAAAGGTGGCTTTCGCGCTTTACTGACAAATATCTGACAGTGGAACCCGTAGACGAAATATTCTACCGCGATAGTGCAAGGGCGACGTACTGGGAGAAATTTATATCATTTTTAGGCACGAAGAAGTCGCTCATTTTTGTCGATCCCGATATCGGTCTTGAACCCAAAACCGTTAAGAAATCGGAGAGAGAGAAATATTTACTCTACCACGAATTGGGACAGATCGTAGCAGAAATGGATGCGTCATCTGTTCTGATGATTTACCAACATCTGCAACGTAACAGCAAGCGCCATGATATTGATATACAAACAAAGATGAAGCAGGCAATGGCGACCGTTGAAGATGCGTTTGCCTCCGCATACAAGGAAAGTGATCTGGCATTCCTCTTTATATCGAAATCTGGGGCCAGACATACAGAGATTTCTGGGTTGCTAAACCAGTACTACGAAGAAAGCGCGGTTAAGCATAGATCGGTTCATAATGTAGCTGAGATCAGCGGTGATCAAAACACTGCTTTGAGGGTGGGGTAAAGCCGAAGAGGTCGAGACCAAGGCGATGAATACAGACATGGAGATGCCGGCTGAAATACGGTGGCATGCGGCCCTGCACGACGCCGGTGAGGAAGTATTCAGATAGTTAGAAGATGCGAGCGAGTGAGCATTTTCTTCAATGGCTCGGGAGATGAAATGACACGAGAAGAAATAGAAGATTTTGCAGCAGGAAATGGACTTACGTTTGAAGATGCTGTTGCTGTCCTTAGTACAATGGGAGAAACTCTTGATGAGGGACCCTTAAATGATGGCATTTGCGACCGCCGACAAGAACATAGAGGCTCCAAAAGCCACAATAGATTGGTTTGGTTTGCAATTTTCATAATTGTTATCATGCTAATTTTTCTGTTCGTATAGAACCCTCCGCAAAGCCCATCGAATTATACCATGCGTGGCTGTCGACGCGCGTGGCTGTCGACGCGGGTAGTACTGCGTACCGGATAGCTGGTCAAACACGGTCTGATGCCACAGAGTCCCCGGCATGACCGGGATGAGATGGAAATGAAGATTCTTGCGGGCATTCATGCGGTCCGGCATGCACTTGAAGCGGGGGATGCCTTGCAGGAGCTCGTGATTGAGAAGGGGAAAAGGCACCCGCGGATCAATGAGCTGATTCATCTGGCCAGAAAGGCCGGGGTGCGCGTGAGCTTTGTGCCGCGGCAGGCGCTGGATCGCCTGGCCGGTGGCACGGTGCATCAGGGCGCGGTTGCCAAATGCGGCAGGCAGCCTTTTCCGGATTTTGATGCCTGGCTGGCCACGCTGGATGTGGCCGCCTCGCCGCTGCTATTGCTGCTTGATCGGGTGACTGATGCGCACAATCTCGGCGCCTGTCTGCGCACGGCTGCTGCGGCCGGTTGCAGCGCTGTTATTCTGCCGCGCGATCATGCCGCCGATCCGGCCTCACCCGTCGTGGCCAAGGCCGCCTGCGGGGCGGTTTCACGCCTGAATATCCTGGTTGTGACCAACCTGGCCCGGGCCATGCAGCGCCTGCAGGCAGCGGGCATCCGGCTTTGTGGCCTGGCCGGGGAGGCCACATCATCCATCTATGAGGCGGAGCTGAGTGGGCCGCTCGGGCTGGTGATGGGCGCAGAGGAAAAGGGCCTGCGCAGGCTTGTGCGCGAGCGCTGTGATCAGCTTGTCAGCATCCCGATGTCTGGTCTGATGGAATCACTGAATGTATCCGTGGCCACGGGCATTGCGCTGTTTGAAGCGCGACGGCAGCGAGGTGAACTGAGGGGCGAGGACTGAGGACTGAGGGCTGATGGGGAGCAGGGAGTTATTTCCGGTTCCTGATTACCCGTCACCCATCTTCCCGGGGTCTTTTGTCAGGCAGCCTTTGAATTTGTGGCCTTTTTGTCTGTTTCGACGCGGACAAACTTCTGGCCACAGTAGTGACAGGCACCCTTGCCGCTTTTCAGATTGATGTAGACCAGCGGGTGCTGGCCGTTGTTCGAGCAGGAAATGATGATCTCGGTTGTTTTGACTGTCTGTGAACCCATGCGCAAACATTACCCCCTCGGCTGATTGAAGGTGGCGCATTGTGTGAAGGCGTCCCCGCGTGTCAAGCTTCGGGTGCAGGAGGTATGGATATGAAGCAGTGGGATCGGGTGCTGATCGAAGGCCTGGAGATACGCACGGTCATCGGCATTTATGACTGGGAGCGGGAGCTGCGGCAGACCGTGCGGCTGGACCTTGAAATGGCCTGGGACATCCGGCGGGCGGCCGAAACGGACGACATCGCACATGCGCTGAACTACAAGGCAGTGGCGAAAAGGCTGATTGCGTTTGTCGAGGGCTCCAGCTTCGGCCTGATCGAATCGCTGGCCGAGGAATGCACGCGTATTGTTCTGGCTGAGTTCGGTACACCCTGGCTCAGGCTGAAAATGTCCAAGCCCGGGGCCGTGCGTGGCAGTGAGAACGTCGCCGTTGTCATTGAGCGCGGCAGTCTGGCGTGAGCCTTCGCCCGGCCCTGGTTGGGATGGGCTCGAATATCGCGCCCGAGGCGAACCTTCAACAGGCCGCCGCGGCTATCCGGCAGCGATTCCCCGATGTCCGCTTTTCCCGCGTCTATCGCTCGGCGGCCGTGGGGCTGGCGGGCGATGACTTTCTCAATGCCTGCTGCCTGTTTGATACGGCGCTGTCCCGCGACCGGCTGGTTGACTGGCTGAAGGGCCTGGAGGACGCGCAGGGCCGAATCCGCACGGGCGGGGCCTGGCAGTCGCGCACGCTTGATCTTGACCTGCTCATGCTGGGTGATGATGTGCTCGATGACGACCTGTTTCGTTATGCGCATGTCTATGTGCCTGCCACAGAGCTGGTCGTGCTGGATGTACCGGATACCGATACAGCGGCGGTAGCCCTGCATCCCTTACGCTTGTAAATCCCTCCCCCCGGCATACACTTCCCGGCCGCACGGCGGGGCTTCCGCTGACTGCGACAATGATTGTGAAGCGGCAAAGGAATTCCGGCATGTTGATTGCGGTTCCCAAGGAAACCAGAACCGGCGAAACACGAGTCGCCGCTACCCCGGAAACAGTAAAGAAGTATTGTGCTGCCGGCTGCGAGGTGCGGGTGCAACAGGGCGCGGGCCATGCCAGCCATATCGCGGATGAGGCATTTGAGGCTGCCGGCGCGAACATCGTGGCCAGGGCATCAGCCTTGTACGACAAAGCCGACATTGTGCTCAGGGTACGGGCCCCGGATGCTGATGAGCTGAAGGCCCTCCATAAGGGATGTGTGGTGGTTGGCATGCTTTCTCCATTTACAAATCCACTGCTTGCCGACTATGCCAGACGGGGCCTTACCTGTTTCGTGCTGGAAATGGTGCCGCGCATCTCGCGTGCACAAAGCATGGATGTGCTTTCCAGTCAGGCCAATATTGCCGGCTACAAGGCTGTACTGCTGGCTACGGGATATTATCAGCGCTTCATGCCGATGATGATGACCGCTGCCGGTACCGTGACACCCGCGCATGTACTTGTAATGGGCGCCGGTGTTGCCGGCCTGCAGGCTATTGCCACGGCACGGCGGCTGGGGGCCATGGTCGAGGCCTTTGATGTCCGTCCGGCTGTGAAGGAGCAGGTTGAAAGCCTGGGCGCGAAGTTCGTCGAGGTGGAAGTGGATGAGGATGCCGAGGATGCCAGCGGTTATGCGAAGGAAGTGAGCGAGGAGTACAAGCGGCGTCAGGCCGAGCTGATCGACCGGCATGCCGGAGACGCCGATATCATCATCACGACAGCACTGATCCCGGGTCGTCCCGCACCGCTGCTGGTCAGCGAGGATGTGGTTCGCAAGATGAAGCCGGGATCGGTAATTGTTGATCTGGCTGCCGAGATGGGCGGCAACTGTGCCCTGACCGAGCCGGATGCGGTCGTCGAGAAGCACGGGGTCACCATTATCGGCAGGACGAATATCCCGGCTCTGATGGCCACGGATGCAAGCCAGCTTTATGCCCGCAATGTGTTCAACTTTCTCTCCCCGATGCTTGAGGAGGATGGCGGGCTGAACATCGACCTCGATGACGAGGTGATTTCAGCATCATTACTGTGTCGGGAAGGCGAAATACTGAAGCCGGAGCTGGTCGGCGGGAAAGGAGGCAGTGCATGAATCAGGCAGCAGTGGATGCCGCCCAGGGCGTGGCGCAGTCGGCGGCTGAAAGCGGCGCCGATCCGTTTGTGTTTGCCTTCACCGTTTTCGTGCTGGCCGTGTTCGTCGGTTACCACGTGGTCTGGAATGTCACGCCCGCGCTGCACACGCCGCTGATGAGCGTCACGAATGCGATTTCCAGCATCATCATCGTTGGTGCCATTCTGGCGGCAGGGCCGGCCGAGACAAATCTGGCCACGGTGCTTGGCCTCATTGCCGTGGGGCTTGTTTCCGTCAACATCTTCGGCGGCTTTCTGGTTACGCAGCGCATGCTGGCCATGTTCAAGAAGCGCAAGCGGGAGGACTGAATGAGCGCAAATATGGTGGCGCTCAGCTATCTGGCTGCAGCGGTACTGTTCATTCTGGCCCTGAAGGGGCTGTCCAGTCCCGAATCGGCCCGGCGCGGCAACCTGTATGGCATGGTCGGCATGGCGCTGGCCGTTGTCGTGACCCTGATGATGGGCAATGTTGTCAACTACGGCTGGATTTTCGCAGCCATGGCCGTTGGCGCCACGGCCGGCAGCATCGTGGCACGGCGTATTCCGATGACGCACATGCCGCAGCTTGTTGCCGCCATGCATTCGCTGGTTGGCCTGGCCGCCGTGCTCATTGCCTTTTCGACCCTGTATAATCCGGCTGCCTATGGCATCACCACAACATCCGGTGAGTTGCACCTGGCCAGCCGCATCGAAATGTTTCTGGGCACCTTCATCGGTGCGATCACATTCACGGCATCCATCGTCGCCTTTGCCAAACTTCAGGGGCTTGTCTCCGGTCGGCCGCTTGTATTCTCGGGCCAGCACGTACTGAACCTGTTGCTGGGCCTGGCCATGCTGGGCGCCGGCATCATGTTCTGCATCACGCAGGGGTGGGTACCGTTTCTTGTGATGACGGGGATTGCGCTTGTGCTCGGTGTGCTGCTGATCGTGCCGATCGGCGGTGCCGACATGCCGGTCATCGTCTCCATGCTGAACTCGTATTCGGGCTGGGCTGCTGCCGGTATTGGCTTCACGCTTGGCAACAACATGCTGATCGTGGCCGGCGCCCTCGTGGGCTCATCCGGTGCCATTTTGTCCTACATTATGTGCCGGGCGATGAATCGCTCGCTCATCAATGTGCTGCTCGGCGGCTTTGGTGGTGAGGCGCAGGCGGGTGGTGCGGCAACCGTGTCGGACAAGCCGGTGCATGCGGGCAGCGCCGAGGATGCGGCCTTTCTGCTCAGCAATGCGCGCAGCGTCATCGTCGTGCCGGGGTACGGCATGGCCGTGGCCCGCGCCCAGCATGCACTGAAGGAGCTGGTGGATGAGCTGGGCAAGGCGGGTGTGAACGTGCGCTTTGCCATTCACCCGGTGGCCGGGCGCATGCCTGGCCATATGAACGTGCTGCTGGCCGAGGCCGAGGTGCCCTATGATGCGGTATTTGAAATGGATGAAATCAATCCCGAGTTTGCGGATACGGACGTGACGCTTGTGATTGGCGCCAATGATGTCACGAATCCGGCCGCCAAAAACGATCCGGGCAGCCCGATTTACGGCATGCCTGTGCTCGATGTCGGGCGTGCCCAGCACGTGATATTCATCAAGCGCTCGCTGTCACCGGGTTATGCGGGGCTGGATAACGAGCTGTTCTACATGGACAAGACGATGATGCTTTTCTCTGATGCCAAGAAGGCCTGCGAGGATATTCTGAAGTCACTGAGCTAGGGCTCGCGCGTGTCAAGCTGCTTCTGATCTGCCCCCGGAAACGGGCCGGATTTTACCCCGCTCCGGGTCTTTGGCGGGAAGCCCGCTGACCGCCCCCCGAAGCGGTTGACAGGGGATGGCCGCACCACTATGTTTCGCCGCCCTCCGCCGATGGCGGGGCAAAGTTTTGAGCGAGGTAACGATGCCGACAATCAACCAGTTGATCCGCAAGGGCAGAACGGACAAGCGCAAGATCAATAAGGTACCTGCGCTTTCGGCATGCCCACAGCGCCGTGGGGTATGTACCCGCGTGTACACGACGACGCCGAAGAAGCCGAATTCGGCGTTGCGGAAGGTGGCGCGCGTGCGTCTGACCAACGGGTTTGAGGTGACAGCATATATTCCGGGCGAGGGGCACAAGCTGCAGGAGCACTCCGTGGTGCTCATTCGCGGCGGCCGCGTCAAGGACCTGCCTGGCGTTCGTTACCATATTCTGCGTGGCGTGCTGGATACGACCGGCGTGGAGGGGCGCAAGCAGGCCCGCTCCAAGTACGGTGCCAAGCGGCCGAAGTAAGGGGTAGGGGATGCCACGCAAAGGACCGCCCAGCCGCCGCCCGGTGACGCCGGATGCCCGATATGGCGATGAGATTGTTTCCCAGATCATCAACAAGCTGATGTGGGATGGGAAGAAGACCGTAGCCGAGCGCATCATGTATGGTGCCATGGAGATGGCGGCGAACCGCACGAAGGGCGAGCCGGTCGGTACGCTGCACCGCGCCGTTGAGGCAATTAAGCCGCTGGTCGAGGTGAAGTCCCGCCGCGTGGGTGGTGCCACCTACCAGGTGCCGATCGAGGTGACGCCACGCCGCCAGTTGTCGCTGGCCATTCGCTGGCTTGTTGAATATGCACGCAAGCGCTCTGAAAACACCATGGAAGAGCGCCTGGGAGCAGAGATTGTGGACGCCCTGAACGAGCGTGGCGGCGCGTACAAGAAACGCGACGAAACGCACCGCATGGCGGAGGCAAACAAGGCATTTGCACACTACCGCTGGTAACAGCCGTAGTTTTTTTGTTCTAGACAGTACCGAGTTGTTGAGGAGTAGCTGATCGTGGCCCGACAGACACCGCTAGAGCGTGTTCGTAACATTGGCATCATGGCCCATATTGATGCCGGTAAGACGACGACCACCGAGCGCATTTTGTATTATACCGGCAGGACCCACAAAATTGGCGAGGTTCATGACGGCGCTGCGACCATGGACTGGATGGCGCAGGAGCAGGAACGCGGCATTACGATCACCTCGGCAGCGACGACGTGCAAATGGAACAATCACCAGATTAATATCATTGACACCCCAGGCCACGTGGACTTCACCATTGAGGTGGAGCGCAGCCTGCGTGTGCTCGATGGCGCCGTTGGCGTGTTTTGTGCCGTGGGCGGCGTGGAGCCGCAGTCTGAAACGGTCTGGCGCCAGGCCGACAAATACAACGTGCCCCGGCTTGCTTTCGTCAACAAGATGGACCGTGTTGGTGCGGACTTTTTCCGCGTGGTGCGCGAAATTGGAGAGCGTCTTGGGCATACGGCCGTGCCGCTGAACCTGCCGATCGGTGCAGAGGACAGCTTTGTCGGTGTTGTCGATCTCGTGCGCATGAAGGCCGTGTTCTGGGACTCAGACAAGATGGGCGCGGAGTATCGTATCGACGAGATTCCGGCCGACCTCGCCGACCAGGCTGAGGAATACCGTGAAAAGCTGCTTGATGCCGTGCTCGTGCATGACGATACGCTGATGGAGGCCTACCTCGAGGGCGAGGAGATCGACGAGGTGAAGCTGAAGGGCTGTATCCGCAAGGCCGTGCTCGATATCGAGGTGATCCCCGTGCTGTGCGGCACCGCCTTCAAGAACAAGGGCGTGCAGACGCTGCTCGATGCCGTCGTGGACTTCCTGCCGGCACCGGTGGATGTACCGGATATCCGCGGTGTTCATCCGGATACCGAGGCCGAAGATCACCGTCCGTCTTCCGATGATGCGCCGTTTGCGGCGCTGGCCTTCAAGGTCATGGCCGATCCGTTTGTCGGTACGCTGACCTTCTTCCGCGTCTATTCCGGTGTGCTTGAGGCCGGTTCCTATGTGCTGAATTCAACCAAGGGCAAGAAAGAGCGCGTTGGCCGCATTCTGCAGATGCACGCGAATGATCGTGAGGAAATCAAGGAAGTGCGCGCCGGTGATATCGCCGCCGCCGTGGGCCTGAAATCCACCACAACGGGCGACACCCTTTGTGTTGAATCCGACCCCATTATTCTTGAGCGCATGGAGTTCCCCGATCCGGTGATCTCTGTGGCCATCGAGCCGAAGACCAAGGCGGATCAGGAAAAGATGGGTGTGGCGCTGTCCAAGCTGGCGGCCGAGGATCCGTCTTTCCGCGTGAAGACGGACGAGGAGACCGGCCAGACGATCATTTCCGGCATGGGTGAGTTGCATCTGGAGATCATCGTTGACCGCATGCAGCGCGAATTCAAGGTGGAGGCAAGCGTTGGTAAGCCGCAGGTGGCCTACCGCGAGACGATCCGTAGCAGCGTGAAGTCCGAGGGCAAGTACGTGCGCCAGTCCGGTGGCCGCGGCCAGTACGGCCACGTCTGGCTGGAGATCGAGCCGCTTCCTCCCGGCAGTGGTTACGAGTTTGTCGACAAGATCGTCGGCGGCGTGGTGCCGAAGGAATACATCCCGGCCGTCAGCAAGGGAGCCGAGGAGGCGCTGGCCAACGGTGTCATGGCCGGCTATCCGATGGTGGATGTGCGCGTGACGCTGTACGACGGCTCCTATCACGATGTCGATTCATCTGAAATGGCATTCAAGATCGCGGGCTCGATGGCCCTGCGCGAGGGCGCTATGCGCGCCAACCCGGTACTGCTGGAGCCCATCATGAAGGTTGAGGTGGTCACGCCGGAGGACTACATGGGCGATATCGTCGGCGACCTGAACCGGCGTCGCGGCAAGGTGCTGGGCATGAGCGAGCGCGGCAACGCGAAGGTCGTGGATGCCGAGGTGCCGCTGGCCGAGATGTTTGGCTATGCAACGAGCCTGCGCTCCGCATCGCAGGGTCGGGCAACCTATACGATGCATTTCAAACATTACGAAGAAGTTCCGGGCAACATCGCCAAAGAGATTGTTGCGCGGGTGAAAGGTTAAGGAGGGCGTTATGTCCAAGGCGAAATATGAGCGTACGAAGCCGCACGTAAACATAGGCACGATTG